>JBAQNC010000164.1:0-5866 GCA_049303435.1 Parvibaculum sp. | reverse complement strand
CCCCAGGCGACGTCGGTCAGCATTTGCGTCAGCGCCGACTGCACCATCGGTCCGCGCCAGATCATGGCGGTGTCTTCTTCGACCATGAAACCGATCGACATGCATTTGATGCCGTAGTTTTCCATCGGCTTCAATTTGTTGCCGACGGTTTCGGGTTTGCCCTTGAGGCCGAGGAGGCGGGGGACGGAGGGACCGTAAATATCGGCGTCGAGCAGACCGACCTTGAGGCCGAGCTTCGACAGGCCGAGTGCGAGATTGACGGCGACGGTGGATTTGCCGACGCCGCCCTTGCCGGAGGCGACGGCGACGATGGAAGCGATGCCGGGGATTTGCAGCGGGCCTGCCGCTTTTGGCGCGGGGCGGGCGGGCGCGGCGGATTGTCCGTGATTATGGTTATGATTGTGAGCAGGGCGCGCGCTGCCGGGCTGGGCATTGTGGGCGGTCAGCACGGCAGTCACGCTCAGCACACCCTTCATCTTGCGCACGGCCTCTTCGCACTCGCGGCGAAGAGGCTCCATTTTGGGCCCAAGCTCCGGCGCGACCTCAATACTGAAGCCGACATGGCCTTCGCGCAGCACCAAGCCTTGAATAAGGCCCGATGAGACAACATCTGTATGGGTCGCGGGATCGACGATCCCGGACAATGTCTTGACGATCTCTTCGCGGGTGACCTGGGTCATATGACTGTCTCTGTCTCTTTCTTAATGCAGCGTGTTTCTCATATGGGTGGTTTTTGCCCTCAGGTAAAGGCGGCTCGCGTTGCACGGGGACGGTGACTGTCTTATAACCGCGATGGACTTGAATCCAATCGGATCGGCTTGTTTTTCTGCGATTTGGAGCAGCTCCCCTGATGAGCCATCATGGGAGCCGATCCAAAATTTTATTATCTCGCGCATTTTATCCGAAAATCGATACTCACTTTTCGGAATGCGCTCTGGTCAAAGGAATCTTGATGCCCTGGAGCAATAACGGTGGCGGTAATGGCGGCGGTGGCTGGCAGGGCGGAGGCGGTGGCGGCAATCGTGGTCCCTGGGGCAAGGGCCCTCAAGGGGGCGGAAACCAGCAGCCACCGGACATCGACGAATTGATCCGCAAGGGGCAGGAAAAGCTTCGCGAGATCATGCCGGGCGGCGGTTCTGCAGGACCGGGCACTTTCATGCTGATCTTCGGCGCGCTGCTTCTCGTCTTTCTCGCTTCAAGCTCGATTTATCGCGTCGATACCGACCAGCAGGGCGTCGTGTTGCGCTTTGGCAAGCTCGTGCGCACCGAAGCGCCGGGTCTGCATGTGAAACTGCCCTATCCGGTCGAAACGGTTTATCTGCCGAATGTGACGCGCATCAATCGAATCGACATTGGCCTGCGCGACGGCGGCGGCAATGCGGTGAGCAATGTCGCTGAAGAAAGCCTGATGCTGACGGGTGATGAAAATATCGTCGATATCAGCTTCACGGTGCGCTGGCAGGTCAAGCCCGATGGTGCGGCGGATTATCTTTTCAATGTGGAAGATCCCGAACGCACGGTCCGGGCGATTGCCGAAAGCGCGATGCGCGAAGTCGTCGGCGAGTCGAATATTCAGTCATTGCTGACGACCGGTCGTGGCGAGGTGCAGTCGCGCGTGAAGACGCTGATGCAGGCGGCGCTCGATGAATACAAGACAGGCATCAATGTGACGGAAGTACAGTTGCAGAACTCCAATCCGCCTTCGGCCGTGATCGACGCCTTCCGCGACGTGCAGGCGGCTCAGGCCGACCAGGAGCGGATGCAGTTCGAAGCCAACGCCTATGCCAACAAGGTGGTGCCGCAGGCACGAGGCCAGGCATCCCAGATCACGCAGGCTGCCGAAGCCTATCGCGAGCAGACAGTGGCGGCGGCGCAGGGTGAAACCAAGCGCTTCCTCTCGATCTATGCCGAATACAAGAAGGCGGAAGGCGTGACGCGTCGGCGCATGTATCTGGAAACCATGCAGGATGTGTACAGTCATATGAACAAGGTGCTGATCGACAGCAAGGACGGCAAGAGCGTGTTGCCTTATCTGCCGCTTTCCGGCCTCAAGCCCAATCCTGACGCGGTCAAGTCCGGCGGCGGGGCCACGACAAGCACGTCTTCGACGACCAGTCAGGGGAGCAAGTAAATGAACAGGACTCTCTCCATTGCCGGTGGCGTCGTCGTTATGCTTTTCGCATTTGTCGCCTATGCCTCGACCTATACGGTCAATATGACCCAGCAGGCGATTGTGCTGCAGTTCGGTTCGGTGAAAGGGCTGGTGACCGATCCGGGCCTGCATCTGAAAGTGCCTTATCTGCAGAACGTCGTTTATATCGACAAGCGTTTGCTCAATCTTGAAGCGCCTGCCGAGGAAGTGACGTCTTCGGACCAGAAGCGTCTCGTGGTGGACGCCTTCGCGCGGTTCCGCATTGTCGATGCGCTGAAGTTCTATCAGACGGTGCGCGATACCTCGACGCGGGCCATCGACCTTCGGTTGCAGCCGACATTCGTTTCGGCGCTGCGCAACACGCTGGGCGATAATACGCTGGAAACGCTGGTGCGCAAGGATCGCGCCGGGCTGATGATCAAGATCCGCGACGTGTTCAATGCGACAGCCAAGGATTTCGGCGTCGAGGTTGTCGATGTGCGTATCAAGCGGGCCGATCTTCCGCAGGCGAACAGTCAGGCGATTTTCCGCCGGATGCAGACGGAACGCGAACGTGAAGCTGCCGAAATCCGCGCCAAGGGGCAGGAAGAGGCACAGCGCATTCGCTCCAAGTCGGATCGCGATGTGACGGTCATTCTGGCCGATGCGGAACGTGACGGGCAGATCGCCCGAGGCGAGGGCGACGCGCTGCGCGCCAAGATTTTTGCCAACGCGTTCAATCAGGACCCGGAATTCTTCGCCTTCTATCGCTCCATGCAGGCTTATAAAGCGAGCCTGACCGGAGACACGACAACCATGGTCCTGTCTCCCGATAGCGAATTCTTCCGCTATTTGAACGATGAGAGCGGTGGAGCTAAACGCTGAACATGACGTCAGGACTGGTCGAACTCGTATCGGCGCTGGGGCTGGTTCTGGCCATTGAAGGCGTTCTCTATGCCGCGTTTCCCGGTTTTATGAGACGTATGTTAGCCTCGCTGAGCGAACAGCCCGAACAGGGCCTTCGCTTTGCGGGGCTGATTTCGTTGATGGCCGGTGTCTTGATCGTCTGGATGGTGCGGGGATGAAATCCTTGAGGAAATTGCGTGGATTGACTTTCGCTTTGGCGACCCTGGGTTTGCTTGGCTTGCCGGGGTTGTCGATTGCGCCTGCATTCGCGCGTGTGGTTCCCTTCGAGCTTGCCGATCTTGCCGCGCGTCTGTCGTCCGCGGTGGTGAATATTTCGACGACGCAGGAGGTGGAGGTCGGGCCCGACGGGGAACCGTTGTCTTCGCCGCTTGCCGGTCCGGACAAGGGGCCGTCGCAAAAGGTGCAGTCGCTGGGCTCGGGCTTTGTGATCGACGCCAAGGGCATCATCGTCACCAATAACCATGTGGTCGATGGGGCGGACAAGATCGACGTGACATTCACCGATGGCACGAGCTTGCCCGCCAAGGTGCTGGGCGTGGACGAAAAGACGGATATTGCCGTCCTCAAGGTCGAAGCGCCCAAGCCACTTGCGCATGTGGCGCTCGGCAATAGCGAGAAGCTGCGCGTTGGCGACTGGGTGATGGCGATCGGCAACCCGTTCGGGCTTGGCGGCTCTGTGACGGTGGGGATCGTTTCGGCGCTCAATCGCGACATTCATGTCGGCAGTTATGACGACTTCATCCAGACGGATGCGTCGATCAACCGTGGCAATTCGGGTGGGCCGCTGTTCAATCTTTCGGGCGATGTGGTGGGGATGAATACCGCCATCATCTCGCCGTCGGGCGAGAGCGTCGGTATCGGCTTTGCCACGCCCGCCAGCACGATCATGTCGGTGGCGCCGCAGCTTGTCGAACACGGGAAAATCCGTCGCGGCTGGATCGGCGTGCGCATTCAGGAGGTGACGCCGGAAATCGCAACCTCGCTGGGTCTCAAAGACCGGCATGGCGCACTGGTTGCGGGCGTGGCCGAAGATGGACCGTCGGGCAAGGCGGGGATCGAGACGGGCGATGTGATCCGGCGCTTTGACGGGCATGATATACTCGAAATGCGCGACCTGCCGCGCATCGTGGCGGGCACGGCGATCGGCAAAACGGTCAAGGTCGGGATTGTCCGGGGCGGACGGACCCGAGAGCTGTCGCTGAAGGTCGGGCTGCTTGAAGAGGCGGACGCGGAGGACGATGAGGAGCAGCCCGAAAAGCCGCTGTCGCTCATCAAGCTGAAGACACTGGGGCTGGAACTCGTGGCCGTGGATGATGCGATGCGGACGCGCTTCAATCTGGACAAGGATGCCGTAGGCGCCATTGTCACCGATGTCGAAGCCGACAGCGCGGCGTCGGACAAGGGCATCCGTCCCGGCGATCTCATCATCCGTGTCGGGAGCGTCGATGCGACCTCACCGCAGCAGGTGGTCGAGGAAGTCGAGAAGGAACGCAAGTCCGGTCGCACCTCGGTGCTGATGCGTGTGGTGACGGCGGGCTCGACAAGATTTGTGGCTGTGCCGCTGAAGTAGATTTAGATTTCAGATTTCAAGACTTCGTCATGGCCGGACTTGATCCGGCCATCCGCGTCTTTGCCGTAAGGAAAGAGAAGACGTGGATACGCGGGTCAAGCCCGCGCATGACGGTGTTGGGATCAGCTTTTCACAATTTCGTGGGCCTTGTAGCCCTGCAAATAAAGTAGCGCCGAGAGATCGCCGAAATCGATGCGGGCGTCGGCGGCTTCGGCGACGACGGGTTTGGCGTGATAGGCGACGCCGAGGCCTGCTTCCTCGATCATGCCGAGATCGTTGGCGCCGTCGCCGATGGCGAGTGTGGCGTCGTGCGGCAGTTTCAGTTCGGCGCGGAGTTCGACAAGGGCGTCGATCTTGGCCTGACGGCCGAGGATCGGCTGGGCGACATCGCCTGACAGTTTTTCATCCACGAAGATCAGCGTATTGGCGCGGTTGAAATCGAAGCCGACGGCGTCGGCGATGCGCTGCGTGAAGAAGGTGAAGCCGCCCGACACGAGAGCGCAGGTCGCGCCATGCTTGCGCATGGTGGCGGTGAGCATGCGACCGCCGGGCGTTTCGGTGATGCGGTTATTGTAGACGTGTTCGAGGGCGGAGAGCGGCAGGCCCTTCAAGAGGCCGACGCGTTCCAAGAGTGCAGGCTCGAAGGCGATCTCGCCGCGCATGGCGCGCTCGGTGATGTCGGCGATCTGTTCCTTCAGACCCAGTTCGGCGGCCAGTTCGTCGATACATTCCTGCTCGATGATGGTCGAATCCATGTCGGCGACGAGCAGCTTCTTGCGGCGGCCCTCGGCGGGCTGCACGACAAGGTCTATGCGCGCGCCGAGAAGCTGGTTACGAATGGCGGCCTCGATTTTGCTGCCGTCAGCGGCTTCGAAGGAGACATCGCAGGCGATACCTTGCGCGAGCCAGTCCGGGTCCGATGAATTGGGCAGCGCGCCACTGGCGATGCCGATGATTTCGTCGGTAAGGGGCGTGGCGCTGTTGCCGATGAGGGTGAGGGTGTATTTCATTGCAACCGAACGACTGGTGAAGGAACGAAGTGACGTGAGCGAGCCGCATCATACAAAGGGCGCGATCCTTATTGCAGGGCCGACGGCGAGCGGCAAGTCCGGGCTTGCGTTGTGGCTCGCCGAAAAGCTCGGTGGCGAGATCGTCAATGCGGATTCCATGCAGGTCTATCGCGAATTGCGGGTGCTGACGGCGCGGCCTTCGGTCGAGGACGAGGCGCGGGTTCCCCA
>JBAQNC010000163.1:0-13642 GCA_049303435.1 Parvibaculum sp. | reverse complement strand
GCGACCGCATCCTTGAGGCTGCCGCGCGCAAGCGCATTTTCCAGCATGGCGTCGATCTCATGGGCGCAAAGAGGGGCTGCGGCGACCGGCGGTCCGACGACGATGACGATTTCGCCCTTGGGCGCGCCCGCTTTTTCGTAATGGGCGGCAAGCTCGACAAGCGTCCCGCGCCGCACTTCCTCGAAGCGCTTGGTGAGTTCGCGCGCCACCGCCGCCTCGCGCGCGCCCAGCGCCGCCGCCATATCCTTGAGCGACGCCGCCAGCCTCGGCGCGCTTTCCAGAAACACCAGAGTCCCCGGCACGCCGACAAGTTCGGTCAGTTCACGCAACCGCGCCTCATGCTTGGCCGACAGAAACCCTGCAAAGAAGAAACGATCCGTCGGCAGGCCCGCCAGCGTCAGCGCCGCCATCACCGACGAAGCGCCGGGCAGCGTCGTCACATGATGACCTTCGGCCACCGCGTCGCGCACCAGCTTGTAGCCGGGGTCGGAAATCAGCGGCGTGCCCGCGTCGGAGACGAGCGCAATGCGGCCCCCCGCCGCCAGACGCTCCATGATACGAGGCCGCATCTCGGCGGCATTATGGTCATGATAGGGCATGAGTTTTGTCGTCAGCCCGTAAATGGCAAAGAGCTTGGCGGTCACCCGCGTATCCTCGCAAAGCACCACGTCGGCCCCGCGCAGCACATCGAGCGCGCGAAGCGTCAGGTCGGAGGCGTTGCCGATGGGCGTCGCCGTCACATAAAGACCGGAGGCGAGCGCCTGAGGCGCGCGGCGCTGAGACGGCTCGGCGATCATCTCCTGCCGTTCCGGGGCCTCTTCGGGGTCTGGTTCCTGATCGGACATTGGTTCTCTGACGCTTTCGGGCTCTGGTCGGGGAGCGGGCGAGGTCTCTTGCCGGTCTCGAACCATGCGCCGCCCCTGCCCTGTTTGGCAATCTTCGGGCCATTTGGCAATTGTTCTAGTCGTTTACTTGGCTGCCCGCCCCCTTTAGGTTTGGCCGGTCCCGTTTCCCACATGGAAGAGTTGCGCCTTGAGTTTGCATCCATTGACCGGCCCGAGATCCTCCCTTGCCGGAAAGGGCCTTAAGGGCCTTGCCATCGCCCTTCTGCTGCCCTTGCTCGCCGCCTGCTCCTCCATGATGGGCAGCGGTCCCGCCGCGCCGCCCAAGGTCGTGGTGCAAACCCCGCAAATCAGCACCCAGGCTCCGCCCGCGCATCGGGAGATCACCCGCGACCCGGCCAATTTCTACACGCCAAAGGGCATGGAAGGCCGCCCGCTCATCCGCGTGGCGCTGCTGCTGCCCTATAATTCGTCGAACCCCGACATCCGCGAGCTTTCCGCCTCGCTCTATAATGCGGCCCAGCTCGCCCTTTTCGAGTTCAACAATCCCGACATCCTGCTAATGCCCAAGGCGACGGGCAGCGCGGAAGCGGCCAAGCAGGCTGCGGTGGACGCCATCACCCAGGGCGCAGACATGATCCTGGGGCCGCTCTTTGCCGATGAAGTCACCGCCATCGCGCCGATTGCGCGCGCCTCCCATGTGCCGGTCGTCGCTTTTTCCTCCGACGTCACGGTGGCGCAGGCGGGCGTCTATCTCCTCTCCTTCCCGCCGGATGAAGAGGTCAAGCGCATCGTCGATTTTGCGGTGCTGAACGGCATGACGCAATTCGCGGCGCTGACGCCACAGAACGACTATGGCAATCGCGTCGCTGCCAACTTCCGGCAGGCGGTCGCCGATCACGGCTCCACCATCACCGACATGGTCTCCTATCCGCTGGCGGTGGAAGGCATGAACAATCCCGTCATGCAGATCGCGCATTACGGTTCGCGCCATGCCGCCGTCGTCGCCAGGCGCAAGGCGCTGGAAGCGGCGGGCGATGCCGCGGGCGCCAGGGCCTTGGAAAAGGTCGATACCATCGGCGACCTGCCCTATCAGGCGATCTTCCTGCCCGAAGGCGGTACGCGGCTCAAAGCCCTGGCGCCGCTGCTACCCTACTATGATGTCGATCCGCGCAAGATCAAATTCCTCGGCACCGGCCTCTGGGACGATCCGACGCTGGCGCGCGAGACATCGCTCGACGGCGGCTGGTTCACCGCCCCGTCGCCTGAAGCGCATCAGCAATTCGTCGCGCGCTATGCCCGCGCCTATCATGCGACGCCGCCGCGCATCGCGAGTCTGGCTTACGATGGCGTCAGCCTTGCCGTGGCGCTTGCCTCGCATCCCGACGACATGCGTTTCACCGATGAAGCACTGACACACCCGGACGGTTTTGCCGGTGTTGATGGCATCTTCCGCTTCCTGCCCGACGGACGCATCGAGCGCGGGCTGTCGATCATGGAAATCCATCCCGGCGGCGCGGTGGTGGTCGATCCCGCGCCCACAAGCTTCGGTCTGCCGGCCATCAACTGAGCGACAGATAACCAACAAAGGCGATCACGCCCATGAAGCTCTATACCTTCTTCCGCAATTCGGCGGGGCATCGGGTGCGCATCGCGCTGCATCTGAAGGAGATCTCTTTCGACTATGTCTCCGTCGACATTCGCAAGGGTGCGCAGCATGAGGAAAGCTTCCGCAAGATCAATCCGCTCTCGCTGATCCCGGCGCTGGAGGACAAGGGCAAGGTCATCACGCAATCGTCCGCCATCATCGAATATCTGGAAGACCTCTATCCCGAACCCTCGATCTTCCCGCAAGACCCGATTGCGCGGGCACGCTCGCGCGCCTTTGCCGCCACCATCGCGTCGGAAATCCATTCGCTCAACAATGTGCGCGTCCACAGATTCATGGCGAAGAGCCTCGATCTCTCGACCGAGCAGCGAAACGAGTGGTATCAGCACTGGTGCAGCGTCGGGCTCACCGCGCTCGAACGCGACGTGACGACATATGACAGCGGCGCGAAATTCGGCTTTGCGGATTATCCCACGATGGGCGACATTTTCCTCGTCCCCCAGATGCTCAATCTCCGCCGCGCCAATTTCGACCTGACGCCCTACCCGCGCCTCGTCGAAATCGCCGAGGCCTGCAAGCGCCACCCCGCCTTCATCAAGGCCGCGCCGGAAGCCCAGCCGGATTACGTCGAAGGGCAATAGTTTCGACAGCGGCGACGATCCGGGAGATACTGGGTCGGCACTCATGCCTGAACGATGTCTGGTCAATCCGCCGTGGAAAATGCCGAACCAAAAAGGAAGCAAGGCCGCATCGCGCGGCGATGGCTGATCGGCGTCGCGGCGTTTCTCGTCGTGGCCTGCGCGGCGCTCGTCATGCTCTGGCAATCGCGTCTGCCCCTTGCCGAACGCCTCGTCGCCGACGCCCTGACGACACGCGGCATTTCAAACGCCTCCTTCCAAATCTCGGCGCTCGGCTTCAGAAGCATCGAGGTGCGCGATCTGGCGATAGAGCCCGATCTCTCGGCGCGCCACATCAGCGTCGTCTACACATTCGGCGAATTGCTTTCGGGCCGCGTGCAGTCGATCGAGGTCGATGGCTTGCGCGTCAACGCCCGGCTGGATGACAAAGGCCTGTCGCTCGGCGCGACCGACCCTCTGCTTCGACAGAACGGTGGCACGTCCTCAGCCACCGCCCTGCCCGCCATTCACGTGTCGGACGCCGCGATCCATCTCGTGACGGCGCAAGGCGCATTCGACGCCACAGGCGACATCGAGGTGTCACAAACCGATGCCGCCGTACCGATTGCCCTCACGCTGCCCGCGCTTCATCTCGCTGATCTCACGACGCCTGCCCGCGTCGCACCTGTCGTGCTGACCGGCCACCTGCTTTATGACGGCAAGCGCCTCAGCTTCGACGCCGATGGCTCGACCGCGCCTTCGGACGGCGCGGGCGTCGCCTTCACAAAGATCACCGGCCACTATGATCTCGAAAGCGCCGGCGCCTCGGCAAAGGCCAGCGGTCATCTCGCCTTCGCGCCCGGTCAGTTCGAGCCGAAAGACCTCTCGCCTGCGCTTGCGGGACTGGTGAGCGATCTCAAAGGCGACGTCACCTATCAGGCCGATCTTTCCTTCGCTGACGGCAAGTTGACGGCTTCCGGCGAGGTGGAAGCCTCGCACGCCAGCGCCGCCTCCCTTCCCGTCGCGCCCGTGGCGCTCGTCGCGCATTGGCAGTTCGACGGCCAGCGTCTCACCTTCGACGCGGACACAAGCACCTCGCCGCCGAGCGGCGCGGGCGTCGCGCTCGCCAAAGTCACCGGCCACTATGACGTCGAAAACGCCAGCGCCTCGGCCAGGGCCAACGGCCAGCTCGACTTCGCGCCCGGCAAGCTCGCGCCGGGAGACCTTTCCCCGACACTCAAAGGCATCGTCAGCGACTTGCGCGGCCGCGTCGCCTATCAGGGTGATTTTTCCTATGCCAAAGACAGGCTCGCCAGTTCCGGCAGCGCGACGCTTTCTAACATCGGCTTTGGCGTCGGCTCGACAATCGTTTCAGGCCTTGCCGGAACGATCAGGCTCTCAAGCCTCACGCCGCCGCGCACCAGAGGCGTGCAGACACTCACCGTCGCGCATGTCGAAACCGCCGTGCCGCTCGACAAGGGCACCGTCAAATTCGAAATCGGTTCGGGCATGAAGGCGCGTCTCGTCGAAGCAGCCTGGCCCTTCACCGGCGGCCGCCTCACGCTCACCTCGCCGGGCAACGCCGCCGACAGATACAAGCTGACGGTCGATAAGGTCGATATTCAGAAACTGCTCGTGATGGTCGATGTGCCGGGCCTGAGCGGCACGGGCAGGCTCAGCGGAAACTTTCCGCTGAGGATTGAAAATGGCGATCCGATCATCACCGACGGGGCGCTGTCGGCCAGCGGCGGCGGCGTGATCATTTACAATAATCAGGCCGCCGACGCCGCCGCCAGTACCGAACAGACCCAGCTGCTCACCGAAGCGCTCAAGGATTTTCACTATACGGAACTCACCGGCGCGGTAGACGGCAACGTCAATGGCAACCTGCGGTTCCAGATCGGGCTGCGCGGCGCAAACCCGTCTCTCTACGACGGTTATCCGATCCATCTCAATGTCAATATCGAGGGCTCGCTTGCGGACCTCATCCGACGTGGTACGGTTGGCTTCAGGCCGTTGGAACTGATCCAGAGCGGGGTCGGTCGAGAAAAAGAGGCGACACCCAGATGACACATCTCACAGACAGACCGATATCGCATCGCCTTCTCTCGACGACAGGCGGGCTCAGCCTGATGCTTGCGCTCGCCGCCTGCAATCCGACGGTGAAAATTCAGGCCCCCGACAAGCCGATCGAAATCAATCTCAATATCAAGATCGACCAGCAGGTCCGGGTCAAGGTCGATCGCGAACTTGAAGACGTGCTGGCCAAGAACCCCGATATTTTCTGAGCCCCGCCCAAGTTGAGCCCAAGTTATTTCGAAGGAAGACCCATATGCGCCCGTTGAAATCAGTTCTCGTCACCCTCGCCTTCATCTTCGCGCTTGGGCTCGGCCTCACGTCCGCCGCCTTCGCGATGGATCTCGACAGCGCCAAGGCGCAAGGCCTCGTCGGCGAACAGCTCAATGGCTACATCGGGCTCGTGACCGCCAGCGCCACGCCCGACGTCAAAAATCTCGTCGCTGACATCAACGCGCGCCGCCGCGCCGCCTATGAGAAGGTCGCCGCCCAGACACAGGGCGCCTCGCTCAGCGACGTCGAAAAACTCGCCGCCGTCAAACTCATCGCCCGCACCCCCTCAGGCCAGATGGTCCAGGACGCCAGCGGCAAATGGGTGAAGAAGCCGTGAGGATGGTAGGTAATTCAGACACTTGGGTTCTGATCCTAAGCCCAATCGGATTACGTCGTGGGGGAGCGCAATTCACCGACCGCATTGGAACCCGTCACAAACAATACATTAAGGTTTCCGTAAGACATTGACCCCCTTCAATTTAACCGGTGATAATAAAAAACACATTTTTAAGGTCTGCAAAAATTATGAGATAATTTCCTTGACGAGGTGGCCTACTTGAATCATATATGTATCAACATGGCCGGCCCCTCTTCGCGAAAGCGTACGGGTCGGTCTTCTTTTTTGTAAGGCAGTTCAATGCCTTACAGCAAGCCATACCTTTCTCCAGCACAGCAACTCACCCTTATTAAGGGCCGTGGCATGAGCATCTCAAACGATGCTCTAGCGCAATCGTATCTTGAGAGAATTGGGTATTATCGGTTAAGCGGATATTGGTACCCGTATCGCAGGTCAGCGACCGACGATAACTTCAAAAATGATGCCGATTTTTCTGAGGTACTTGCGTTGTATGTTTTTGACAAAAAACTTCGACTGCTATTCTTGGACGTTATCGAACGGATAGAAATTGCGCTCCGTGTACGCATTACTCTTGAACTCGGTCAAATAGGTCCACTTGCTCATCGCGATCCGAATGCATTGCACGGCAATTTCACGCTTAAAAGAAACCCCAAAACTCTCAGAACAAAGCACCAAGATTGGTTAGATCGCCATGATGCGGCATTCGCAAAATCCAAAGAAGAGTTTGTGAAACACTTTAAGTCAAAATACCCCGGTGAGTATCCGCCTTTATGGATCGCAGCTGAAATTTGGGACTTTGGAACAATGTCCACCTTATTTAGCGGGCTTAAAAAGAAGGACCAAACTACAATTGCGGCGGCATTTAATGTTCACTCATTTAGGGTCATGGAATCTTGGTTGCATGCAATAAATCTGGCGCGCAATGTTTGTGCGCACCACAGTCGATTTTGGAATAAAGTGAATGCAATACAACCAGCGTGGCCGCCGTCACAAGGACATCAATCATTAGCGCACATATCAAACAATACTCATGCGCAGGCACGGTTGTACGGAGTGGCTTTGATATGCGCTTATCTCCTTCAGTCGATCAACCCGAACTCAACTTGGAAAGATCGCTTTAAGGAACTAATCGCCCAATTCCCAATTTCAAATACCATCAAATTGAGTTCCGCTGGATTTCCAGCACGGTGGGAAAATGAAGCAATATGGAACTAACGGGCTCATTCTAAGGACCTAGTTGAATAACAAACTAATAACCCGTGTTAGCGCAATTATTCCTTTCTCAACAAAGCTTCTTGAACGGGACTGATCCAGCGCGAGAACGATACACCTCGCCCCTCAGGCATTCCAGATCATCGTCGGCCCCGGCAGCATCTGGCCGTCGTCCTCGCCGACTTCCTCCGTCACGAGCCGGTTCGTCAGTTGCGCCATACGCCAAACCAGCCCGTCATTCTCCGGCCTGTTGGCGATGTTGATGCGTTCCAGCGGATCGGCCTGCGTGTCGTAAAGTTCCAGATCGTTGAGGCGTTTCAGCTCTTCGAATGAGGCAGGCGTATTGTGCGCCGTCGGGCGGAAGTAGCGCGCGAAGCGGTAGCGCCGATCAGGCGAGCAGTCGCCCCAGCACGCCATTGAGCACAAGGCGACCTTCAGGCGTCGCGACGATCACATCGCCGTTGCGGACCAGAAGCCCCTGCCCCACAAGGCTTTCCACGCGGTTCTCATCAAGCGCGTGCCCCGTCAGGCGTTCGTAACGCGCAAGCGACACGCCTTCGCTGAGGCGCAGGCCCATGAGCATCATCTCATCGCCCTGCTCGCCCGCCCTCACCATTTCGCGTGTTTCGAGCCCGTGGTTATGGGCCTCGACGGACGCCAGCCACGCGCCCGGCGCTTTCAGCGCGGCGGTGGCGATGCGGCCCTCATCCGTCGTCAGGCGTCCATGCGCGCCGGGACCGACGCCGACATAATCGCCATAGCGCCAATAGACGAGATTGTGCTGACATTCGGCTTTCGGTTTCGCGTAATTCGATACTTCGTAGGCAGACAATCCCGCCTCGCCACAGATCTCGCCGGTCAATTCATAAAGCGCGACGGCCTCGTCTTCATCGGGCAGCTTGAACGAGCCCTTCTCATAGAGCCGCGCGAAGGCCGTGCCTTCCTCGATCGTCAGTTGATAGAGCGACAGGTGATCGACGGCATGAGTTAGCGCCATGCGAAGCTCGCGGCCCCAGGCGTCCGGCGTCTGGCCCGGTCGCGCGTAGATGAGATCGAACGACAGACGCGGGAAAATGTCGCGCGCGAGGCCGATGGCCTTCAACGCCTCGTCGGCCGTATGCAGACGCCCGAGGAATTTCAACTCCTTGTCGTCCAGCGACTGCACGCCGAGCGACAGACGGTTGACGCCCGCCGCGCGGTAGCCGCGAAAGCGCGTCGCCTCGACGCTGGTCGGGTTGGCTTCGAGCGAAATCTCGTCATCGGCTTCGACATGCCAGAGGCGCGCGATGGCCTCGAGCACGGCCTCGACGGTCGAGACTTCCATCAGCGAGGGCGTGCCGCCGCCGAAGAAGATCGAGGAGACGAGGCGCGGGCCCGTCAGCTCGCGCATATAGGTCAGTTCACGGACCAATGCCGCGGCCCATTGGCGCTGGTCGACGTTCGCCACCACATGGGAGTTGAAATCGCAATAGGGGCATTTCGACAGGCAAAAGGGCCAATGGACATAGATGCCGAAGCCGCCTTCGGTCTTTCTTACCTCCCCACCATCTTCCTTTTTGCGCCTACGCGCAGGGGAGGGGGAGGTCGATCCGCGAAGCGGAGCGGGTGGGGGGGTCTCTTTGAAAGAATCCTTCACGGCCGTACCCCCCTCCCAACCCTCCCCCTCAAGGGGGGAGGGCTAGAAAGGTGGAAGCATGTTTGGGCGTCAGCCCTTGAAACAGGCATCGACCAATTGCCGGAAAGCATCCGCGCGATGAGAAAGGCCATGCTTCTTGTCCGGGTCCATTTCGCCGAAGGTTTCCTCATAGCCGTCGGGCACGAACATCGGGTCGTAGCCGAAGCCGTTCAATCCACGGGGCGGCCAGGTGAGCTCGCCATCGACGCGGCCTTCGAAATATTCGACATGCCCGTCGGGCCAGGCGAGCGCGAGGCCGCAGATGAAATGCGCCCGCGTGTCGAGCGTGCCTTCTTCCACGAGCCCCAGACGGATCTTCTCCATCGCGAAGTCGAAGTCCTTTTGCGGTCCGGCCCAGCGGGCGGAATATATCCCCGGCTGGCCGTTCAGCGCGTCGACGCAGAGGCCGCTGTCATCGGCGAGAGCAGGGTGACCGGAGGCCTTTGCCGCCGCCAGGGCCTTCAGCTCGGCATTGGCACGAAAAGTCTCGCCAGTCTCCTCGGGTTCTTGCAAGAAAAGCTCACCAGCCGAGCTTAGCTCGAGCCCGAAAGGCGTGAGCAAGTCGCGGATTTCGCGCACCTTGCCCTCGTTGTGGCTGGCGACGACCAGAAGTTTTTCCATAAACTTCCGGCTCATCCCGCAATGGCCTTCTTCTGCAGTTCCACGAGTTCGGCAATCGAGGTTTTTGCCAATTCCATCAAGGAGATAAACTCCACCTCGCTGAAGGGTTCGGCTTCCGCCGTGCCCTGGATTTCGCAGATGCCGCCTCGGCCCGTCATGACGAAATTGGCGTCCGTATCGGCGTCGGAGTCCTCGGCATAATCGAGGTCGGCAACCGGTAAGCCCTTGTAAATACCGCAAGAAATGGCCGCGACATGGTCCTTGATCGGTGAAACGGCGAGCATGTCGCGCGCCATCATCCACTCGATGCACTGGTGCAGCGCCACCCAGGCGCCCGTGATCGAGGCCGTGCGTGTCCCGCCATCGGCTTGAAGGACGTCGCAATCGAGCGAAATCTGACGTTCGCCGAGCAGCTTCATGTCCACCACGGCGCGCAACGAACGACCAATAAGCCTTTGAATTTCCTGCGTTCTTCCCGACTGCTTGCCCTGGGCGGCCTCGCGGCGCATGCGCTCATGGGTGGAGCGGGGCAGCATGCCGTATTCCGCCGTCACCCAACCGTGGCCCTTGCCCTTGAGGAAGGGCGGCACGCGTTCTTCAAGGCTCGCCGTACAAAGCACATGCGTATCGCCAAATTTGATCAGGCAGGAGCCTTCGGCGTGTTTCGTGACGCCGCGTTCGATGCTGACGGCCCGAATTTCATGGAGTTGGCGGCCGGATGGGCGCATGAAGTGCCTGCTTTCTTCGTTTGGCTTCAAGGTTTCTGCCGCCTTAGTAGCGCGAGCGCGCGAAATAGGAAAGCGCAGAGCCGCTGGTCAATTGACGACCGCTGCGGGGCTTCCTAAATTTGGTCCTGATTTCAGGCATTTACACAGGATAGACATAAGCCCGATGGTCGCCATAAAGGATCTCAACGAAAGATCGCGCGAGATTTTGCGCCGTGTCGTGGAGACCTATCTGGAAACCGGCGATCCCGTGGGCTCGCGCTTTCTGTCGCGGCATTTGCCCATGTCGCTGTCAGCCGCCTCGATCCGCAATGTCATGTCGGATCTGGAGGCGCTCGGTCTCATTTTTTCGCCTCACACCAGCGCCGGACGCATGCCGACGGAGGCCGGATTACGCATGTTTGTCGATGGTTTGCTCGAGATCGGTGACATTTCCGACGACGAGCGCTTCCAGATCGAAAGACAGGTCGCAGGCTCACACAAGAGCGTCGAGGACGTGCTCGACGAAGCCTCCAGGATGCTTTCAGGCCTCAGCCATGCGGCGGGTTTCGTCATGGCGCCAACCTTCGAGGCCGCGCTCAAGCATATCGAATTCGTCGCGATGGACCCCGGCCGCGCGCTTGTCGTCATCGTCACCGAGGGCGGCGAGGTTGAAAACCGCGTCATCGAAGTCCCAAAAGGCCTTACGCCATCAGCACTTACCGAGGCGACGAACTATCTGAACCAGCGCCTGCGCGGCAAGACTTTCGAGGAAGCCAAGACCATTCTCGCGCGCGAAATGGAAACGCAAAAGGCAGAGTTGAACGACCTCACGGCCCGCGTCATATCGTCAGGGCTTGCCACCTGGTCGGGCTCCAAGAGCGCGACGGACCGCGACGATCCTCTGTCCAAGTCGCTGATCGTGCGTGGCCGCTCGCGGTTGCTCGACGATGTCCACGCCATGGAAGACCTTGAGCGCGTTCGACTTCTTTTCGACGACCTGGAAAACAAGCGCGACCTCGTCCAGCTTCTGGGCCTTGCCGAAAACGCCGAAGGCGTGCGGATTTTCATCGGCTCGGAGAACAAGCTTTTCTCCATGTCGGGTTCATCTCTGGTGATTTCGCCCTATATGGACAGCCGACAGCATGTCATCGGCGTGCTTGGCGTCATCGGTCCGACGCGGCTCAATTATGCCCGCATCATCCCGATGGTGGATTACACCGCCAAACTGGTCGGACGCCTGATGAACTGACGCTTTGCGACAGGATCGGCGGTTGACTTTGAGCCCCGAGACGCGCAAATCGAGACCGGATTTTATCCCCCCGAAAGGCCATCGGGGGCGTTTGAGCAATACCAATGGATTTGAAGTGATGAGCGACCAGAACAACGAAAACGGCAATCCCCACGGCACCGACCCCAAGTCGCTAAAGGAAGCCGCCGACGCCATTCTGGCGGCAGATGCCGCAGCCAACAAGGGCGAAGCAGGCGAGGGCGCTCCAGAAGACGACACACAAGGCGATCCCGATCCCTTTTCCGTATTGACCGCACTCCAGAAAGAAAATGAAGAACTGAAGGACAAGCTCCTTCGCGCGGTCGCCGAAGCAGAAAACACGCGCCGCCGCGCCGAACGCGACAAGCAGGATGCGGCGCGTTATGCCTCGGCCGGTTTTGGGCGCGACATGGTGCAGGTCTCCGACAATCTGCGCCGCGCCATCGCCGCACTGAAACCCGAAGACCGCGAAGCTTCGCCCGAAACCGTCAAATCGCTGATCGACGGCGTGGAAGCTACCGAACGCCAGCTGCTCGCCACCTTCGAACGCCACGGCATCAAGGAAATCACGCCCACGCCCGGCGACAAGTTCGATGCGCATCTTCATGAGGCCATGTTCGAAGTGCCCAACAGCGGCCAGCCTGCTGGCACGGTCGTGCATGTGGTGGAAGCCGGCTACATGATCGGCGATCGCTTGCTGCGCGCGGCCCGCGTCGGCGTCGCCAAGGCAGACGACAACGCCCCGCAGGGCGGCAGCGAGGGCGTCGACATCAAGGCCTGAACCGCAATTCTTTCGTAATGCATGTATTCGCGCGTCGATCCTTCGGGGTCGGCGCGTTTTTCTTCTTGAAACCGGATAGCTCTTCCCCAGATCATAACAGCGTTATGGTTTTGACAAGCAGGTGCGAACATGCGCCACTTGAGTTATCAAATGACGGGGGAAAACGATGATCAATCTCGCAGCTGCGGCGATCTTTTTTCTGGCCATCCATCTTCTGGTTTCAGGTACTTCGTTCAGAGGCAAGCTTGTCGGCGCGATGGGGGAAAACGCCTATATAGGACTTTTCTCACTCGCCTCGATCAGCGGTATCGTCTGGCTCTGCATGGCCTATAACGCCACGAACGACATCCCCAACCGGCTCTATTGGGTGGCCCCCGTGGGTCTCGTGCATGCCGCACCGCTTGTCATGATCGTCGCCTTCCTCTTCGCGCTCATCGGTCTCACGACACCCAACCCGACCGCTGTGAAGGCCGAGGCACTGCTCGACAAGCCGGATGCCGTCAAAGGCATGCTGCGGATCACGCGGCATCCCTTTCTCTGGGCGGTCATACTCTGGTCGGCGCTGCACATCGGCCTCAATGGCGATAGGGCCTCGATCATGTTCTTTGGAACCTTCCTGCTGCTCGCCTCGCTCGGCACGCTCTCCATCGACGGCAAACGCAAAGCGGCGCTCGGCGACAAATGGAAGGGCTTCGCCGCCCAGACCTCGAACCTCCCCTTCGCCGCGATCATCGCACGCCGCAACAAGCTCGCGCTCGGTGAACTTGGCTGGTGGCGAATCCTGCTCGGCCTCGTCGTCTTCGGCGCGGTCTTCTACGGCCACCTCTATCTTTTCAGCGTGTCGCCCGTGCCGGGCTGGACACCCTACTAACCGGCTCTGTCTGGTTCGTTCACCCGCCGCAAGGTCAGGTTGATGCGACCACCGCCATCCAGAAGCTGTGACGAGCCGGGGATGATCCGATCTACGCCATGAAAACGCAGGCGGGAAGGGCCACCCAGAACCATGACGTCGCCCGACGCGAGTCGGAAGCTCCGGGACTTGTCGCTGCGGGCGAATCCGCCGATGCGGAAGACACAGGTGTCACCAAGCGAAATGGAAACTACGGGGGCATCGAGCGCCGCCTCGTCGCGGTCCTGATGAAGGCCCATGCGCGCTTTCTCACCGCGGTAGATATTCACCAGACAGCATTCCGGCGGGGTGCCATAGTCGGCCAGATCTGACCAGATTTCGAGCAGGGCCGGGGGCAGGGCGGGCCAGAGCTCATTCGTCACCGGGTGGCGGTCGCCGTAGAAATAGCCCTTCTCCCCTGACAGCCAGCCGAGCGACCCAAGATTGGTCTGATGGATCGACCAGGGTTTACGAGTCCGGGGCATCAACGGCCGAAAAGGTGGCGCTGCTGCTAGTGCGGGCTCAAGCGCTGCGACAAGAGCGCGCTGTCCGGCAGGGTCGATCCGACCGGGATAAAGCGTCAAACCCTCAAATCCGGTCTCGATGCTGCCTTTCAAGCTCATTTCCCGCCGTTTTCCATGCAACAAAGCGAATCCCTGTGGCCTGAATGTCTCATCACGGCTTGCGGCCCGCGGCCCCCAAACCTATATAGAGC
>JBAQNC010000162.1:0-15336 GCA_049303435.1 Parvibaculum sp. | reverse complement strand
GTCTTTATACAGGTGCGACCCTCACCCAAAGGCATCGTAACTTGGCTTTCATCAACACAAATCTTCTGCTCTGGATTGGCTTTGCCCTGCTGACCGGCGGCGTCGTATGGGCCTTGCTCATTCCGTTCAAGTCGCGACGGGCGAACAAGGGAGCGGCTGCGGACGGCGGCAAGGATGTGGCGCTCTATCGCGACCAGCTCGCCGAGGTGGAGCGCGATGTCGAACGCGGCGTCATGGGTGAGGCGGAAGCCGAAGCTGCCCGCGTCGAAGTCTCCCGCCGATTGCTCGCCGCCGTTGACGCTGCCGTGAAGGCCAAACACGGACCCGTGAAGACCTCGCCGCGCCGGATAGCCTTCGCCGTGATGGTTTTCGTTCCGGCGCTTTCATTGGCTGTCTATCTGGCGCTCGGTTCGCCCGATGTGCCCGACGAGCCTTTCGCGCCGCGCATCGCGGGGCCTGCGAACGAGCTTCCTCTTGATGCGCTGGTCTACAAGGTCGAGCAGCACCTGAAGGAAAAGCCGAACGATCTGCAAGGCTGGGAAGTGCTCGGGCCTGCCTATATGCGGCAGCGAAATTTCCCCGCGGCGATCACCGCCTGGACCCGCGCGATGGAACTCGACGGCGAAACGGCCGGGCGTCTGGCCGCGCGCGGCGAAGCCGAGGTCTTCGGCGCTGAAGGAACGCTGACGCCCGAGGCGCGTGAGGATTTTGCCAGTGCCGTGAAGCTCGATCCGGAAGAGCCGCGCGCGCAGTATTATCTCGGTCTTGCCGAAATCAAGGACGGCAAGAAGGACGCAGCAATGGCGCGCTGGAAAAAGCTGCTCGTCAATGCGCCCAAGGATGCGCCGTGGCGCGCGAGCGTGCAGGCCGAACTCGCCACTCTTTCCCAACCTGGTCCGACAATGGCCGACGCGCAGGCCGCAGGCGACATGACGCCCGAAGCGCGCCAGCAAATGATCGAAACGATGGTGGCCCGCCTCGCCGGACGGCTTGAACAGAAGCCCGACGATCTTGCAGGCTGGCTGCGTCTGATCCGCGCCTATGGCGTGCTCGGCAAGACGGACGACGCCAGAAAGGCTCTGGTGACGGCGCGCGCGACTTTCGCCAGGGATCCCACCGCGCTCCAGCAACTCGCCGATGCCGAAAAGGCGCTGCCCGCGAAATAGGTGGCCGCGTTCATGTAATCCCCGTGTTGTTGCGTCGAAGCTAGAGTGCTGCCATCGCGTAATCAGCCGGAGGTGCGCCCATGTTGTCGGAACTTCAGAAGCAGGCCGCTCAGGCCATCGTCAATATTTTCGAGACAGGCAAGACGCTGGGCGACTATGCCCGCGTCACGCTCCTGTCCGGCGATCCCGGTCATCTCACCTATGGCCGTTCGCAGACGACGCTTGGCAGCGGCAATCTCTATCTTCTCGTCAAATCCTATTGCGCAGCGCCGGACGCGACTTATGCGCGCCGTCTGAAAGCCTATCTGCCCCGTCTTGCCGATATCGATATCGGGCTCGATCGCGACGGTGATTTTCGCGAACTGCTCAAGGAGGCGGGCGGCGATCCGGTGATGCAGGACGAGCAGGATCGTTTTTTCGATCGCGTCTATTGGGACCCGGCGGCGCGCACGGCGCAAGTGTTTGGTTTTGTCGAACCGCTTTCGACCGCCGTCATCTATGACAGCCTCATCCACGGATCCTGGAGCGCCATGCGCGACCGCACCAATGTGCGGCATGGCGCGCCTCAAAGCTGCGGCGAAAAGCAATGGGTTTCGCATTATGTTGCCGAACGCCGCGACTGGTTGGCTACATCTTCAAATCATCTTCTGCGACGAACCATCTATCGCATGGATGCTTTTGCGAGCCTCATTGCCCAGGGCAACTGGTCGCTCGTCATCCCGCTCAGCGTCTGTGGCGTCTCGGTTAATGCCGATGCGCTTTCCTGCCGCGCGCCGGTTGTGGTTTCGGCCGACGACGCGGCGACGCGCAACCTTCGCCTCACCGATCCGCAGATGACCGGCGATGACGTGACTGTTTTGCAAAAGGCGCTGGCGGGCGAGGGCTATACCATCAATATTGATGGGGTCTTTGGCCCCGGCCTCGAAGGGGCGCTCAAGGCCTGGCAGGATGAAAACGGGCTCGTCGCCGATGGTGTCGTGGGGCCCGCCACCCGCATCATTCTGGGTCTTTAGGCCTGCGCGACCATTTGACGGTTTCGAACAGAGGCCGCCCCGGCTATACCTGAGGCCAAATCACCGCGCCGGGAGAGCGACCCAACATGACGCGCAAAAATCGCCGCGCCGTATTCATTCTGACTGGACTGGCCATTCTGGGCTTCGCCGTTGGTCTCATCCTCTATGCGA
Organism: Parvibaculum sp.; assembly: GCA_049303435.1. GTDB lineage: Bacteria > Pseudomonadota > Alphaproteobacteria > Parvibaculales > Parvibaculaceae > Parvibaculum. Next base: position 12,986 of record JBAQNC010000162.1, on the reverse strand, counting down.
CGCGCGGCAACATCACGTTTTTCTACAGTCCCAGCGAAATTGCGCAAAAGCATATCGCGCCCGGCACCCGTATCCGTCTGGGCGGCATGGTTGTCAAAGGCTCTCTCGAACATAGCGGCTCGGCGACCGTGACCTTCAAGGTCACGGATTTCGTGAACACCGAGACCGTCACCTATACCGGCATCCTGCCGGACCTGTTCCGCGAAGGGCAGGGCATCGTCGCCGAAGGCGAACTGCAACCCGATGGGTCCTTCGTGGCGGACACGGTGCTCGCCAAGCATGATGAAAAATACATGCCGCCCGAGGTCGCCGATGCGCTCAAGAAGGCTGGGCGCTCCAAGGACGGCGAAGTCATTCAGGGTCCCGAAACAACAACACCGGATATGCCAAAGCCATGATCGCCGAACTGGGACATTTCGCACTCGTGCTGGCCTTTGCGGTGGCTTGCGTGCAGATGGTCGTGCCGATGATAGGCGCGCATCGCCATGACGTTGCCTTGATGGATGTGGCGCGTCCCGCCGCCATCGCACAATTCCTGCTCATCGCCACGGCTTTTCTCGTGCTGATGCACGCTTTCGTCACGTCCGACTTTTCGCTGAAGCTCGTCTTCGACAATTCCCATTCGACCAAGCCGATGCTCTACAAGATCACCGGCGTCTGGGGAAACCACGAAGGCTCGATGGTGCTCTGGGTTTTCATCCTGTCGCTCTATGGCGCGCTGGTTGCGCTCTTCGGCAACAATCTGCCTGCGCATTTGCGTGCCAGGGTGCTTGCGGTGCAGGCCTCCATCGGCGTCGCCTTTCTCGCCTTCATTCTGACGACCTCCAATCCCTTCCTGCGTCTGTCGCCCGCGCCCTTTGAAGGTCACGGCCTCAATCCGCTTCTGCAGGACCCCGGTCTCGCCTTTCATCCGCCCTTCCTCTATGCGGGTTATGTCGGCCTCTCGATGGCCTTCTCTTTCGCCATCGCCGCCCTGATTGAGGGCCGTGTGGATGCAAGCTGGGCGCGCTGGGTGCGGCCCTGGACATTGGGAGCCTGGACCGCGCTCACCATCGGCATCGCCATGGGTTCGTGGTGGGCCTATTACACGCTTGGCTGGGGCGGCTACTGGTTCTGGGACCCGGTCGAAAACGCCTCGCTCATGCCGTGGATCGTGGCCACCGCGCTGCTTCATTCAGCCATTGTCGCGGAAAAACGCGGCGCGCTGAAAAGCTGGACGATATTGCTGGCGATCTTCGCCTTCTCGCTATCGCTGGTCGGCACCTTCCTCGTGCGCTCGGGCGTGTTGAATTCGGTTCACGCCTTTGCTTCCGACCCGACGCGCGGCGTCGTCATCCTCGCCATCATCACCTTCTTCATCGGCGGCGCGTTGATCCTCTATGGCTGGCGCGCGCCGGTGCTGAAAGCCGAAGGCATATTCGCGCCCATGAGCCGCGAAGGCGCGCTCATCGTCAATAATTTGCTGCTTTCGGCAGCCGCCGTCGCCGTCTTTATCGGCACGCTCTATCCGCTGTTCCTCGACGCCATCAACGGTCCGAAGATCACGGTCGGCGCGCCTTTCTTCAACATGACGTTCGGACCGATCATGGTGCCGTTGCTAATCCTCGTGCCCATCGGACCATTTCTCGGTTGGAAGCGTGCCGACCTCCTCGGTGCGCTCCAGCGTCTCATGGGCGTCGGCGCATTGGCGCTTGTCGCTTTCATCTGCGTCATGGCTTTCGTCAGCAAGGCGCCTTGGCTTGCCGGTCTCGGCATGGCGCTGGCGGTCTGGCTTTTCGCAGGCGCCTTCTATGAACTTGCCGTTCGTATCTCCCTTTTCAAAGGCCCTCTGGTGACGAGCCTGCGTCGCGCGCGCTATCTGCCGCGCGCGCAATGGGGCATGACCTTCGCCCATGCCGGGCTTGGCATCGTCGTCGCAGGCATCGTCGGCATGACCGCCTGGCGCTACGAACTGGTGACCGCGCTCAAGGTTGGTGAAAGCGCCGAGCTTGCCGACTACACGCTCACCCTTGACGATGTCGGCATGCGTGAGGGCCCCAACTATGAAGCCGTCGTCGGCGTCGTCCATGTGCGCAAAGGCGACAAGGACCTTGGCGTCATGGTGCCCGAGAAGCGCCGCTTCCCCGTCGAGCGTCAGGAAAAGACGGAAGCGCGCATCCGCACCAACGGGTTAAGCGACCTTTATGTCGTCATCGGCGAGCGCAATGATCAGGGCGCCTGGACCGTTCGTGCCTATGAAAACAATTTCGCGCCCTGGATCTGGGGTGGGGCGGTGATCATGGCCTTTGGCGGCTTCGTCTCGCTCACCGACCGGCGCTACCGTGTCGGCGCACCGTCCCGCGCCAGGGCGCGCATCGTCCAGCAACCGGCGGAATGATCATGCGGGCTCTTCTCGTCGCTCTGGTGATGCTCTTTTCGGTTGCCGCGCCTGCTTTCGCGGTCGAGCCGGGCGAGAAGCTTGCCGATCCCGCGCTGGAGGCGCGCGCCCGCGAAGTGTCGAAGGAACTGCGCTGCCTCGTCTGTCAGAACCAGTCGATCGACGATTCCCATGCCGATCTGGCGGGTGATCTTCGCAAGCTCGTTCGCGACCGCATCATGGCGGGTGATTCGAACGATCAGGTGCTCGCCTATATCGAGGCGCGCTACGGCGAGTTCGTCCTGCTCAAGCCGCGCTTCGAGCCCGCGACCTATATTCTCTGGTTCGCGCCCTTTGCCGTGATTGTCTTCGGCGCGGCAGGCCTTTATCTCGCCACCCGTCGTCGTCACATGATTAATGTTGCTCAACCCCTTGATCACGAAGAGAAAAACAGGGTCGCTCAGATTCTGGATGAAGAAGAGAAAACCTGACGGATCTTGCCTTTTTTCAGCCATATCCATCTGTAATGTTTCGGACATGAATTGGTAAGGTTCAATCGGCAAGCTATAGGTGTCGAATTTATTTGGTATCGGCTTTCCAGTGACAGGAGTTCTCCACATGATGCACAGCGCTCGGTTTAGCGGGGGTTTTTCGCGCGGTCTTTTACGCACGACGGCGGCGATCGCCCTGATCGGTTCTCTGGGGCTTGCCGCTCCTGCCGCCTTCGCCGAGACCGCGCCGCTCAATGCGCCGACTGTCGAAAAATCCGAACTCTCTTCGCTGCCGAGCTTTGCCGATCTCGTCGAGAAGGTTTCGCCAGCCGTGGTCAGCATCCGCGTCGTCGAGGAAGAAGCCGTCACCGCTCAAAATACCCCCGACCTGCCGTTTCCTCCGGGCAGCCCGTTTGAAAAATTCTTCAAGCAGCTCCAGCCCAAGGACAAGGACGGCAAGCCGATCACTCGCAAGGCGATGGCGCAAGGCTCCGGCTTCTATGTTTCGTCGGATGGTTATGTCGTCACCAACAACCATGTGGTCGAAGGCGGCAAGGACATCACCGTCGTCCAGAGCGATGGCGCTGAACTCAAGGCCAAGCTCATCGGTCGCGATCCCAAGACCGATCTCGCCCTGATCAAGGTCGATGCAAAATCGCCCAAACCCTATGTGGCCTTCGGCGACAGCGACAAGCTGCGCGTCGGTGACTGGGTGCTCGCCGTCGGCAATCCCTTCGGCCTTGGCGGCACGGTGACCAGCGGTATCGTCTCCGCACGCGGACGCGAAATCGGCGCCGGTCCCTATGACGACTTCCTGCAGATTGACGCCTCGATCAATCGCGGCAATTCCGGCGGTCCGACATTCGACGTGCATGGCAATGTCATGGGCGTGAACACCGCCATCTATTCGCCGACCGGCGGCAGTGTCGGCATCGGCTTCGCCATTCCCTCCAACATCGCCAAGGATGTCATCGCTCAGCTTCGCGCCGATGGCAAGGTGACGCGCGGTTGGCTCGGTGTCGCTATCCAGCCCGTGGACAAGGACATGGCTGCAAGCCTCTCGCTCGACAAGCCGAAAGGCGCGCTGGTCGCCGACGTCACGCCCGACAGCCCGGCCCAGAAATATGGTCTCAAGGCCGGCGACGTGATCGTCAAGGTCAATGGCAAGGAAATGGAAGACGTGCGCGAAGTCAGCCGCACGGTTGCGTCCTTGAAGCCCGGCACGACCATCCATGTCGGTCTATGGCGCGACGGCAAGGCCAAGAACGTCGATGTCGCTATCGCCACGTTCCCCGACAAGCTCGACCAGGTCGCGGACAATGCCGCCACCCCGATGCCGCAGGGCACAACCGAAAGCCTTGGTCTCTCGCTCGCTGCATCGCCCGATGGCGTTGCCGTGCAGGATGTCGATCAGTCCAGCGAAGCGGCCGAAAAAGGCATTCGCCCCGGCGATATCGTTCTCAAGATTTCCGGACGCGATGTGAAGACGCCGACCGATATCGTCGATGGCGTCAATGCCGCCAAAAAGGCCGACAAGTCTTCAGTGCTTCTGTTGCTGCGGTCCAATGATCAGCAGCGCTTCGTGGCCCTTTCCATCAAGAAGGGATAATTCATCCCATGCGCATTCTTGTCATAGAAGACGATCTGGAAGCCGCCGCCTATGTGGTGAAGGGTCTGCGGGAGAGTGGGCATATCGTCGATCACGCCGCCGATGGCGATGAGGGATTGACTTTTGCGCTGTCGGGCTCCTTCGATGTCCTGATCGTCGATCGCATGTTGCCAAAGCGCGATGGCCTTTCGGTTGTCTCCACACTGCGTCAGGAAGGCATCCGCACGCCTGCGCTTTTTCTCTCCGCGCTCGGCGAAGTGGATGATCGCATCATGGGCCTCAAGGCCGGTGGCGACGATTATCTGACCAAACCCTATGCCTTTGCCGAATTGCTTGCGCGCATCGAGGTTCTCGTGCGCCGCTCCAATCCCGATCAGGTCCGCACACGGCTTCAGGTAGGCGATCTCGAAGTCGATCTGCTGGCCCGCAAGGTCAGCCGGGAGGGGCAGGAGATCGATCTTCAGCCGCGCGAATTTCGTCTGCTTGAATATCTGATGAAGCACGCTGGACAGGTCGTGACACGCACTATGTTGCTTGAGAATGTTTGGGAGTATCATTTCGATCCACAGACGAATGTGATCGACGTGCATATTTCGCGGCTTCGGGCGAAGATCGACAAGAACTTCAAGCAACCGCTCCTGCACACGATCCGAGGGGCCGGATACTCACTACGTGCTGCCGATTAATCTCCTCAAGACTTCGACATTCAGGCTCGCCGTCCTTTATCTGGGACTGTTCGCGGCCTCTTCGAGCTTGTTGCTTGCCTACGTCTATTGGAACACGGCGGGCTTCCTCGTACGCCAGACCGACGAAGCGGTTCAGGCGGAAATCACGGGGCTTGCCGAACAATATGCGCAAGGCGGTCTGCCGCTTCTCGTCCACACCGTCATTCAGCGCTCACGCGATCCCGGCCAGAGCCTCTATCTCGTGCTCGACCCCGATGGTCGCGTGCTGGCGGGCAATCTCGACGTGCGCCCCTCGACGACGCCGGGCGCCGATGGCTGGATGGACTTTATCTATAGCCGTCGCGGACTCGACGGCGTCGAAATGAAGGCGGCCCGCGCCCGCGCCTTCTATTTGCCGGAAGGCTTCTATCTGCTTGTGGGTCGCGACGTGCAGGAACGTCGCGAGATCGAGAGCCTCATCACCAATGCTCTCGCCTGGGCTATCGCCTTGACGCTGGCGCTTGGCCTCGTTGGCGGTCTTTTCATGAGCCGCAACATGCTGGCTCGCGTCGATGAGATCAACAAGTCGAGTCAGGACATCATGCGCGGCGATCTTTCGCGTCGCCTGCCCATTGCTGGCACCGGCGACGAGCTTGACCAGCTGGGCCGCAACCTCAACGCCATGCTCGAGCAGATCGAGGCGCTGATGATCGGCATGCGACAGGTGACCGACAATGTCGCTCACGATCTGCGCAGCCCGTTGAACCGGATGCGCAACCGGTTGGAAGTCACCTTGCTGAAGGACACGTCGCCGGATGAATATCGTCAGGTGCTGGAGCGCACCATTGCCGAAGCCGACCATCTGCTCACCACATTCAATGCGCTTTTGATGATCGCGCGCGCTGAAGCGGGCTCCTTGCGTGAATCCATGACCAATGTGGACCCCGCGACAATCCTGCGCGATGCGGCGGAGCTTTATGAGCCGGTCGCCGAAGAAAGCGGCTGCACGCTTGCCATAGCTGCGGAAGACGGGCTCCAGGTGCGCGGCAATCGTGAATTGCTCTCGCAGATCATCACCAATCTCATCGACAATGCCATCAAGCATGGCATGCCTCTCGCGGCGCCTGTGGCGGGTGAGGGCGAAGACGCTTCCTTGTCGGTCCCGCTTCCCGTCATCGAAGTCAAGGCCGCGCGTCTGGGCGATGGCCGCGTCGAAATAAGTGTGGCCGATCACGGGCCGGGCATCCCCTCCGATCAATATGGCAAGGTGCTGGAGCGCTTCGTGCGACTGGAGGCCAGCCGCAACACGCCGGGCAGCGGTCTTGGCCTCAGCCTCGCGTCTGCCGTCGCGCGTCTGCATGGCGGATATATCTTCTTCTCAGATAATAATCCGGGTCTCAAGGTCACCCTCTCTTTGCCCGCCGTCGCCCGCTAGGGGCTTCTTTATCGTTCAAATCTGCTAGTCTCCCGTCAAAATGATTTGGGAGTGAACCAGTGAACGGCGCAAGATTGCGTGAGCATGCGACAGGCATGCCCAGACCCTATGATCTCGAACGCGCACGCGTCGAAATGGAAGACCTTGTCGCGGCCATTGACGCGATTGAGGACACCCCGACCCGCAATCAGCTTTCTGCGCTGGTCGAAGCGGATGACGCGCGACAGATCCTTGAAGGCGTTTTCGGCAATTCGTCTTTTCTCACGCGCATTCTCCGCCAGCATCCCGACTGGTTGCCCCGCCTGATCGATGCCGCGCCGGACGTCACCTTTTCGCGATTGCTCGAACACACCGCCTCTTGCGTCAATGCAGCCACGCTTGCCGATCTGATGAAAGGCCTCCGCGTCGCCAAGTCTGAAGCTGCCCTGCTGATTGCGCTGGCCGACCTCACCGGCTGCTGGTCGCTTGAAAAGGTGACGCATGCCTTGAGCGATTTTGCCGACGCCAGCCTCGTTGCCAGCATCAACTGGCTTCTGCGTGACGCTGCGCGCCGCGGGCAGGTGCTGGGCAGCCCGGAAACATTGACGGTCGCAGGCAGCGGCCTCGCCATTCTCGGCATGGGCAAATATGGCTCGCGCGAGCTGAATTATTCCAGCGACATCGACTTCGTCGTTTTCTACGAGCCCGAGCAATTGCCGTTGAAGGAGGGGCTCGATCACGGAGAGTTCTTCGTCAAGCTCACGCGTTCCCTCGTAAAGATCATGCAGGAGCGCACCGAAGACGGATATGTCTTCCGCACCGATCTGCGCTTGCGCCCCGATCCTGGCGGTACGCCCATCGCCGTCTCGCTGCCCGCGGCGGAAAACTATTACGAAAGCCGGGGGCAGAACTGGGAACGCGCCGCCTTCATCAAGGCGCGCGCTGTCGCGGGCGATTTCGATGCGGGAGAGCGCTTCCTGCAAATGCTGACGCCCTATATCTGGCGCAAGAATCTCGACTTCGCCGCCATCGACGATATTCATTCCATGAAGCGCCAGATCCACGCCGTCGGCGGGCATGGCACGATTGCGGTCGCCGGTCATAACATCAAGCTCGGTCGCGGCGGCATTCGCGAGATCGAATTCTTCGTGCAAACCCAGCAATTGATCGCAGGCGGTCGCGACCATGATCTACGGGGACGCCAGACCTGTCTCATGCTGGATGAACTGGCGGAAAAAAAATGGATCGCGCCCGAGGCGGCAGAGGAGATGAAATCGGCCTATCGTTTCCTGCGCGGCCTCGAACACCGCCTGCAAATGATTGCCGACGAACAGACCCACAGCCTGCCGACGGGTGAGGCCCAACTCGATCATGTCGCCTGTTTCTATGGCTTTGCCGATCAGGCAAGCTTCGCCGAGGTGCTGACGCAGCATATGCGCAACGTGCAGGGCCACTATGCGCGTCTTTTCGAAACCGCGCCGCCGTTGGCTGAAGAAAGCGGCAGTCTCGTTTTCACCGGCACCGAAGACGATCCCGAAACGCTCGAAACCTTGCGCGGCATGGGTTTCATCAATGTCGCGGACATGGCCGCCACCATTCGCGGCTGGCACACGGGCCGTTTTGCGGCGACACGCAGCCCGCGTTCGCGCGAATTGCTCACCTCGCTTATGCCAGCTTTGCTTCGAGCGCTGTCACGCACGTCGAACCCCGACACGGCCTTCGTACGCTTCGACCAGTTCCTGACGAAGCTCGGGGCGGGCGTGCAGCTCTTTTCCATGCTCTATTCCAATCCCGGCCTGCTCGATCTGCTGGCGGGAATTTGCGGCACGGCCCCGCGTCTCGCGTCTTATCTTGCGCAGAACGCAGCCGTTCTCGAGGCCGTTGTCGATCCTGATTTCTTCAAGATCATTCCCGATGCAAACGCATTGCGCGAAGGGCTTCAGAGTTCCTTCAGCCATGCCCGCGACTATCAGGACGTGCTGGACTTCGCCCGTGTCTTTGCGCGCGAACATCGCTTTCGGTTGGGCGTGCGTGTGCTCTCAGGCAATACGGATGCCGAGGAAATGGGACCCGCCTATGCGACGCTCGCCACCGAACTCGTGCGCGCGCTCGCGCCCGTCGCCCAAAAGGAGGTGGCCGAAAGATTTGGCGAGATCGAAGGCGCTTCCTTCGCCATCGTCGCTATGGGCAAGCTCGGCAGCGAGGAAATGGGCGCCAGCTCCGATCTGGATATCATCATCATCTATGACGTCGCCGATCCGGACGCGGTGTCGAATGGCGCGAAGGAGATCTTTCCCTCGCAATATTTTGCCCGCGTTTCGCAGCAATTGATCGGTGCGCTTACCGCCCCGACGACCGAGGGCAAGCTTTATGAAGTCGATCTGCGCCTTCGCCCTTCCGGCAATGCAGGTCCCATCGCCACATTGCTGGAAAGCTTCGTCACCTATCAGGAGACGGAAGCCTGGACATGGGAACATATGGCGCTTACCCGCGCCCGTGTCCTGACAGGGCCTGAAGCGCTACAGGCAAAGATCAAGTCTGCGATCGACAAGACCCTGCGCCGTCCGCGCGATGCCGCGAAGATCGCCGCCGATGTCGTCGATATGCGAGCCCGCATCGAAAAGGAATTTTCCAGCAAGGAAATGTGGAATCTCAAGCACGTCCGCGGCGGCCTGCTCGATATCGAATTCATCTGCCAGTATCTGCAACTGATCCACGGCCACGCGCATCCGGAAGTCCTGCATCGCCATACCCGCACGGCGCTGGCGCGCATCGCCGAGGCGCATCTCCTGCCGTCCGAGACGGCGGACATGCTGGTCGACGCCATCAGCCTCAATCAAAATCTCACGCAGGTCGTTCGGATCTGTGTCGAGGGCAATCTGAAGGTCGGGGAGGCGACGCCAAGCCTCAAGGGTCTTCTGGCGCGCGCGGGCAATGCCCCAAGCTTCGACATTCTCGAAGCGCAACTGCGGGAGTCTCAATCGCGCGTCCACGCCGCTTTCGGCGCCATCATCACGGCCGCCACCAAAACGTGAACGCACGTTTCATGGCGGGCTAATTGCACCTGTCCCATGCTGGCCAGGGCTGTCCGTCGTTAACCATACCTCGGACATTTCTCCCGAAAGTGAGAGAAGCCTTGATTGTTCATGGTTAACCCGACGCACGCGCCAGCAGTTGCATCGAGTTGTTTTCGCGGCGTGTGTGCCATTGCGGTACGCTTTCGTCCGGAATCCGCGCAAGCGGCCAAATGGCCGTGCAGGCGGAGTGTAGAGTTGGGACAGGACGCATGCAGCGTCATGAGGCAATTATCATCGGAGGGGGCCTGAATGGTCTCACGGCTGCCGCGTATCTTGCGCGCGCGGGCGTCGACGTATTGCTTCTCGACCGCAACGAGAAACTGGGCGTGGGCGAGCAGGGCCTCGAGATTTCGCCGGGCTTTCGCGTGCCGCGCTTCTCGCTGGGCGTCAACAGGTTGCCTGCCAGAACCATTTTCGATCTCGAGTTGCCAAAATTCGGCCTGCGCATGGCGCGGCTCGATGGCGGCGTCAGCCTCATGGGGGACGGGCGCTATCATGCGAACTATAGCGACGCCCTCATCTATCGCCGCGAGCTGGCGCGCCTCTCGCCGCGTGACGCCGACGCCTGGCCGCGTTTTCGCCGCGACATGCTGCGCGCCAATCGCGCTCTCGATCAGGCGCTGACCCATGTGATGCGCGATGTCTCGCGCCCCACGTTGACCGCCTTGCGTGAATTGCTTGGCGGCGCCGATCGTCTGGCGATGAAATCCACGGAGAACCTGCACGATCTCGTCCGCCTCTGGATGCAGCCATGCGCCACTTTCCTCGACAGTTATTTTGAGTCCGAAGTGTTGAAGGCGCATCTTGCATCAAGCGCGCTCGCCGGCACCACGCTTGGTCCTCTCGCGCCATCGAGCGCGCGTTTCCTGATGAACCTTTTCCGGGCCGAGCAGGGTGCGGCCAATGGGGGAGCGTCCGCGACCGTGCTGACCCTCGGCGGCCCCGATGCGCTTGCCGATGCCTTTGCTGCAGCGATCCGCTCGAATGGCGGTGAAATCCGCACCGAAGCCGAAGTCACGGACATCATCTTGAAAGATGGCAAGGCGCAAGGCGTGGTGCTCGCCAATGGTGAGGAGATCATGGCCGACGCGGTCCTCTCCGACCTCGACCTCAAGCGCAGTTTTCTCACGCTCTTTGCCTGGAAGGATTTGCCCAAAGGCTTTGTCGAGCGTGTTGGTCAGTTTCGCCTGCGCGGCGTTACCGCCAAGATAAACCTGGCGCTGGATACGCTGCCGACCTTTCCCGCCGTGCCGCATGATTGTCCCTCCGTGAAGGGCGGCATCCGTCTCGGGCAGACAATGGACGGGCTCGAACGCTCCTATGACGACTGGCGTCATGCCATGCCGCCGCGCACGCCGCTTGTTGAAATGCTGATCCCTTCGATGGTGGATCGCTCGCTCGCGCCGCCCGGCAAACATGTCATGTCGATCGCGCTTCACTATGTGCCGGAGCGCCTGCATGATGGCGATTGGACCGGCATCCGCAAGCAGGAACTGACGACACGCGCCCTGGCGGCCATCTCCGACCACAGTCCCGGCCTTGTCGATCGCATCGTGGCGATGGAAACGCTCGTGCCGCCCGATATCGAAAATGAAGTCGGTCTCACGGCTGGTGATCTTGAGCAGGGCGAGATGACGCTCGACCAGCTTTTCGTCAATCGCCCGATGCCGGGTCTTTCGGGTTATGAAACGCCGATCAGAAATTTCTATCTTTGTTCTGGCAGCGCCCATCCCGGCGCGCTGGAAGTTGGCGGCGCGGGCTCGGGCGCGGCTCGCCGCGTCGTCGCCGCGCTCGGCAGGCGGAAAGGACGGGCCTCATGAGCCAGTCCGAACATATCTTCGACGCCATTGTCATCGGTGGTGGCCACAATGGCTTGATCGCCGCCGCCTATCTCGGCAAGGCGGGCAAGCGGGTGCTTGTGCTCGAAGCATCGACACGACTGGGCGGTGCGCTGACGACGGCGGAAATTTCGCCCGACTATCGTATTTCGACAGCCGCGCATCTGCTCGAAGCCTTGCCGCCTCGCATCGACAAGGATCTGAACCTCGCAAAGCACGGGCTGCGTTTTGCCATGCGTCATGTGCCGACCATAGCGCTCGACCGCGACCACAATCACATCAAGTTCTCGTCGAAACGCGAATGCGTCGATATTCTGCGGCGGCATAGCGAAGCCGATGTCGAGGCCTTTGCCGCCCATAGCGCACAACTGAAATCCGTGTCGGCGCTGCTGCGGCCGCTCCTTTTCAATGACTTGCCGGAGATGGATGGTCCTTCCATCGCTTCGCGCCTGCGTCGGGTCGTCTGGCGCGCCGAATTCATGGGCGCGCGCAAACTTGAAAAACTGATCCGGCAATTGCCGGGCAGCATCGGCGATCAGCTCAACGGCACATTCGAGTCGCCGCTTCTCAAGGGCGCGCTGGCGCTTGATGCCGTCATCGGCACCGCCAATGGACCATATGAGGCAGGCACGAGCTTCGCCGCAATGGCGCGTCACGGGCTTCGCAGCCTGTCGCGCGGGCCTCATCTTGTCGAGGGCGGTCTCGGCGCCTATATAGACGCGCTCGCCGAAGCGGCCTTGAGCCATGACGTGGTCATCAAGGCGGCGACGGAAGTCCGCGAAATCAAGGTGGTGGAGGGCAGGGTCACAGGCGTCGTCACCGATGACGGCGAAACCTTCGAAGCGCCTCTGGTGCTTTCGAGCGCCCACCCGCGCAACACGATCCTCAAGCTTGTCGGCGGACGCAACTTCGATGCCGGCCTCGTCAAACAAGCAAGCAGCATTGCCGATACGGGCGCCACGGCAAAGCTCAACCTGTCGCTTGACGATTTGCCGACCATTCAGGGTCTCGGGCCGGATGACTACAGAGCGCGCTTTCTGGTTGTGCCTTCGCTCGCCTGTCTCGATGATGCTTTCACCGCCTTCAAGCATGGCGACTTCGCCTCGACCTTGCCGATGGAAGTGACCTTCCCGAGCGTTGCCGACCCGAGGCTCGCGCCGCATGGGCAGCATGTCATGTCCATCATCATTCAATATGTGCCTTATGAAATTGCCGGTGGTTGGGAGCAGCACCGCGATCGGCTGGTGGACCGCGTGCTCGAAACGCTCAAGGTCCATATGCCCGATCTGCGTAGCCGCATCGTTGCGGGCGAATTGATGTTGCCGCCGGATATCGAGCGCAAGTTCGGTCTTGCCAAAGGCGGTTGGCATCAGGGCGATATGCGTATCGACCAGATGCTGACATTCCGTCCCACGCCCGGCCTGTCGCGCTACGCAACGCCCGTCAAGGGACTTTATCTCTGCGGCATCGGCAGTCATCCCGGCAGCGGCGTCAGCGGCCTGCCCGGCAAACTGGCGGCGGAAGCTGTGTTGAAAG
>JBAQNC010000161.1:0-10339 GCA_049303435.1 Parvibaculum sp. | reverse complement strand
TGCTGGAAGAGGGCGCAAAACTCGCAGGCCATGTCATCGCTCCCTTGAACAAGTCCGGCGACAGCGAAGGCGTGCGACTCGAAGCCGATGGCGTCAAGACCGCGAAGGGTTTTGCTGACGCCTACCGCCAATGGGTCGAGGGCGGCTGGGGCTCCATCGCCGCGACGCCGGAATATGGCGGGCAGGGCCTGCCGCTCAGCGTCGCCACCGTCATGCAGGAAATGTGGAACGCCGCCAATATCTCCTTCGGCCTCTGCCCGATCCTCAGCCAGGGCGTCATCGAGGCGCTGACCGCGCATGGCACGGACGAGCAGAAGAGTATCTTCCTGCCCAGGCTCATCTCCGGCGAATGGACCGGCACGATGAACCTCACCGAGCCGCAGGCGGGCTCCGACCTCAATGCGCTCAAGGCCAGGGCCGTCTCCAACGGCGACGGCGCCTACAGGATCACCGGCACCAAGATTTTCATCACCTATGGCGATCATGACATGGCGGAAAATATCGCCCATCTCGTCCTTGCTCGTCTGCCCGATGCGCCCGCCGGCACGCGCGGCATCTCGCTCTTTCTCGTCTCGAAATTTCTCGTCAACGCAGATGGAACGCTGGGCGCGCGCAACGACGCCAAATGCGTCGGTCTCGAAGAAAAGATCGGCATTCACGCGAGCCCCACTTGTGTCATGGCCTATGGCGAGGAGGGCGGGGCCATCGGCACATTGGTCGGTGAGGAAAACCGTGGGCTTGCCTGCATGTTCACCATGATGAACAACGCCCGTCTTCTGGTCGGCACGCAAGGCGTCGCCATCGCCGAACGCGCCTATCAGCATGCGCTGGCTTTCGCGCAGGAACGCAAGCAGGGCCGCACCGTTGGGTCCTCGCTTCCGCCGGGCGAGATGGAACCCATCATCGAACACCCCGACGTGCGCCGTAATCTCCTCACCATGAAGGCGCTGACCAATGCGGCGCGCGCCATCTGCTATGCCAATGCGGTCGCCATCGACACCGCGCATCATGGGGCCGACGACGCGACGCGCAAGGCGGGTCAGGCCCGCGCCGATCTGCTCACCCCCATCGCCAAGAGCTTCTCCACCGACATCGGCTGCGAAGTCGCCTCCATCGGCGTCCAGATCCACGGCGGCATGGGCTTCATCGAGGAGACGGGCGCAGGGCAATATTATCGCGACGCCCGCATCCTGCCGATCTATGAAGGCACCAACGGCATTCAGGCGATCGATCTCGTGACGCGCAAACTGCCGCTCGGCAATGGCGATGTGGCGCGCAGCTTCATCAACGAGATGAAGGAGACCGCTGCCGCCGCCCATGCCTCCAACAATGCCGACATGATCGCCGTCGCCACCGCGCTCGACGCAGGCCTCGCCGCGCTCGACAAGGCGACGGACTACATGCTCGCCAATCTCAAGTCGGCCCCCAATGATTGCCTCGCTGGCGCGACGCCCTATCAGCGCCTGTTTGGCACGGTGGCGGGCGGCCACTTCCTCGCCCGCGCCGCGCTCGCCCGCGCCGAAGGCGATACCGCCCGTGTCAGCCTTGCGCGCTATTATGCCGATCAGGTTCTGCCCGGCAGTCTCGGCCTCGTCGGCCCTGCCACGGCGGGCGTTTCGGGATTCGACGACGCCCTTCTGGCAGGCTGATTTTCGTAAGGTCAACCTCGACTTTTTTTCTCGCGTTTGACCTCGCGCAACGAGGGGCATATCCCTTGAGGTGCGCCTGTTTGTCGCGCAAAGGTTGAAAGTAATAATATGTCCGACGTTTCGCTCGCCACGGCTCCCGAGAGCCCGCTCACATATCCGCTGTCCCGGATTCCCGAACCCGGCGAGATGATGGAAGCCGCGCCCGGCATCTATTGGGTGCGCATGCCGCTCCCCTTTCAACTGAACCACATCAACCTCTGGCTCATCGAGGAAGAAGACGGCTGGACGCTGGTCGATACCGGCGTCGCCTCCGATGACGTGAAGGCGCTGTGGCGCTCGATCTTTGCCGACAAGCTCAAGGGCAAGCCCATCACCCGCGTCATCGTCACGCATCTCCACCCCGATCATGTCGGGCTGGCAGGCTGGATCACGCGCAAGTTCGATACCGATCTTCATATGTCGCGCACGGACTATCTCATGTGCCGCACGCTGGTCCTCGACACGGGCCGCGAAGCGCCGAAAGAGGCGCTGGATTTCTACCGCGCCGCTGGCATGGGCCGCCGCGGTCTGGAAAGCTACGCCAAACGCTTCGGTGGTTTCGGCGAGCATGTCAGCCGCATGCCCGACACGTTTCGCCGCTTGCGCGAGAATGATGAATTGAAAATCGGCGGTCGCACATGGCGCGTCGTCGTCGGCTCCGGCCATGCGCCCGAGCATGTCTGTCTCTATTGCGAGGAGGCCAAGGTCTTGATCTCCGGCGATCAGGTCCTGCCGCGCATTTCATCCAACGTCTCGGTGCATCCGACAGAAGCCCATGACAATCCGCTGCAGGACTGGATCGACAGCTGCCACCGCCTGCGCGCCAACCTGCCCGACGATCTGCTGGTGCTGCCCGCGCATAACGAGCCCTTCTACGGCCTCCACACGCGCCTGACGCAATTGATCGACGGCCACGAGGAAGGGCTGGCGAAGCTCCACGACATGCTCGCCGAACCCAGACGCGCCATCGACGTCTTCCCCGCGCTCTTCAAACGCGAAATCGGCCCCGAAGTCTTCTTCATGGCCACGGGCGAAAGCCTCGCGCATCTCAACTGCCTGCTGGGCCGCAAGGCCGCCACCGTCACCCGCAATGAAAAAGGCGTGGACTGGTACCAGCGGGCCTGAAGCTCCGGTCTGTTTTTTCGTCATGCCCCGGCTTGACCGGGGCATCCATCTTTTCTGCTAATGAAGGAAGCTGGATGGCCCGATCAAGTCCGGCCATGACGAATTAGGGGGCATCGATCAAATATTCAGCGTCGTCCCGGCGCTTGATACCGGGACCCATCTTCCTCCCCCAAAACGCCGCCCGTCTGCTACACTTCCCGCACACACAATCTCCAAGTCGGTCCGCGTGCCTCATGGATACACTCCTCGTCAGCCATCCCGCCTGCCTCCAGCACGAAGTGCCCGAAGGCCATCCCGAATGTCCTGATCGCTTGCGTGCGGTCCTCGGCGCGCTGGAGGCCGAGGAATTCGCGCTCCTCATGCGCGCCACCGCGCCGCTGGCGACCGAGGAGCAGCTCGAGCGCGTCCATTCCGTCCCCCACATCCGCTCCATGCTCAATGGTGAGCCCGACGAAGGCTTTCGCCGCATCGACGCCGACACCTGCATGTCGCCGGGCTCGGCTCAGGCGGCGCTCCGGGCGGCGGGCGCGGTCGTCTATGCCGTCGATGAAATCATGGCGGGCCGCGCGCGCAATGCCTTCTGCGCCATCCGCCCGCCGGGGCACCATGCCGAGCCCGACACGGCGATGGGCTTTTGCCTTTTCAACAATATCGCCATCGGCGCACTCCATGCCCGCGCGGTTCATGGTATCAAGCGCCCGGCGGTGATCGATTTCGACGTCCACCACGGCAATGGCACCCAGGCCATGTTCGCCGCCGATCCGGGGCTTTTCTACGCCTCCACCCACCAGTTCCCGCTCTATCCGGGCACGGGCGAGGCGGGCGAACGCGGCGTTTCGGGCAATATCGTCAATGCCTGCCTGCCCGAGGGGGCAGGGTCGGACGAGTTCCGCCATGTCTTTTTCGAGATGGTCATGCCCGCCTTGACGCAATTTGACCCTGATTTCATCTTCATTTCCGCCGGATTCGACGGTCACGCTGGCGATCCGCTCGCAGGCCTGCGTCTCACGGAAGATGATTTTGGCTGGGCCACCGCCGAATTGGTGCGTTATGCCGAGGATCATTGTCAGGCCCGCGTTGTTTCGAGCCTTGAGGGCGGGTATGACTTGGGCGCTCTGGCGTCGAGCACGCGGGCTCATGTGCGCGCGCTCCAATGCACGATGTAAGCGATCCGAACTGACGATCAGGAGAGACAAATGGCTGGCTCCAACGCCGATATAGCAAAATTGAATTTCGAAGACGCGCTGGCGCAGCTGGAACAGATCGTCGCCCAGCTTGAGTCCGGTAATGCGCCGCTCGAAAAGTCCATCGAGCTTTACGAGCGCGGTACCGCGCTGAAAGCTCATTGCGAGACCCGCCTGAAGGCCGCCGAAGCCAAGGTCGAAAAGATCACGCTGTCGGCCAGTGGCGAGGCCACCGGCACAGCCCCCCTCGACGTCGAGTGAGCCTGTTTGATGTTTGAAGCGCCCACGCCTTTCAATACGGCCATGTCCGAGACGCAGACGGCTGTCGAGGCCATGCTCGACGCCCATTTGCCCTATCCAGATGGGCCCGAAGCCGTTCTTTTTCAGGCCATGCGCTATGCGGCGCTCGCAGGCGGCAAGCGTTTCCGACCCTTTCTTGTCTGCGAAAGCGCCCGTCTTTTCGGCGTCAATTCGCGCTCCGCGCTCCGCGTCGCCGCCGCGGTGGAATGCGTCCACACCTATTCGCTCGTCCATGACGATCTGCCCTGCATGGATAATGACGACATGCGCCGGGGCCAGCCGACGGTCCATCGCCGCTTTGACGAGGCGACCGCCGTGCTCGCGGGCGATGCTCTGCTGACGCTCGCCTTCGATATCATTGCGGGCCTCGAAACCCATGAACTAGCCGAAGTCCGCATAGAACTTGTCCGCAGTCTCGCCGCCGCCGCAGGCGCGCATGGCATGGTCGGCGGGCAGATGATCGATCTGGCGTCGGAAGGCGCTTCCATCGACATGGGCGGCATCACAAGGCTCCAGCAACTCAAGACCGGCGCGCTCATCGCTTTTTCCTGCGAGGCGGGCGCCATTCTCGGCCGCGGCCCCCAGGATCGCCGTCATGCGCTCCACGCTTACGCCCATGACATGGGCCTCGCCTTCCAGATCGCCGACGATCTGCTGGATGTCGAGGGTGAAGCCGCAGTTGTGGGCAAGGCCACCGGCAAGGACGCCGATGCTGGAAAAGCCACATTTGTCTCTATACTGGGGGTCGAGCGGGCCCGTGCCCAGGCCCGGATGTTGTCGGATCAGGCGATCCAACACCTTGATTTGTTTGACGAAAAGGCAGACCTTTTGCGTGAGGCGGCGCGTTTCGTTATAAACCGTCCCAATTAGTTGTTTTTACCGGGTTTCCCGACTTTCCGGCCCTTTGTCGCCTCCCTTGGCCGAGGTTAGATTTTTTGAGCAATACACCGCATACGCCCCTCCTAGATCGTATTTTGCAGACGTCCGATCTGCGTCATCTGCCTGAAAGCGACCTTCGTCAGGTGGCGGATGAATTGCGCGCCGAAACGATCGACGCCGTCTCCCAGACCGGCGGTCATCTGGGCGCAGGCCTCGGCGTGGTCGAACTCACCGTCGCGCTTCATTATGTCTTCAACACGCCGGAAGATCGCCTCATCTGGGACGTCGGTCATCAGGCCTATCCGCACAAGATTCTCACCGGTCGCCGCGACCGCATCCGTACCTTGCGTCAGGGCGGTGGCCTTTCGGGTTTCACCAAGCGCAGCGAAAGCGAATACGATCCTTTCGGCGCGGCTCATTCCTCGACCTCCATTTCCGCCGGTCTCGGCATGGCGGTCGCGCGTGATTTGAATGGCGGCAAGAACAATGTCATCGCCGTCATTGGCGATGGCGCGATGAGCGCGGGCATGGCTTACGAAGCCATGAACAACGCCGGCGCGATGGATAGCCGTCTCATCATCGTGCTCAACGACAATGACATGTCGATTGCGCCGCCTGTCGGTGGCATGTCGGCCTATCTCGCGCGCCTTATTTCCGGCGGCGCCTATCGCTCGGTGCGCGACTTCGCCAAGGAAATCGCCAAGCTCTTTCCCAAGAGCATCGAGGAGCGCGCCCGCCGCGCCGAGGAATATGCGCGCGGCATGGCGACCGGCGGCACCTTGTTTGAAGAACTCGGCCTCTATTATGTCGGCCCCATCGACGGCCATAATCTCGATCATCTTCTGCCCGTCCTGAAAAATGTCCGCGACGCAGGCGAGGGGCCCATCCTCGTTCATGTCGTCACGCAAAAGGGCAAGGGCTATGGCCCGGCCGAAGAAGCCGCCGACAAATATCACGGCGTTTCCAGGTTCGACGTCATCACCGGCGCGCAGGCGAAAGCCACGCCCAATGCGCCGCAATACACGCGCGTCTTCGCTGACAGCCTCATCGCGCACGCCGAACAGGACGACAAGATCGTGGCGATCACCGCCGCCATGCCGTCGGGCACCGGCCTCGACAAGTTCGGCGATCGTTTCCCGACACGCACCTTCGATGTCGGCATCGCCGAACAGCATGCCGTCACCTTCGCCGCAGGCATGGCGACCGAAGGCTTCAAGCCTTTCTGCGCCATCTATTCGACCTTCCTCCAGCGCGCTTACGATCAGGTCGTCCATGACGTGGCGATCCAGCGTCTGCCTGTGCGCTTCGCCATCGACCGCGCCGGTCTTGTCGGCGCCGATGGACCGACGCATGCCGGTTCCTTCGATGTAGCCTATCTCTCCTGCCTGCCGGACTTCATCGTCATGGCGGCGGCGGACGAAGCAGAACTCAAGCACATGGTCGCAACCAGCGTCGCCATCGATGACCGTCCCTCCGCGCTTCGCTACCCGCGCGGCGAAGGCGTCGGCGTCGAGATGCCCCTGATCGGTACACCGCTGGAAATCGGCAAGGGCCGCATCATGCGCGAAGGCTCCAAGGTCGCGATCCTTTCGCTTGGCACGCGCCTCGCCGAAGCGATGAAGGCGGCGGAACAGCTTTCCGCCCTCGGCCTTTCGACGACGGTCGCCGACGCGCGCTTCGCCAAGCCGCTTGACGAAGCGCTTGTCGCCCGTCTCGCCCGCGAACATGAAGTGCTGTTGATCGCCGAGGAAGGTTCCATCGGCGGCTTCTCGTCACATGTGCTCGAATATCTGGCAACGTCGGGCGCGCTGGATCGCGGCCTCAAGGTGCGTCCCATACACTTCCCCGACATTTTCATCGAGCACGACAAGCCCGAAAAGATGTATGAACTCGCCGGTCTCAATGCAGGCGCGATGGTCGAAACCGCCCTGGCGGCGATGGGCATGCACAATGAGATCGCCGAACTCGTCGCAAGCCGCGCCCTCGCGCCCAAGCTCGTCTGACAAACCCCATGAGCACCCCGCGCAAGCGTCTCGATCAGGTGCTGGTCGAGCGTGGCCTCATGCCAAGCCGCGCCCGCGCCCAATCCGCGATCAAGGAGGGTGAGGTGAGACTTGGCGGTGAAGTGGTGACGAAGTCCGCCCATCTCGCGGGTGACGAAGACGAGATCACTATAAGTTCATCCGTACACAAATATGTTTCCCGCGCCGCCTTGAAGCTCGTTCATGCGCTCGACTATTTCGACATAGATGTGCGGGATAAGTTTTGTGTGGATATCGGGGCCTCAACAGGCGGTTTCACGCAAGTGTTGCTGGAGCGCCACGCCGCCCATGTTACCGCCATCGACGTCGGTCATGGCCAGCTTGTCCCCGCTCTGGCGAGTAATCCTCGGGTCACCTCCATCGAGGGGTTGAACGCCAGGGATGTGACGTTCGACCACCTGGGGACAAGGCCTGATATCCTCACCTGCGATGTGAGCTTCATCTCACTCACGAAAGCCCTCATGAAAGTGCTCGATCTCTTGCAGGAAACACTCGACTTCGAGCGGGAAAAACAGTGTCTTGTGATGCTCATAAAGCCCCAGTTCGAGGTCGGCCCCTCCCGTGTCGGCAAAGGCGGCGTCGTCCGCGACCCTGATCTTCATGCCGAAGTATGCGATAACATATCCTCCTGGCTCCGCAGTCGCGGACACTGGGAGGTTCTGGGCATCACCGAAAGCCCCATTCTCGGCGGCGACGGAAACAAGGAATTCCTGATCGCCGCCAGGAAAATATGATCGTCATCCCCCGACTTGATCGGGGGATCCATCTTTCTCCTTAAAGACAGATAAATGTCAGATATTCTTTTTACGGACGAAATAGAACTCACCATCGACACCCTCGGCCATCTTGGCGACGGCGTGGCGACGCTCAATGGCGAGCAGATTTTCGTCCCGCTCACACTCGAAGGTGAGCGCGTCATGATTTCTCCCGATGCGGAAGGAAAGGCGAAGCTTCTTAAAATTATCGAGCCGTCTTCCTCTCGCGTCAAACCACCCTGCAAGCATTTCGGTCAATGCGGCGGCTGCTCGCTTCAACATCTCGAAGCCTCTCGTTACAAAGACTGGAAACGAGAGCAGGTTGTCGCCGCGCTTGCTTCGCGTGGAATCGAAACGGATGTGAGAGCGCTCGTTCCCGCATTGCCCCACAGTCGCCGCCGCGCAACCTTCGCCGTCACCCGCACCAAGAAGGGCGCGACCATCGGCTATTACGCTCGCGCCAGCCACACCATCATCGACATAAAGGAATGCCCGCTCGTCGTTCCCGAAATCGAGGAAGCTCTAGGCGCGCTTGCAACTGTCGTCGCACCGGGCCTCTCGCGCAAGGGCCGCGCCTCGCTTCTCGTCACCGCGACCGAGACCGGTCTCGACGTCTCCGTCACCGGCGGCAAGGAAGCGCCCGATGGTTCCTTGCGTTCCGAACTCGCGCAAAACGCCGCCGCCGCTGATCTCGCCCGCCTCACCTGGGATGGCGACATTCTGTCGGAACGCCGCGCGCCGCGCATCACGCTTTCCGGCCTCCACGTCACGCCGCCGCCCGGCGCATTCCTTCAGGCGACGAAGACAGGCGAAGAAACCCTTGTGCGGCTTGTGCTTGAGGGCGTCGGCGACGCCAAACGCGTCATCGATCTCTTCGCCGGTTGCGGCACGTTTGCTGCGGCGCTCGCCACCAGATCATCCGTGCTGGCGGTCGAAAGCGAACCCAAATCGCTCGCCGCCTTTGGTCGCGCCATCCGGGAGCAAGGCCCGTCGAGGGGTTTGAAGCCCATCGAGCTTCTGACCCGCGATCTCTTCCGTCGCCCGCTTCACATGTCGGAACTTCTGAAGACCGATGCCGTGGTTTTCGATCCGCCGCGTGCTGGCGCCGCGGCTCAGGTGGCAATGCTCGCGCAGTCATCCGTGCCCGTTATCATTGGTGTTTCCTGCAACCCCGCGACCTTCGCGCGCGATGCCCGCACCTTGATTGATGGCGGCTACAAGCTTGTGTCCGTGACCCCGGTGGACCAGTTCCTCTGGTCGCCGCATATTGAACTTGTCGGTATTTTTCACAAACAGTGAGGTCCGCATGGCGCGTCCGCTTTCAAGGATCGGTTACAGCATAGGGCAGGGCGCTCGCGTCACCTGGTATGCGAGCCACTACCTCGCGCTCAATCGCATGCGCGGCCCTCTCGTCTCGCCGGATGAAGCATCGGTCGAGATCAAAGGCCCCATCCCCAAATGGCAGGGCATCATCGCTCGTATGCGCGAACTCTTCGTGCAAGATTGGAAGAATATCGAAGCTGGTCTTTACCGTGCGCCTGATGGTTTGATCTCGCCAACAGACGCCGTTGCTCAAAGTTTCCGCTTCTTCAAGGACGCCCGCGAAGTGGATGAGCGTCGCCTGTCGCGCCGTCATTCCGAGGTCATGAGCGATGAGCTTCGCGCGCGTTACCCGCGTTACTATCTGCAAAACTTTCACTACCAGACAGACGGTTGGTTCTCCGAAAAATCGGCGAAGCTCTACGATATGCAGGTCGAAGTCCTCTTCAGCGGCACGGCAGGGGCGATGCGTCGTCAGGCTCTGGTGCCGCTCGCCCATGCGCTGCGAGGGCGCGATCAGCGAAGACTCCATATGCTTGAAGTCGCTTGCGGCACAGGCGGTTTTCTCTCTGATGCCGCTTTGAACTATCCGCGTTTGAATGTGACAGGTCTCGATCTCTCGCCTGCTTATATCGCCAGGGCGCGCGCTGAACTCGGTCGTCGGCGCAATGTGTCTTTGATTGAAGCCAATGCCGAGGCGATGCCGGTCGACGACGCCAGCCAGGACGTCGTTACCTGCATCTATCTCTTCCACGAATTGCCGCCGAAGATTCGCAAGACGGTAGCCGGCGAGATTGCGCGTGTGTTGAAACCTGGCGGTACGTTCATTCTTGTCGATGCATTGCAGACGGGCGACACGCCGGATTTCGACGGGCTTCTCGAAGTCTTCCCCATCGGATTCCACGAACCATATTTCACTTCCTATCTTGGCGAGGATTTTGGCAAACTGTTCGACGCACGAGGTCTCATGCAGACAAGCGTCACGCCTGCCTTTCTCTCCAAGGTCATGGTGTTTCAAAAGCGCGGCTGATCAGCCGTTCTGTCCG
>JBAQNC010000160.1:0-18970 GCA_049303435.1 Parvibaculum sp. | reverse complement strand
GTGTAGTGATGGCAAGCGGTGACGCTAAACTCGTCAAAATTATTAAAGATTTGCCAGAGGAAAGTTGGGCAAGACTGAAGAGGATTATGAATACCGAGGATTAGCCGCAATGAAGCAGTGCGAAAGTAGTAAAGCGAGAATCAGTTGGGGCGACGCCTAATAGCTCAGTGGCAATATGGATTGCACCGACCTACCGAACTGTTACGCTTTACTGCTACGCAGGCAGCGAAGAAGCCACTTCCGGACACCCCGTAAGTGACTGATTTCAAAAGGTCTGGAGAATTTGGTAGCGGAGGAGGGACTCGAACCCCCGACACGCGGATTATGATTCCGCTGCTCTAACCAACTGAGCTACTCCGCCCCGAAGACAACCGCCAACCCCTTGAGGCCCCACTTGTCTGGAGAGAGGGGGATATAAAGGGCAGGCTCAAAGCCTGTCAAGGTGGCGAGGCCAAGAGAAGGCAAAAGACTACAAATTAGACCTCAGGCGAGGACTTTTTCAGTCTCATCCTCGCCCTTTTCCGACGTTTCTTCCTCAGACGCCTTGCGGAATCGTAACATTGTGAACAGACCCATCGGCTGGAGGGAGCGCGTTTCGACAAGTTCGAGCGTCGTCATCTCGGTGATGGTTTCAATGCGGAAATCTGGATGCCAGCCCAGCGCACGCGCCGCAGGAGCCATCCACCGCTCCACCGCACCACGCACGCCATGATCCTGAGCGAAATGATTGACAATCACCACTTCGCCGCCGGGCGCACAAACACGCTCCAGTTCGCGCAAAACCTTGTTGGCGTCCGGCACCACGGTCATCACATACATGGCGACAACCGTATCGAAGGAACCATCGTCAAATTTGAGTTCCGACGCGTCCATCTCATAGAGGCCGTTGACGTTCCGAAGCTTGCGCGCGCGGGCGCGCTGGCGAGCCTTGCGCAACATATCGGGTGAAAAATCGATGCCTGTAATAGCGAGATGCTTGGCATAGCGCGGCAGCGCCACGCCTGTGCCCACACCCACCTCAAGGAGACTGCCCTGACGTTGATTGATGACATCGATGGCGCGTTTGCGCCCGAAATCGGCGATGGGACCAAACGACCAGTCATAAACAGGCGCCCAACGCGCATATGCCTTCAGGACTGACTGTTCGTCGATGCGCGCTAAACCCGTCAAATCATTCTCTCCACCTTGGTTCCCCCCACACTAATGTGAGGGGCTGACCGCTCTACTCGCAAGCACTTTATCTCAAACGGCTTTTTCAGGGACATACATTCGTGTCGTCGACCAGATCTTTGTGTCGGCCCCGACTAGCCTGCCGCAGCCTGCTTTGCCTCAACTTCCCCTTCGTCAAGCGCGTCCAGATGCGCCCGGGCGATGAAGCCCCCGCCCAATACCCGGCCACCGGTGAGATCGTAGAAGACGCAAGCCTGCCCCGGCGCAACCCCTTCCTCACCCGTAGCCAGCCCGATATCAACGGCGCCGTCTGAACCCACCACGAGCCGCGCCTCTACCGGCGCTGCGGTCGACCTTATACGAACGAGCAGATCGACGCTCTCATCGGGCTTCAAGGGAACGTCCCCAAGCCAGTTCACATCACGCAAGCTTAGCCGTCTCGTCAACAAGGCCGACTTCGGCCCGACGATTACCCGCTTGTTGGCCGCATCAAGTTTGACCACAAAAAGCGGCGACGCCTCCGGTTCGCTGGCGCCGAGGCCAAGGCCCTTGCGCTGCCCGATCGTGTAATGGATCACACCCTTGTGGCGGCCAAGCACCCGACCATCCAGATGAACGATATCGCCCTGCCCGCCCGCATTGGGCCGCATCCGGTCGATGATGTTCGTATAGCGGCCCGTCGGCACGAAACAGATGTCCTGACTGTCGGGCTTGTCCGCAACGACGAGGCCCATGCGCGCCGCCATCTCGCGCGTCTCCGCCTTGGTCAGATCGCCAAGCGGGAAACGCAGATAGTCGAGTTGTTCCTGCGTCGTCGTGAAAAGAAAATAGCTCTGGTCGCGATCCGCATCCTTCGGGCGATAAAGCTGACGTCCATTGGGGCCCGGTCGACTGGCGATGTAGTGCCCCGTCGCAAGCGCCGCCGCGCCAAGATCGCGTGCCGTCTCCAGCAGATCACGAAACTTCACGCGCTCGTTGCATCGCACGCAAGGGATAGGCGTTTCGCCCGCCACATAGGATTCCGCAAAGTCATCCATGACAGCGGCGCGAAACCGCTCCTCATAGTCGAGAACATAATGGGGAATACCGATACGCACAGAAACCGCTCGCGCGTCCTGAATGTCCTGACCCGCGCAGCAGGCACCCTTCTTCTGGACCGCCACGCCATGATCATAGAGTTGCATGGTCATGCCCACGACGTCATAGCCCTGCTCCTTGAGCAAGGCCGCCGTGACCGAACTGTCAACGCCACCGGACATGGCGACAACCACCCGTGTCTCCTCCGGACGTCCGGGAAGATCGAGGCTGTTCAGGCCGGTCTTTTCGTCAAAAGGCTCGCGCATCGTCTCGTCTGTGAGATTCTAAGGTTCAGGCTCCTGACGCCCGTCTGGCAAACAACCATACAAGCCTATCAGAGCGCAATCTGACCCGGCAAAAAATGCCGGATGGGCAGGAATATCGTTGCCCTGCCCCCGCCCGTCAATGGGCAAGTCATTGAAATTTCGTGGAAATTTTTATCCGACAACATGGCCCGCCCTTTGCTTCCTATGACCTGACCCAAGAGCCTGCCATGTGCCAGGCCTGAATTTGATCGAGTAAGGTAAAACGCTATGGGCTTGCCGAACCCTGTAATCTTTCGCTCCAGCCAGCCAAATGCGACCAGCATTGTGGGCGCAGCGCCCCAAAAGCCCGACAACTCGCAGGATCAGGCGCGTTTTGAGCAGCATCTGAACGATGCAAGCTCTCAGGACAGTCGCCCGAGCGCCGCGGACCGTCGTCAGGCCGCCATCAACGCCGACCGCCGCAATCAGGACAACTCGGCGAACGATCAGACCGACACGCCATCCGACGCCCAGAAGGCCGGTAGCGACACGGTGACACAGACCACGGATGCAACCGCCAATCAGACGGACGCCCAGACGGCTGCAACCGACGCAGCTCCCTCGGACGCCCAGAAAAAAGCCTCTGACGACAAGGCAAAGACAGATAGCGCCGTCGCAACAGGCGATGCCTCGACGACTGATACGAACGCCACACCACAGGCCTCCGCCAAAGCAGACGAGACAACCAAAGTCTCGACCTCAGATACTGAAACGGATACCGCAAAAAAAGCGGCAAGCGCGGCCAAGACAGACGGCGACAACCAGACCAAGGCGGACGACAAGAAGCCCGCCGACCTTGCGAACCTTGCCACCGCACCGGTTGAGGTGCCTAAAGAAGCGCACAAGCCGGAAACCAAGATAGCCGAGGCACGGCCAACAGCCGCGACCGTCCCCGTAGCGCCGAGCGAAACGCCACTCGTTGCCGCCGCTTCCAATGCCGCCCCCAAAGCAACGCCCCAGAACATATCTCCCGATGACAGCAATCCGGACGCCAAGCTGACAATCACGGCGAAAGACGGCCTCGGGCATGAGGCCGCCGCCAAGATGGCGGAAAAGACAGACGCCAAGACCAACGCGGCCCAGCAGACCGCCGCACATGCAAACTCTCAGACGCAGGCAGCACCCGCTGCCGCTTCCACCGCACAGAACTTTGCAAAAATGGTCGCGGCTGCATCGAATGGCGAGATTTCTTCGGTTACTTCCACAGGAAGTTCGTCGAGCAGTGTCAGCGCGCTAAGCGACATCCAGAATGTAAACGGCACCTCACAAAGCCAGAACAGCACCACCGCGACGGTTCGCGTCGGCACCTTGCCAGGCCAGACCACGCCCACCCAAATTCCAGCCACGACAATTGCCCTCCAGGTCGCGCGCAACCTGCAAAAGGGCATCAACCGCTTCGACATCCGCCTCGATCCCGCCGAAATGGGAAAGATTGATGTGCGCATGGAAGTCAAAAAGGACGGCAATGTCACCGCGCATCTTGTGGTCGAACGCCCGGAAACGCTTGAATTGCTGCGACGGGACGCTACCGCTCTGCAGCAGGCGCTCAACAATGCAGGTCTTCAGGCCAATGCCGACAGTCTCAACTTTTCACTTCGCGACGACAATACAGGCCACCAGCCGCAAAACTTTGCCGACAATGAGCAGGGCAACACTGGCCTCAACAATCTTGAGCCTGCTTCGGACGAGGTCAGCTTGAACCCGATCTACAACGTCAATCTTTCCGCCCGTGGCGGCATCGACATTCGCATTTGAGTTTGAAGGATTTCCGCAATGAGCGTTGACGCAATAGCCGCAGCACAAGCCGCGCAAACAGCAACGGCCTCGCAATCCACTGCGAATGCCGCCTCGACAAAATTGTCGGGCAACTATTCGATGTTCTTGACGCTGCTCACCACACAGCTCAAAAACCAGGACCCCACCGACCCGATGAAGTCCGCCGACTTCACCAATCAGCTTGTACAATATTCAAGCGTCGAGCAACAGATCCAGACGAACAAGAACCTTGAGAGCCTGCTGAGCGCGAATGTCTTCCAGGCCGCCAATACCGCCGTCGGCCTGATCGGCAAGCAGATCGAATCCACAAGCAATGGCGCCTTGTTGAAGAACGGCCAGGCAAACTGGACCCTAAGCCTCGCCGATGCGGCACCCAGCACGACGCTGCAGGTGCTCGACAAGAACGGGGCGACTGTCTATTCCGAGAAGATCGACGGCACAAAGGGCGACCAGCCGTTTACCTGGAACGGCACAGACAGCTCTGGCAACGCCATGAGCGACGGCACCTATTTTCTCCAGGTCGCCGCCAATGACGCCTCCGGTCAAGCTGTCGCAGCTTCGGTGCGGACAAAGGGAATTGTCACCTCTGTCGATATCTCATCGTCAAATCCCGTAGTGACCGTCAATGGCGCGCAAATTCTCTATTCCGACGTCACGAATGTCACCGATCCGGCGGCAGGGTCCTGATTGCCGCCAAATGGCACGATGTGTCCCATCATGGAACGGATAAGTCATTGAATTGGATCAAATTTTACCAAGTGACTTATCCGTTTCTTAAGTGCCTTTACTGTAGGTTTGCGTCAAGCAACGAGTACGGAGAATCTGTTCGATGAGTGAGCAGCACCACATCAAGATCAACTACGTGATTGGCCCCGACGGGACACCACTCACGGTCGCTGATCTGCCGCCGCCGAACACCAAACGGTGGGTCATCCGCCGTAAGGCAGAAGTCGTCGCCGCTGTACGCGGCGGCCTGATCAGTCTTGACGACGCCTGCCGTCGTTACACGCTGACGGTTGAAGAATTCCTGAGTTGGCAGCGTTCGATCGAGCGCCATGGGTTGGCGGGCCTCCGTGCAACCCGCGTCCAGCAATACAGGCAGTGAGATAGACCTGTAACTGCGTACTTACTGACCTGCAAACGTCGGCGAGAGAAATCTCGTCGACGTTTCTTCTTTTGTTCCCCTCAAAACCTCCAGACCCGAAGGCCCGGCAATTATTGCCGGCTCGTTAATCATCTGTTTAGGCTAACGCGGTAATTTTTTCCTACCGGCACAGGAACCGGGTCTGCTTGGGCGCATTGGGCACTTTGCGGCAGATCCCCCCGAGGCAAAGAATTTGTCAAAGGCCTGGTGTCTAGCACTGGCGACCATCCAAGGACTGGATGAACGCATAGCGTGGTGACACTGAGGTGGGAACGTGGGCGGATTCTCGAATCTGTTGAAATCGCTGGGGCCGGCAAGGCTCGCAACGCTTGGTCTGGTCGCGGCAGCACTCTTGGGCTTCTTCGCCTATCTGGGCATGAAGATGTCGGCCGAGCCGATGGCCCTTCTATTTTCTGACATCGCTCCTGAAGACGCGGTCAAGATGACCGGCGCACTCGATGCGATGAAAGTCCAATATCAACTCAAGGGCGATGGTACGACGATCCTTGTTCCAGAGGGCAAGGTGCTGAAACTGCGCATGGAACTGGCGGCCAAAGGCCTCCCCGCAGGCGGCACGGTCGGCTACGAAATTTTTGACAATGCCGATGCCCTCGGCACAACAAGCTTCCTTCAGAACATCAATCACCTGCGCGCGCTGGAAGGCGAACTTTCGCGCACGATCCGCTCGATCGACGGCATCGAAGCGGCGCGGGTCCATCTCGTACTCCCCGAACGTGAACTTTTCTCGCGCGACAAGCGCGAACCTTCCGCCTCACTCGTTCTCAAGGTAAGCGGCGTCCTCGCCACGGCGCAGGTCAAGGCCATCCAGCAGCTGGTGGCTTCCGCCGTTGAGGGACTGACGTCCAACCACGTATCAATCGTGGACGAACGCGGCGTCCTGCTGGCAAGCGGCATGGGCGACGACAGTCAATCGATGATATCATCAACCATTGACGAGCGTCGCATGAGCTATGAACAGCGCTTGCGCAAACACGTCGAAGACATAGTCGGTCGGGTTGTCGGCATCGACAAGGCGCGCGTCGAAGTGACAGCGCAGATGGACTACAACCGCGTAACGCAAACCTCCGACAGCTACGATCCCAATGGTCAGGTCGTCCGCTCCACGCAAACAGTTGAAGACAACACGAACAATACTGACGGCAAGGATACTCAGGGCGTCTCGGTGAGCAACAATCTGCCGAATGCCAATGCGGGCAGCGGCGACAATGGCAGCCTGTCGCGCCAGCAGTCCAATCGAAACGAAGAAACCGTCAACTATGAAATTTCCCGCACGACAAAAACAGAGATTCTGGAACCGGGTCGTGTAAAGCGCCTTTCCGTCGCCGTTCTTGTCGATGGCACATACAAGACCGGCGCAGACGGAACGCCTGTCTACGCACCGCGCTCAGAAAAGGAAATTTCCAAGATCGAGACGTTGGTGAAATCCGCCATCGGTTTCGATAGCACGCGTGGCGATCAGCTCCAGGTGGTAAACCTGCAGTTTGCGACGCCTGAACCCATCGCCGCCCCGGCACCGGAAGCCACGCCATTCCTGGGCCTGACCAAATCCGACTACATGCGCATAAGCGAATTCGGCATCCTCTCCCTTCTCGCCCTTATCGCCATGTTCTTTGTCTTCCGCCCGGTGCTGGCGCGCCTGACGACGATCAGCGCCGGCGGGGGTCAGGCCATGCTCGGCCACGCCCAGTATGGCGCAATCGGTTCCCATGCCAACGCAGCCCTTCCCTCGCCCGATGGCGCGGAAGGCTCGGACGCGATTTCGCAAGCCCTCATCGGCTCCGGCAACCAGACCATCGATGACGAGTCATTGATCGACATCGCCCAGGTCGCAGGCAAGGTGAAGGGTTCATCTGTTCGCAAGATCGGCGAACTGGTGACCGTCCATCCCGATGAATCCATCTCCATTCTTCGCAGCTGGCTGCACGAAGCCGTTTAAGGAACTGAACCGTGGCAACCGCACCCAAGAAATCAGACGACAAGGGCCTGACCGGTCCACAGAAGGCCGCCGTTTTCATGCTCGCGCTTGGCGCCGATGACGCCGCCTCGCTATGGGACATGCTCGATGACGACGAGATCCGTGAAATGTCGCAGATCATGTCGACACTCGGCACCGTGCAATCTGGCACCGTTGAAAAACTTCTCGTTGAATTCGCCTCGAAAATGTCAGGCACGGGCGCACTGGTGGGGTCCTATGAATCCACCGAACGCTTGCTCTCGAAGTTCCTTTCTGAAGACCGCGTCAATTCGGTGATGGACGAAATTCGCGGTCCTGCCGGTCGCACCATGTGGGAAAAGCTCGCGAATGTGAACGAGCAGGTGCTGGCGAGCTATCTGAAGAACGAATATCCCCAGACCGTGGCCGTTGTGTTGTCGAAAATCCGTCCCGACCATGCCGCTCGCGTCCTGCCCTACCTGCCGGAAGATTTCGCACTGGAAGTCGTCACCCGCATGCTGCGCATGGAAACGGTGCAAAAGGAAATTCTCGACAAGGTCGAGCAGACGCTCCGCTCGGAATTCATGTCAAACCTTTCGCGCAGCAATCGACGCGATGCCCACGAACTGATGGCCGAAATCTTCAACAATTTCGATCGCCAGACCGAGGGCCGTTTCCTCGCTGCGCTGGAAGAGCGCTCGCGCGACAGCGCCGAAAAGATCAAGGCCCTGATGTTCACCTTCGAAGATCTGGCAAAGCTCGATCCGGGCTCCGTTCAGACCCTGCTGCGCGCTATCGACAAGAACAAGCTTGGCATCGCCCTCAAGGGCTCTTCGGACACCATGCGCGATCTCTTCTTCGCCAACATGTCGGAACGCGCTGCCAAAATTCTGCGCGAAGACATGGAACTTATGGGCCCTGTGCGGCTCAAGGATGTCGATGAAGCCCAGACGACGATGGTCAATATCGCGAAAGACCTCGCACAAAAAGGCGAGATCATGATTGCCGCCAACAATGAGGAAGATGAGCTCATCTACTGATCCGCATCGCACGATGCTTCCGCGATGCACACCCATGTAACCAGATGACCCATAGTTGAAAATGACACAGGCAGTAAGATTTACCTTTGATACGCGCTTTGACAACCTCGACGGTTCGTCAACGAAGTCTGCTGTTCAGGTGAAGAAAGTCTTTACCGAAGCCGACCTCGAACGGGCCCGCGCGGAAGGTCATGCCTCGGGATTTATCGAAGGACAGGCCGAAGCCCGCAATCAGGTCGACACAGATCTCTCGTCAGCTATGGAACTCTTTGCAACAAATGGCGCAAGTCTCCTGAACGCACTTCAGGCAGAAAGCGCAAGCATTCGCGGCGAAGCGGCCGCCCTTGCGATGATTGCAGTCCGCAAACTCGCACCTGCCCTGGTCGCCACCCGCCCGAAAGCCGAAATCGAAGCCGTCCTGCGTGATTGCCTCACGCACCTCAATCGCGAGCCGCACATTGTGCTGCGTATCTCCGACAAGCTTGTCGATCAGCTCAAGGAGACGGTTGATCACATGGCAATGGAACGTGGATTGAGCGGAAAGATCATTCTGCTCGGTCAGGGTGATATTGCCGAAGGCGACTGCGTTGTTGAATGGGCAGACGGTGGTGTTGTTCGCTCTGCCGCAGATATCGAACGCGAACTCACCGAAATTGTTGACCGTTATATCTCCACTCTCAAGACCCCGAAATCCGATCTCAACCGTCTCGCCATGTCGGAGACGCTTCAGGCCGAAAACACCAGGAACTGAGCTATGTCAGAACAGGACGAAGAAATCACCCTGCCCGACCTCGCAAGCGCCGAACCGCTGGGCAGCGACGTCGCCAATACGATCGAAGATAGCGATCAGGAACGCGTGCGCATGGCGCACGATCTGGAAGCCGTATTCGACGTTCCCGTCAATGTCTCCGCGGTCCTCGGCAAGACGCACATGGAAGTCTCCGATCTCCTGAAACTTGGTCGCGGCACAATCGTCGAACTCGACCGCAAGGTCGGCGAAGCCATCGATATCTATGTAAACGAGCGGCTCGTCGCCCGCGGCGAAGTCGTGGTCGTCGACGAACGTCTCGGCGTCACCATGACGGAAATAATCAAGGGCGGCGTCAGCTAAAGACACCTTCCGAACCGAATACCTTTTGTAACGAGCCAAGAATTTAGAAAGAGGAGTGTCGCAAATGCGCCTTCTGATCGTCGGAACCCTGAACGGCCAGCTCTCCACCGCCACAAAAATGGCGATGGCAAAGGGCGCCAAGGTTATTCATACCGAAACAGTGGTCCAGGCCATTGAAACTCTCCGTTCCGGGCGCGGCGCCGACCTCCTCATGGTTGATGTCAGTTGCGACATTGCCGATATGATCCAGAGCCTCGCCGCAGAACATATCTGCGTGCCGGTTGTCGCTTGCGGCGTCGATACCGACGCCCGCGCCGCCGTCAACGCGATCCGCGCAGGCGCCAAGGAATATATCCCGCTGCCGCCAGACGCCGAACTGATCGCCGCTGTCCTCGCAGCAGTCGCCGATGACGGACACGCCTTCATCTTCAAGGACCCGAAGATGTCCGATATGATCCGTCTGGCCGATCAGGTTGCCCCGTCGGACGCCAGCATTCTCATCACCGGCGAAAGCGGCTCGGGTAAGGAAGTCATGGCGCGCTATCTGCACCGCAAGTCTCTGCGTCGCGACAAGCCGTTCATCTCGGTCAACTGCGCCGCGATCCCGGAAAACCTTCTGGAATCCGAACTCTTTGGTCATGAAAAAGGCGCCTTCACTGGCGCCGTCGCCCGCCGTATCGGCAAGTTTGAAGAAGCCGATGGCGGTACGCTGCTGCTCGATGAAATCAGTGAAATGGACCTTCGCCTTCAGGCAAAGCTCCTGCGCGCCATCCAGGAGCGCGAAATCGATCGCGTCGGCGGCAAGGCTCCCGTCAAGGTCAACATTCGCATTCTCGCAACGTCGAACCGCGACCTTCAGGGCGATGCGCGCGCCGGTCGTTTCCGCGAAGACCTTTACTATCGCCTCAATGTGGTGAACCTCAATCTGCCTCCATTGCGCGAGCGCCCCGCCGACATTCTGGCGCTGGCCGATCACTTCGCGGAACGCTATGCCCGTGCCAATGGCCTCGCGGCAAAACCGATCTCGCTCGAAGCCCGTCGTTTCCTCACACGTCACAACTGGGCTGGCAACGTGCGCGAACTTGAAAACACGATGCACCGCGCTGTCCTGCTGACCACCGGCCCGGAAATCGACGTCGAGGCGATCCGTCTACCCGACGGCAGCCGTCACGATGAGACCGCGCCGGCCTCTGGCATCGCCCAGAAGGCCGCCGTCGCCGCCGATGCCGCCACCCGCAGCTTCGTCGGTCGCACGGTTTCCGAAGTCGAACAGGATCTGATCCTCAAGACACTCGATCATTGCCTGGGCAACCGCACGCATGCCGCCAAT
This sequence comes from Parvibaculum sp., assembly GCA_049303435.1. Lineage (GTDB taxonomy): Bacteria > Pseudomonadota > Alphaproteobacteria > Parvibaculales > Parvibaculaceae > Parvibaculum. Next base: position 8,063 of record JBAQNC010000160.1, on the reverse strand, counting down.
ATCCTCGGCATCTCGATCCGCACGCTCAGAAACAAGCTCAAGGAATATGGTGAAAACGGCGTCTCCGTTCCCATGCCTGGCGGCGAACAACGCGTCAGCTTCGGCTAATCCACACTCGTAATTCGACCAGAAGATCAGGGAACAGCTCGCATGAGCGACGCGACCATTCAAAACAGCAAGACCGGCGGATTGCTCAAGAACTTCGGCCTCCCAGGCCTCACCCCGCTGGGTATCCTGAACAATCTTTCCAAACGCGGCGATCTTGCCCTTGCCATCGGCATCATGACGATCATTGTCGTCCTGATCCTGCCAATGCCCGCCTTCCTGCTCGATTTCTCGCTCGCCATCTCCATCACCTTTTCTGTGCTGGTCCTGATGACGGCCCTTTTCATTCAGAAGCCGCTTGAATTCAGCGCTTTCCCAACTGTGTTGCTGATCGCGACCATGCTCCGCCTGGCGCTCAATCTGGCCTCGACGCGCCTCATTCTCGCGCATGGTCACGACGGCACCGACGCCGCCGGTCAGGTTATCCAGGCTTTTGGCAGCTTCGTCATGCAGGGCAATTTCGTCATCGGCGTCATTGTCTTTGCCATTCTGGTCATCGTGAACTTCGTTGTTATCACCAAGGGTTCCGGCCGTATCGCCGAAGTCGGCGCGCGTTTCAGCCTTGACGCCATGCCCGGCAAGCAGATGGCAATCGACGCCGATCTCTCCGCCGGCCTGATCGATGAAAAAGTTGCGCGTCAGCGTCGCAGCGATCTCGAAAACGAAAGCTCCTTCTTCGGCTCCATGGACGGCGCCTCCAAATTCGTTCGCGGTGACGCCGTTGCCGGCCTGATGATCACCTTCATCAATGTCATCGGCGGCATTATCGTCGGTGTCGCCCAGAACCACATGAGCTTCAGCGAAGCAGCCCAGACCTACACCATCCTGACGGTCGGCGATGGACTTGTGAGCCAGATCCCGGCGCTTATCGTTTCAACAGCCGCCGGTCTTCTGGTCTCCAAGGTTGGCGTTGAAGGCGCCGCCGATCAGGCTCTGTTCGATCAGCTCTCCGGCTATCCGCAAGCGCTCGGCCTGTCATCCATCGTCATGGGCATCATGGCCTTCCTGCCCGGTCTGCCGATGATCCCCTTTCTGGCACTGTCAGCCGCAACCGGTAGCGTTGCGTACTACGCCAAGAAATCTCATCGCGAGAAGGCGGAGGCCGCCGCACAAGCGGTAGTCACCGAAGCCGCCGCCGTGCCGGTCGCCGAAGAACCGATCAGTACGGCCCTCAAGATGGACGAACTGCGTCTCGAAATCGGCTATGCCCTGCTGCCACTCATCAACGGCAAGGAACACCAGAAACTTACCGACCAGATCAAGGCGTTGCGCCGCCAGATGGCAAGCGACATGGGCTTTGTCATGCCGTCGGTGCGCATTCTCGACAATGTCCAGCTTGAGGCGAACGCCTATGCCATTCGCGTCAAGGAAGTGGAAGCAGGAAGTGGCGATGTCTACGTCAACCAGCTTCTCGTCATGGATCCCCATGGCGGCCAGATCGAACTGCCCGGCCTGCACACGACCGAACCGGCCTTTGGCCTGCCCGCTACCTGGATTGACGAAAACTTGCGCGAAGAAGCCTCCTTCCGTGGCTACACCGTGGTCGATCCGCCGACCGTTCTGACAACCCATCTGACCGAAATCATTCGCGACAACATGGCGGACCTTCTCTCCTACGCCGAAGTCCAGAAACTTATCAATGAGCTTGGTCCCGAGCATAAAAAACTCGTCGAGGATATCGTCCCGACGCAGATTACCATCACCGGTATCCAGCGCGTTCTCCAGACCTTGCTGACCGAACGCATCTCGATCCGCGACCTTCCCACCATCATGGAAGGCATTGCCGAAGCCGTTGGACACACGCAAAGCCTCAACATCATCACCGAGCATGTTCGAGCTCGCCTTGCCCGCCAGATTTGCGCGTCACACGCGGACCAGGACAACACCCTGCCGCTCGTCACCTTGTCGCCACGCTGGGAGCAGTCATTTGCCGAGTCCATCGTCGGTCAGGGCGAAGAGCGCCAGCTCGCCATGCAGCCCTCCAAATTGCAGGAATTCATTGCAGCTCTGCGTGAAGCCTACGACGAAGCAGGCCGCGCCGGCGAAAGCCCGGTCTTGTTGACAAGCCCAGGCGTGCGCCCCTTTGTGCGTTCCATTGTCGAACGTTTCCGCCCACAAACCTTTGTCATGTCGCAAAGCGAAATTCATCCTCGCGCAAAGCTCAAGACAATCGGAACGGTTTAACCAAGAAAGTCCGCGGCGAGCATGACAAAATGCGGCAATTCGCAAATTCGTCATCGCAATCGAGTAATATTTTGCACCGCACGCAAATTAATTTCGCAACGCAAACAACTAGACGCTGTCCCAAATTGGTCTAACCTGCGGACCTGCTTCAAGAGTGTGCAATTGCCGACTCTTGAGGCAGGGGGATTAGTAAGTCTAATTGGGGGGACTAGTAGTAATGCAGTTAAACGAAATCGTGAATGAAGTCATTGCTCTCGGGCATCAAGGCTTCGGCACAGTGGATTCTTTACAAGGCATCATCATTGCGGTCATCGCTGCTGCCTTGATGAGTCGCTATGGGCAGATCGTCTTCTATGCGGTTGCCGCAACAATCATCCACGAAGTGGTGAACGTCGGGCGCGGCATGATGGGCGGTGGAAGCATCACCATCCCGGATTTCACAAACATGGAAGTGCTGAAACTGATCGCCGTTCGGTTTGTCGGCTATCTGATCGTCATCAGCCTTGTCTATCTTGTCCGCCGCATAGTCATGCGGAGTTGACGAACACGACGCGACCCTAGTCGCGGAAATTTTCATATTGCAGGGGCTGTTCGATTTTCAGCCCTTTGACGAACTGGATTGCAGCCTGAAGGTCATCGCGTTTCTTGCCTGAAATGCGCAACTCGTCGCCCTGAATGGCGACCTGGACTTTCAGGCTTGATCCCTTGATGTCCTTGACGATCTGCTTGGCAAGTTCCTTGTCGATCCCGTTCTTGATCAGAACCTTCTGGCGAACGCTCTGACCAGCCGCCTGCTCCACCGCCTTATAGTCCAGCACACCGGGATCAACCTGGCGACGCACCAGATGCCCCTGCAAGAGTTCATGCATCTGCTTCAGCTTCAGATCGTCGTCTGCATTGATCGTGATTTCCTGATCCTTGCGCTCGATCGTGCATTTGGCTCCCTTGAAGTCATATCGCTGCCCAACCTCTTTCGTCACGTTCTGCAACGCATTGTCGATTTCGGGGAAATTGGTCTTGGATACAATGTCGAAGGAAGGCATGGGATTCCGCCGCTTGAGAATTGGATGATTTGAATCATCCTATCTCAGCATGGTCTCTATTGGTAGCGGTCTCGGGAGTTTTGCCTGAACGGCTGCCGTCCGGGATCACTGGCGACGATGGATGCCCAGCGCCACTTCATCGAGCTGCGCCTGTTCCGTCCGCATCACTTCCTTGCGCACCTTGCGCTTGCGATTATCCTCAATGATTTCATATTTCTTGAGTTCGCGGAAAGCCTCGGACAATTCTTCCTTCGCCGTATCGAGCTGGCGCTCGATATCTTCAATTGAAGTAAGGATATTCTGGCGGCGCCGAATGACCGATTTGGCAAACATAGGATAGGCGAAGTGAGCCACATCGGAAATACCGGCCTTCTTCTGCTCCGCCTCGACCTGTGCCTCAAGCTCGCGCTCGCGCGCGCGAAACTCCTGCGCCATCAATTCAAGCTCAGCAAGCTTGCGCCGTTTTTCGTCAACCTGAAACCGATGCAGTCGAATAAGGGATTCTCGGTTACGCATCTTTCAGTTCCTCACATATCCATGTCTTTAGGTGGCATTGGCCGGGCGAGAATTTCTTCGAGCATGGCATAGCCGTCCGCCATGTTTGTCGCCTCGTCCTTGCGTTGCCCCAGGAATTTGTCGAGTGTCGGCTGATAGAAAATGGCTTCGTCAACAAGTTCGTCGGAACCCGCTCGATAAGCCCCGAGACGGATCAACTCTTCCATATCGTCATAAGTCGCCAACAGCCCACGCGCGCGCCGGATCAGCGTATTTTCCTCAGCGCTGTTACATCCAGGCATCGTTCGCGAAACAGATTTAAGAATATTGATCGCCGGATAGCGCCCACGCTCGGCAATGGAGCGCTCCATTACAATGTGACCATCAAGAATGGAGCGAACCGCATCCGCAACCGGTTCATTGTGATCATCACCGTCGACAAGCACCGTAAAAATGCCTGTCACAGTCCCATCGCCTGCGCCAGGTCCGGCACGTTCCAGCAGCTTTGGCAATTCGGCAAAAACAGTCGGCGTATAGCCCTTGCTGGTCGGGGGTTCGCCAGCCGACAGGCCGATCTCGCGCTGCGCCATCGCAAAACGTGTCACACTGTCCATCATACAAAGAACATCTTCGCCCTTGTCGCGGAAAAACTCTGCAAGGGACAGCGTCAGAAATGCAGCCTGTCGACGCATCAGCGCGGCTTCGTCCGATGTCGCCACCACGACGACGGAGCGCGCCAGCCCTTCAGGGCCTAGATCATCCTCGAGAAATTCCTGCACCTCGCGGCCGCGTTCGCCGATCAACCCGATCACGGCCACACCGCAAGCGGTATTGCGCGCCATCATCGACAAAAGAACGGATTTACCGACACCCGAACCCGCAAATATGCCCATGCGCTGCCCGCGGCAGGTCGTGAGGAATGTATTTAGGGCACGCACCCCAAGGTCGAGCTTGCCACTGACACGTTGACGCGTATGCGCGGGCGGCGGCATGGAGCGCAAATTGTAAGGTATCGCCCCCTGCGCTATCGGCCCCTTGCCATCAATCGGTTCGCCCATGGCGTTGACCACCCGGCCAAGCCAGCCGCTGGAGGGATAGACATGGGGCTCCTCGGCGCTGACGACCGCCTTGCACCCCACACCGATGCCGGACAAGACTCCAAAAGGTAGGCATAAAGCCCGACCATCCCGGAAACCCACGACTTCACAATCGATATCTTCGCCGGTCCGGCTGGAGACGGAAAGACGGCTGCCGACACCCATCGCGTGCAGCGGGCCGGCAATCTCGATCATCAGACCCTGAATGGAAACCACCCGGCCATAATGCTGTATCTCAGCCAACCCGTTTATTTCTGCCAGTAATGATTGCACGTCCGCGCCTCTCCGAAAGTAGTGTCGCGGTCCAACGACGCCTTCACGCGCCATTAGCCACCTTGATTCACTTCTTCGGTAATCTTGACGGCAACAATTTAAGACAGCGTAAACCTTGACCACAGAAACTGATGAAAAGGGAGAAGAGGCAAATCTTCCCGCCAAAAGGGCAATATCGCCGAGATCATGCGAAATTCCGCAAAATCCTGCAGTTTTGGTCCGGGTATCAAAGTCTTTGAAATTTCTTCTAAACTTTTCTCAATTTTTCTGAGTCTGGTTAACCTTTGTTAACCAAATAAGGTTACCGTCTTATTGTCGATAAAATTTGACAATCAGCGGCGACAGCGCCGCGCGACCGCTAAGAGGGGCACCATGCGAGTTCTGCTCATTGAAGACGATAGTGCAACCGCGCAAAGCATCGAACTGATGCTGAAGTCCGACGGTTTTAATGTGTACACAACCGACCTGGGTGAAGAAGGGGTCGATCTGGGCAAGTTGTACGATTACGACATCATCCTCCTTGACCTGAACCTGCCCGACATGAGCGGCTACGAAGTTCTCAAGTCGCTCCGCGTCGGCAAAGTCGCCACGCCAATCCTTATTCTCTCCGGTCTGGCCGGCATCGAGAATAAAGTCCGGGGCCTTGGCTTCGGTGCGGACGATTACATGACAAAGCCCTTCCACAAGGACGAACTTGTCGCGCGTATCCACGCCGTGGTTCGTCGTTCGAAGGGTCATTCCCAGTCTGTCATCAACACCGGCAAGCTCACCGTTAACCTCGACACCAAGACGGTCGAAGTTGAAGGCAACCGCGTTCATCTGACGGGCAAGGAATACCAGATGCTGGAGCTTCTCTCGCTCCGCAAGGGCACCACGCTGACCAAGGAGATGTTCCTTAATCATCTCTATGGCGGCATGGATGAGCCTGAATTGAAAATTATCGATGTGTTCATCTGCAAGCTTCGCAAGAAGCTGGCGGCCTCCACAGGCGGTGAACATTACATCGAAACCGTTTGGGGACGGGGCTATGTGCTGCGCGATCCTGTCGAAGGATCCATGCCCGTTCAGGCCAGCGCCTGAACCGACATCAAGACAGCGCGAACAAAAAAGGGGGCGCCTCTCACGAGGCGCCCTTTCTTGTCTCATCGACGGAAAACCGAGTTTTCTATTGTGAGGCCGGAACAGATGGCGACACCGCCTCGACCGACATGGCCTCAATCAGGAATTCTTCGCCTTCCATCCGGGCATCAATGGCAAGACCGAGATCGCGAGCAACAAGGCCCGTAAAATAAGGCTGTGCGGCGCGCGCATCGAGAAATTGCCCAGTCGCTCGACCGCCCAAAAATGTTCGTGTCTCATCAGGTACGCGCGCGGCCTGGCCACTCGAGGTAACGCGCAAGATCGGCGCCTTCAAATCGCCTGTAATAGTAAGCGTCACAACGCCACCGCGCGGGATCGCCGCAAGGCCGATTAACAGCATGTTGAGCGCCAGCTTCACATAGTCCTTGCCGATTGTGGCGTGCGGCGCGTTCCAGATCAGATTGGCCTTCTCGCTCTTCATCAGCCCCTGAGCCACGTTACAGGCATCGCCAAGATCAAGCTCCGCCCCGGCCGACCCGGCCGCCCCGAAGGCCAAACGCGCAAACTGAAGTTTGGCCGATGCCTGTTGAGCGCTCTGCGTAATCAGGTTCATGGCATGGACCCGCATTTCCGGGTCATCATCATCTTCGAGAACCTCAAGCCCGTTGGTGATCGCCCCCACCGGACTGATCACGTCGTGGCAAACCCGACTGCACAACAGCGCGGCCAGCTCCAATGGCGAAACATCGTCTTGCATATTGCTCATTCGCTGCCCCAAAATCTGCGAAGATGCCTTCATATCAAATCTGCCGCCAAGCAGACCGACAACTTTATAGCCCCCTAGCCTGATAGCACCGCATTGCAAAATAGGCCAGCTTTCTGCGCAAATCAGCATCATCCGTCGCACAATCTGGCGCTTGACCCGTTAACAATGGAATGTTGTTCTCCGCCACCTTCAAAACATCGATAATGCAATCCAAGCCAAAACGAGAAAGACCTGAATTATGTCGCCTGATCACGCAGCCCTGACAGAGGCATTGTGCCAAATCGCCGTCAAGGCGGGCGCCGCCATCATGGTGCACTACGCCAACGGCGTGACCGCATCCACCAAGGACGACAATTCACCGGTCACCATTGCCGACCATGACGCCGAACGCATCATTCTCGACGGTCTGAAACAGGTCGCGCCTGACATCCCTGTCGTCTCCGAAGAAGCTGCTGCCGCCGGACATATTCCTGAATTTGGAGACAGCTTCTTCCTCGTCGATCCGCTGGATGGCACCAAGGAATTTCTCAACAAGAACGGCGAATTCACGGTCAATATCGCCCTGATCGAAAACCGCGTACCAACGGCAGGCGTTGTCTATGCGCCCGCAAAGGAACGCATGTTCTATGCAAGCGGCCAAGGCAAAGCCTTTGAGCAGGATGTCGTTGCCAATGCAGAGGGCTCGCTCAAAAACGCGCCTGCCCCAAAGAAAATTTCTGTTCGCAAGCCTGACAATGACGGCCTCATCATTATCGCCAGCCGCACGCATCGCGACCACAAGACCGACGAATACCTCAACCACTACAACGTGAAGGAATTCCTTGCCGCCGGTTCATCGCTGAAATTCTGCCTGATCGCGGCCGGCGAGGCCGACCTCTATCCCCGCCACGGCCGGACAATGGAATGGGATACCGCCGCCGGCCACGCCATTCTGGCGGCCGCCGGAGGCTCCGTCACGGAACTCGACGGCAAGCCCCTCCTCTATGGCAAATCAGAACGCGGCCTTGATAATCCTTATTT
>JBAQNC010000159.1:0-31767 GCA_049303435.1 Parvibaculum sp. | reverse complement strand
CTAGAGCAGATTCGACTTACTCCGGGTCATATCCGGCCGCCTCGAAATAGTGTCTGCACTCTGCGGGCGTGAACGCTGCAAGGGAGTCGGCTACGACGGTCCAGAGGTCGTCGACGGTTCTGGCCGCTGCTTTTCTCAGAAGGGCCTTGAGCTTTGAGAAGGCCATCTCGATGGGGTTGAAGTCCGGCGAATATGGCGGCAGGAACACAAGCTGTGCGCCAGCCTTCTCGATTGCCTCGCGCACGCCGCTGATCTTGTGGGATGGCAGATTATCCATGACCACGATGTCGCCAGGACGAAGCTCAGGCGCAAGGACCTGTTCTGTATAGGCCAGGAAGGCAGCGCCGTTCATCGGGCCATCGAGGAGCATCGGCGCGGCCATGCCATTCAGCCGCAGGCCGGCGGTGAACGTGGTTGTCTTCCAGTGCCCGTGAGGCACCGCCGCCCGGCATCGCTCGCCGCGCAGGCTGCGTCCGCGCAAACGCGCCATCTTCGTGGATGCCGCAGTCTCATCAATGAAGATCAACTTCTCGGGGTCGAGGTCGAGTTGGCCGTCAAACCAGGCTATGCGGCGGCGCAGGACATCGGGACGCTGCTGTTCGGCGGCATGCGCCGTCTTTTTTTGAACGTGATGCCGCGGCGGTCGAGAAGCAACCAGACCGTCGATGGAGCCGCCCGCACACCTCGTTCCGCAACAAGGCGTTCACCGATCTCGGCAAGCGTGATGTCCGGCGTCGCTTCAATGAGGCCGACAATATAGTCGACGTGCGGGTCGAGCTTCGAACGCGAGGGCTGACCCTGCTTGCGTGCCTCCACCTCACCGGTCTCGCGGTAGCGGCGATACCAGCTCCCGGCAGTCGAAATCCCGATCCGGAAGCGCCGCGCCGCCTCCCGTGTCGAAACACCATCTTCAATCGCTGCAATCACACGCCCACGAAGGTCGGCGCTCAGGCTCCTCGTCATCATCTTCTCCATGCAAATCACAAGGAGCAGTGAATCAGACAAGCCTCATTGCGGGAATCCCAAAACCGACTCTGCGTTCATAGAAAGTGCTCTAGATCGTTTCAATACGGGGAGAAGGTCAATGAACAATAAGAACACTGCCGACCATATCGCCGACATTGAGAAACAGGGCTACACGCTCATCGAAGATGCGATCGAGCCCGATCTCATCGACGCCTTGAACGAAAAGCTTCTGCAGCTAGAGCATGACCTGAAAATCACACCGGCCATGAACGGCTTTGAAGGCCACCATACGGTGCGCATCTACAACCTGCTCGCCCATGGCAAGGTGTTCGAGAAAATCCCAGTACACCCAAACGTCTTGCCGGTGATCGAAGGTGTCCTCGATCACGAATGCCTGATCTCTTCGCTCTCTTCCATCTCCATTGACCCCGGTGAAAAGGCGCAGCCCATTCACGCAGACGACCAGATCATGCCAGTGGCCAAGCCGCATGCGGCATTCGTCTGCAATTCCATGTGGGCGCTTACCGATTTCACCGAAGAGAATGGCGCAACGCGCATCATTCCCGGCACTCATCTCGCCGACAGCTCACCTGAATACGGCAAGCACTACGACAGCATCCCGGCGGTGATGAAGAAGGGCTCCGTCCTCGTCTGGAACGGCAGCCTATGGCACGGTGGTGGAGCGAATAAGTCTTCAGCCCGCCGTGTCGGCATCGCCATGAACTATTGCGCGGGCTATATCCGCCAGCAGGAAAACCAGCAACTTGGCTTGCCCATCGATCTCGTCAAAACCTTCGAGCCGCGCCTGCAGGAACTTTGCGGCTTCGGCACCTATCGCAACCTCGTCGGCCATATCGACAAGAAGACTCCCGCCCAGCGGCTGCTGGACGAAACGCAAGACTTTACATCTGTCTGGGACCTCGCCGACCGCTAGACGCTCGATGCGAGCCAGACCGGCAAATCGACAATGCTGCCGAGCACGACATCTGCATGAGGCGCAAGGTCATCGCGCGTGCTCGTGCCGGTCAGGACGCCGACCTTGAGACCCGCACCCGCCAGCCGCCCCATTTCCAGATCATGGAAATTGTCACCTACCATCGCGACTTCGGAAGGACTCAAATTCACGGCCTCACAAAAGGCATGAAACATCCCCGGTGCGGGCTTCACGCCAAAGCCGCTGTCATAACCACATACGAACTCGACATGATCCCCGAACCCGAAGCGCAACACCGTCGCTCGCGCCGAAGCGGCATTGTCGTTGGTGGCGATGCCGATATGAAAACCTTGTCTCCGCAAACCATCAAAGAAAGCTACAAGATCCGTCACGGGGGCAGACCGCAAAGGCGCTTCGGCGGCAAAATGCGCGTCCAACGCCACGGTCAATTCCTCGACCGGCCATGCCTCGCCCCCTCCAGCGTCCGCCCAAAGCTCCGCCAACTCGATCGTATTCCCCGCTGCGAAAACGCCACCCGCAGGCACGCGCCTCGATACAGGATCAAAACCGCAAACGGCGAGCAAACGCGACATGGCTATTTCGTCGTCCCGTGCAGCCAGACGCGCTCCGCCCTCGAGAATAGGGACCCACGTGCGATAATAATCGAAAAGAGTGCCATCCTTGTCGAAAAGAACCCCTTTTATGCCGCATTGCTGGCTCATCTTGTCCATAAGTTCATTTTCGCTTTGTCGCATACAAAGACTATACTGATCGCAGATGCGCCGATGGAAAGCATTGAATAGCGAGATATGACATGAGTGACATAAAGTTTCTGCTTGGGTTGGCTTTTCTGGCTGGCAGCGCTCTGACGACCTTGGCCTGCTACCTCAAGGCTCCCGGCGCCGGCATCGCCATCGGCATCCTTTTTATCATCGTCATCATCTCATTTCTCTATGACAATAGTCGACAGATTTTCGGCAAATCTAAAGATGCGGAACGCCCTGACGCCGACAAGATCAAGGCGGCGGCGATGAAACACACCCGCATGACCGCAATGGTCGAAGATGGCGACCTCAAGCTCGCCAAATAACAAGGCTCCGCTCAGCGTGGCGACCATTCCGCGCAAATGTTGGCCAGCTCAGGCCGCTCGCGTTCGTCCTTGGGCACGCTTGGACTGCCCAGATAGATAAACCCGGCCATACGCTCGTTTTCCGCAAGTCCAAGTGCGCCCGAAATCACGTCATCATACGCGTACCATTCGGTAAGCCAATTCGACGCATAGCCAAGCGCAGTCGCCGCCACCAGCAGGTTCTGGCAGCAAGCACCCGCTGAAAGAAGCTGCTCCCATTCCGGCGCCTTCTGGCTCGGCACCACCCGCGACACGACACCCACCACAACGGGCGCGCGCAGAAAACGCGTTGCCTCCAGCGCCAGTCGATCCTCATTGGCCGTCGGCTCAATTTCGGCAAAACGCTCACGCAGAAGCCTGCCGAATGCCATCCGCGCTTCATCCTTGAAAAGAAGAAAACGCCACGGCGCCAGCTTGCCATGATCGGGAACCCGCGAGGCCACGCGCAGAATGGTCTCAAGCTCGTCGTCGCTCGGGCCGGGCCCGATCATGGTGAGCGGCTTGACGGAACGCCGGGTCAACAAAAGTTCGATCGTCGGATCAATATGCAACTTGATATTCCTTATGCAGATAAAATGCTCTTGCTTGCCTCAGAAAGTTGTGGAAAGCCGACAATTCACCTTTACAGATGGCGACCCTCGTCTCACCATAATCTACGAGAGTGAGGGGCCTTGAAAAACACGTCACGGAAACATTTGGGCCTATGGGCAATGCTGATGGCAAGCGCCACGGATGTGAACATGGCCCATGCCGGGGCGTGGCCGCAACCCCTTCATCACATCCAGATCATCGTTCCCTTTTCCACCACACATGCCTCCAGCGCCTATGACGCGCAAGGCAAGCTCGTCCGGAGAAATCCCTACACAAAAGAGGAATTGGCGCCCTATCTCGAATATGGCCTGACACCACATACGACTTTGGTCGGTCAGCTTTCGCTCCTTCACGAAAAAACGAGCTGGCTTGGAAACACCATCGCCAATCGCAGCCTCTCCGAGGCGAAATTCGGCGCCCGCTATGCGCTGGGCGAATGGCAGAAAACCTATTTCTCAATCCAGCCTCTGGCAATCTGGCACGGCAGCATGAACCAGAGCGATCCCTTTGCCTCGCAACGCGGCGACATTGACGGCGAATTCGCCATGACGCTTGGCCGTCATTTCAAATGGCTTGGATTTGACGGCTTCACCGACAATCTTGTCGGCATATGCCTCCGTCCTGGCAACCGCCCCAGCGCCCTCAAGGTCAACCTCACCATCGGCCTCGATCTCAACCCACGTACAAAGGTCATGTTGAAAAGCGAAAGCTATGCCGCTTTCTCCAAGGGTGCCGCCGCCAGTCAGGTACAATCGAACAAGCTCGGTCTGTCGCTGGTCCGACGCATGGACAAGGTCGTGTCTCTCGAAATCGGCGCGGCCACCAGCTTGACGGGCCGCAACACGATCGAAGAGAGATCAATGCACATCGCTCTCTGGTACGACTTCTGAAGGCAACGAAGACCGCAACACGCCCTCTGCCAAAGCCCCCGTCGGCTCCATCGACATCAATGTGGCCAGCACATCGACATCGGGGGGATTGTCCTGCCCACTATTCGGTACGCCATTTTGCAGATCGCTCAACGTGAACCCCATTTTCACGTCATAGGTTCGATCCAGCTGATTTCTCAGCCGCCGCTCGGCGTCATACCAGGCCTGCTTCAAGGCACCATCGGGACAGGTTGCAAGTTCGGCTGCATTTGTCGCCCCCCATCGCCGCTCGGGGCACTGGTAGGGATCAAACGAAAAATCGAACAAGCGCTGCCGCGCCGCTTCAAAGCTCAAGCTTCGCTCAGCACCATCACTCGCACGATAGTTAATCACGCATTGCGCCGCTTCCTGCCTGTAGGCCAATGCCAGATCGCCGACAATATTATTGCCGACATAGGCGATATGCTTGTCATGGGTTTGGGCAAGCGTCACGAAACGCACGACCTGATCGCGCAATTCCTTGGACGACACTTTGAGACGTGCATCGCGCGAGGGAGTCGAATAAATCTCCCAATCGCCACTGGTGCCATAGATATTTTCAGGCAATCGCGCGGGCGGTGTTTGATTGTTGATCCCCGCCTTCACTGCCACATCCACGGCCTCGGCGCGATAGATGAGATCTTCACAAAGTCCCTTCACCATGCTCCGCGTTTCGTTCAGGGCATCGTAAATGATATCATGCCCGGCCACCGCACGGCGCACATAGTCGTAATAGTCGATCGTCTCGCCCTGATAGACAAACCGCGCCGCCGACCAGCGCGTCGCATTTTCGGTGCCGAAGAACTGCTCGACCGACCAGTCCGACAACTCGGCATCCGCCGCGAGCCTCACAACCCCACCCACCCATGAGCCATCTTCTGCCCGCGTCGCACCGACAAGTGTCTGCGGCCGCCAGTTCTTGAACCCCGCGCCCATCGGCGCGGAAGCCCGCACCAACCGCCGCCCATAATTGCCGCGCGTCACAGCAGTGTCTGGATGGCTGTCGATGAAACGGATGCGGCCCTCATCATCGACATCATAGACCACCGCCACATGCCCGTTCGGATCATAGATATTCGTGCCCGGACGAATGGAGCCCGGCGCGATCTTCACCGGATAGAAGTCGAAAAATTCGCCTTTGCTCTGTCCTGGAGCAAAGCGATACATGGCGCTCGAAATGACATTGTTGAGATTGGAGAAAACCATCCGGGCATTGGGCCACACCCCTTCGGCGGGCGGACGCACATCGGTCCGCACATAGACGTAATTGCCATAGCTCGAATAGCGAAGATCGTTGGATTGCCCCACCGCCGCCACGCCGCTCGCATAGGAAAACGGCAGACCATTCTTCCAGGCGAAATAGGCGCGCAACAAATAAGGCAGGTCAGCGCAATCGGCATAAAAATTCATGCCCTCGGGATCGCTCCCCCGATAGATATTGGCCGGGCTCTTGAGGCAGCTGTCGATATCCCTGCAATCGCTTGTCCCCAGCGCATGAACAAAATCGCCATAGGCGCGCTCGTCATTCGCCGTCCATGAAAGCTTGGTCACCCGCCACTGCAAGCCCTGAGGCGTCACCATTGCCGCGGGATCGACCACTTCGCCGCCACTCACAACCGGCGACATCGCGGCAGGCGCATATTCGTCCGCCCACGCGTTACCGACACCGCAAAGGAATACGGCCAACAGCCCCACACACCAAAGTTTCATGCGTCCGAATCCGCCATGCGCTCAAGCACCCCGATCAACCATAGTCGGGTCACAGACAAATAAAAAGGGGCAGCCGAAGCTTCCCCTTGATACTTATTCCGCCGCCGCCTTGAGCGCCGCAGGCGCAAGGTCGGGCGGCGTCGCTTCCGCCGCCAGCGTTTTGACGATTTCATCCAGCAGCACGACCGATTGGTCCTGACTGCCGAGACGCCGCATCGACATCGTGCGTTCTTCCGCCTCGCGCTTGCCCGCCACAAGGATCACCGGCACCTTGCCAACGGAATGCTCGCGCACCTTGTAGTTGATCTTCTCATTGCGAATATCAAGCTCGGCGCGAAGTCCCGCGGCCTTGAGCGCCGCCACGGCTTCCTCGGCATAGGCATCGGCTTCCGACGTGATCGTCGCGACCACCACCTGCACTGGCGCCAGCCACATCGGCATCCTGCCCGCACAACTCTCGATCATGATACCGATGAAGCGTTCCAGCGTGCCGAGAATGGCGCGGTGAAGCATGACCGCAAATTTGCGCGATCCGTCTTCGGCCACATAGGTCGCATTGAGACGCTCCGGCAACACATAATCGAGTTGCAGCGTACCCACCTGCCATGAGCGGCCAATGGCATCCTTCAGATGGAACTCGAGCTTGGGCGCGTAAAAAGCCCCCTCGCCTTCCGCAATCACAAAATCGTGACCGGTAGCACGCAAAGCATCGCCCAGCGCCTTCTCCGCCGCATTCCAGCGTTCGATCGTGCCGCCGAAATTCTCAGGCCGCGTCGCCAGTTTGATGACGACATCTTCAAAGCCCATGTCCGTATAGACCGCATAGAGCAGATTGACGAAATGCTCCGTCTCGGACTGGATCTGATCTTCGATGCAGAAAATATGAGCATCGTCCTGCGTCATCTGTCGCACACGCATCAACCCATGCAGCGCGCCATGTGCTTCATTGCGGTGACAGCAGCCGAACTCGGCCATGCGGATCGGCAGATCGCGATAGGACTTGATGCCCTGATTGAAAATCTGCACATGCGCCGGGCAGTTCATCGGCTTGATCGCCATGAGATCGGCCTTACCTGAAAGCACGGGACCCTCATCATCCGTTCCCGGGATTTCGTCCGGCACGACAAACATGTTCTCGCGATACTTGCCCCAATGGCCCGACTGCTCCCAGAACTTCGACGCCATCAACTGCGGCGTCTTCACTTCCTGATAGCCCGACGCATTGAGACGGCGACGAATATAGGCTTCAAGCTGGTTGTAAATGACAAAACCCTTGGGATGCCAGAAGACTGAACCCTGCGCCTCTTCCTGCAAATGGAAGAGATCCATCTCGCGACCGATCTTGCGATGATCGCGTTTCTCGGCCTCCTCGATCATCGTGAGGTAGGCCTTGAGTTCGGCGTCCGTCGCCCAGACCGTACCGTAGATACGCTGCAACATCTCGTTGCGGCTGTCGCCACGCCAATAGGCACCCGCAAGCTTCGTCAGCTTGAACGCCTTGCCGAGCTTGCCCGTCGAAGGCAGATGCGGTCCGCGACAAAGGTCGAGCCAGTGACCCTGGCGATAGACGGAAACATCCTCGCCCGCCGGAATGCTCTCGATGATCTCCGCCTTGTAATGCTCGCCAATGCTTTTGAAGTAGGCAACAGCATCGTCGCGGCTCCACACCTCGCGCGTGATCATCTCGTTACGATCGACAATCTCGCGCATCCGCTTTTCGATCAGTTCAAGGTCTTCCAGACGGAAAGGCTCGGGTCGCGCAAAGTCATAATAAAAGCCATTTTCGATGGCCGGGCCGATCGTCACCTGCGTGCCGGGAAAAAGCTCCTGCACGGCTTCGGCCATCACATGCGCCGCGTCATGACGCAACAGTTCCAACCCGTCCGGCGTCGCCACGGTCACCACTTCAACAGCCGCGTCGCGATCAATCACCGTGGAAAGGTCCTTCACCTCACCATCAATCTTGATCGCAATAGCCTTTTTGGCCAACGATTTGGCGATGCTCTCGGCAAAAGCCAGCCCGTCGAGCGGCGCTTCTGCTTCGCGGATCGAACCATCGGGCAGTGTCAGCTTTATCATTTCGTCTCTCTCAAATTTTCCTGATCCGCGTCGGAATCAATCTTCCAGCGGCCATAACGCCAAGGCGCGTACCATGGCTCGGGCTCAAGCGCCACCGGAACGGGGTCAAATCCGTGACTGCCCCAAGGGTGACACCGCGACAGACGCGAAAGGGCCAACCAGCCCCCGCGCCACGGCCCATGCCTGTCGATGGCTTCGATAGCATATTCCGAGCAACTGGGTCCGTGCCGGCAAGCCGGCCCGATCAATGGCGAGAGGACCCAGCGGTAAAGCTGAATCAGCCCGCGCATGACTAGCGACAAGGGATCGTATCGCATTTCAAAAGCCTGTACGCGCCCGAGCGACATGCTCAGGGCATTTCATACACTATATAGGGAACTTTCGGTCGATGCGCAGGACGCCGCATCTGGCGAGGCCCGGTCGATCAGACCGGGCCGGTGCTAGTGAGGGTGTCGGGCGAAGGCCTCGTCCCACTCCTCAAAACCTGATGTGGCAATTTCATGCCAGACACGTCATTCGCCTCAATCGCAAAACTATGCGGGCCATCGCCTGAGCAACGCCCTAATTCACAACAACAAGGTTAACAATATAATAGCGCTGGCCCTGTCCGGCAACCGGCCCCCTTCAGGTCAGGCCAAGCTCGCGAAGAACCGCGCCCTGATCGAAATAGGGCCGCTCGCAAATGATCTTGTCGCTACCCTCGCCGAACTCGAAAGTCGCCGCCATGCGCACCCGAAAGCTCTTGCCGGTCGGCTCAGCCACCCGGCCCGGAAGCTTCAATGGACCCAGATGGGCACCCATCAACCAGAATTCGACCAGCACTGTATTGCCGCCATGCGCGATGGAAATGATCTCGTTCGATTGATCAGGAAAAGGCGTCCGCGAAGCCTCGAAATAACCGCGTACCGCCTCCTCGCCATCGAACACGGCGCCCGAACCATACATTTCGTAGCGCGGATGCTCGAACGTCGCGATCACCGCATCCCAGTCTGACACGCATTCCAGCGCCATATGGTCCCGCACCGTCTTCAGACGCCGTTCGGCAAGATCGCTCATTTGTCTTCCTGTCGCTTCTATTGTTTCTCTGGCTTCTTATTTCATGACGCGGATGGGATCGCTGCCGTCCCAGTCGAGCGACGCCCTGCGAATGTGTTGGAAAAACTTCCCCTTGGCGCCGCTGATATCGGAAATTTCAACGACCGTACCGGGGTGAAGCTCGGTATCGAAATAACAAAAGCGCCCCTGTTCGCCACCGATCCGCCCTTCGTGCCCCACTTTGTAGCCCAGCGAAAGCGCATGGTCATAGAGGCCCTGATAGTCGCGCGTCCAATACGCTATGTGCTGCAAACCTTCCCGGCCCGAATCCAGAAATTCTTTATACATTGAAGGCGCATCATTGCGCTGCTGGATGAGCTCGATCTGCAGATCGCCCGAATTGGCGAGCGCCACGCTCATCTCGAGCGGTGACGTCTCGCCGCGATGTTGGAAATAATCGGTCTTCACCCGATCGACATAGAACCAGGGGCCGACACCCATCACCTTGACCCAATGGTCCATGGAGGCATGGATGTCGCGCACAACGTAGCCGTTCTGCGTCACGGCCCCGAAAATGCGGCTCATGCCCCACCCGCCTGACTGACGACTTTGGTCCCACTCTTTGCCATCGCCTTGTCCACGGCCTCCTCGACTGCATCAAAGACCAGCAATGTGGAAGCATGACGCGCCTTGAAATCGCGCACCGGCTCCAGCACTTCCAGGTCCCGCCATTTACCGCCATAGGCTTCGCGCGGCGGCTCGGCACCCTCCTTGAGCATCGCCCGCATGGCACGACCGATCTCGTGAAGCTCCGCCGTCGTCGAACCGATGACATGATGCGCCATGATGGAGGATGAGGCCTGACCCAGCGCACAGGCCTTGATGTCCGCGCCATAGCCGACCACCTTGTCGCCGTCCATCTTCACGTCGACCGTCACCTTCGACCCGCAAAGCTTGGAGACCGCGGTCGCGCTGGCATCCGGCGCATTTAGCCGTTCCGTCAGCGGGATATTCGCTGCCAGTTGGAGGATACGCTTGTTGTAGATCTCGTTCAGCATTCGCTTCTCGGTTCAGGCCACCCGCCAGGTCGTGCCTTTCGGCCCATCCTCTATCAGGATATCGCGACCGGCAAGTTCATCGCGGATTCGATCGCTTTCCTTGAAGTCCTTGTTTTTGCGCGCCTCTGCCCGCGCCGCTATCAGGCCTTCAATCTCGCCTGCATCCATATGGGGAGCCACACCGCCGCCTGCAAACCAGACTTCCGGGTCCTGCTCCAAAAGTCCGATCAACGCGCCAGACGCCAGCAAGGCCGCCTTGATCCGGGCCTTCTCGGTCATATCCGTCGCAGTATTCGCCTGTTTGGCGAGATCAAACAAGACCGCTAAGGCCTTGGGCGTATTGAGGTCATCCAGCATCGCCGCCATGAATTCGTCGGGCACGGCGTCGTTTACTTCAACCTTTACATCAGCGAGAGTCCGCAACGCCCCATAAAGCCGGTCAAGCATGCGCTTGGCCTGCTGCAGCCCTTCAGCCGTCCAGTCGAGCGGCTGGCGATAATGCCCGTTGAGCAAGGCCAGACGGATCGCCTCGCCCGGCGCCTGTTCGATCAGGTCATGCACCAGCAGCACATTGCCGATGGACTTCGACATCTTCTCTTTCTCGATGTTCACGAAGCCATTGTGAAGCCAGAAGCGCGAGAAGAGCTTGCCGCCATGCGCGCAGGTCGATTGCGCGATCTCATTTTCATGATGCGGAAACTGAAGGTCGATGCCGCCCGCATGAATGTCGATGGTCTCGCCCAGATGCTTCTCGATCATGGCCGAGCATTCGATATGCCAGCCCGGACGCCCGCGGCCCCATGGGCTGTCCCAGCCCGGCTGCTCTTCCGTCGATGGCTTCCACAGCACGAAGTCCGTCGGGGCTTTCTTGTAGGGCGCAACTTCGACACGCGCGCCCGCAATCATGTCGTCGAGATCGCGTCGCGACAGCGCGCCATAGTCCTTGAAGGAGGCCACGTCGAACAGCACATGGCCCTCGGCCACATAGGCGTGCCCGCCCGCAATCAACCGTTCCATCATCGAGATCATGTCGGGAATGGCATCGGTCGCCTTGGGCTCGATGTCGGGCGGTTGCACGCCCAGCGTTCCCATATCCTTGCGATAGATGTCGGCATATTTATCCGTCACCTCGCTGATCGGCACCCCCTGCTCCTTGGCCGCGGCGATGATCTTGTCTTCGATGTCGGTGATGTTCCGCGCATAGACGACCTTGGGATAAAGGTGCCTCAGCAATCGCGCCAGCACGTCGAAGACGACGGCAGGCCTCGCATTGCCGATATGGGCGTAGTTGTAGACGGTCGGCCCGCAGACATACATCGTCACGCGACCGGGGTCCTGCGGCTCGAAAAGGTCCTTCGAGCGAGTCAGTGTGTTGTAGAGATAGAGCTTGGAGGATTTGGAAGTCATGGCCGGTGCGGTCTCTCAAAACAACAGGAGGATTCGTCTGGTCCCCTCCCTGAGGGGCCTCAAACGGTGGTTGTGGCAAGTCCGCAGGTTCGACAGGACATCAGCGTCAATCCTCAAATCAGCGCCGTAAAACAGGCCGCTGACATTTGTTAATCGCCTTGATCCTCCCCGGCAAGACTTAACATTAAGCAAAACAGCCGGAATCTGGACCTCATATTGCGACATTTAGGTGTCCATCCACCTTGATAGCGCCTTTCTGCAAAGCCATATGCGTCCTTGAGGCGATGCCATGGGGGGATCGACCGTGGCATATACAGCCTGTACTTGATGGGTAATGGACTGCCTTGCGCAGCCCCGACTTGACCCGGTCGTCCCAGGCGGCGGCCAGAGGGTAACCTCAAACGAGATTGGTCATATGGATATGAATGTTGCTATTGATGGCTTTGGTGCCCGCGTGAAAACCCAGGATCTGCCTGAAGTCAAAAAGCCGAGCCGCGAAGAGGCCGAAGCCGCCGTGCGCACGCTCATCGCCTGGGCAGGCGACAATCCCGCCCGCGAAGGTCTGCTCGACACGCCCGGCCGCGTCACCCGCGCCTATGAGGAATTCTTCGAAGGCTATGCCGCCGATCCCTTGCAGGAACTCACCCGCACCTTTGAGGAAGTCGAAGGCTACAAGGACATGGTGATGCTGCGCGACATCTCGCTGGAATCCCACTGCGAGCATCACATGGTCGCAATTCTCGGCAAGGCCCATGTCGCTTATGTGCCCACCGACAAGGTCGTGGGCATCTCCAAGCTCGCCCGCGTCATCGAGATTTACGCCAAGCGCCTCCAGACGCAGGAAACGATGACGGCCCAGATCGCCGACACGATCACTCAGGCGCTTGCCCCGGCTGGTGTGGCCATCCTCATCGAGGCCAAGCATCAGTGCATGACCACACGTGGCATCAAGAAGCCCGACGTGGCCACGATCACGACCCAGTTCACCGGCGTCTTCCGCGACGACCCGCGCATGGAAGCCCGCTTCATGCAGATGATCCGCGGCTAAAGCGACTGAACTGACCAAGAGATCAATGGCCTGCTGAAAAGCAGGCCATTTGTTTTTGTGCTATGCCTTTCGGAAACCTGAGAACCGGAACACAATATGA
Organism: Parvibaculum sp.; assembly: GCA_049303435.1. GTDB lineage: Bacteria > Pseudomonadota > Alphaproteobacteria > Parvibaculales > Parvibaculaceae > Parvibaculum. Next base: position 18,802 of record JBAQNC010000159.1, on the reverse strand, counting down.
CCAGCCTTTTCGCTCCACGCGGTAGCCACGATGAAATCGAGAACGGCGCCACCTTCATGCCGAAGTTCGACGCCGACGGGCTCATCCCGGTCATCGCGCAGGATTCTGCGAACAATGAAATTCTCATGTTCGCCTGGATGAACGAAGAAGCGCTCGCCCGCACCATCGAGACGGGCGAAGCCTGGTACTGGTCGCGCTCGCGCAAAAGCTTCTGGCGCAAGGGCGAGACCAGCGGCCAGACCCAGACCATCACCGAAATGCGCATCGACTGCGATCAGGACGTCCTGCTCATCAAGGTCAAGGTCGGTGGAGATGGCGGCGCCTGCCACGTCGGCTATCGCTCCTGCTTCTTCCGCTCAATACCCTTGACCCCGGATGCAGAGAACATCAAATCTCCTTTGACCTTGCAGATCAGGGACAAAAAGCTCCCCGCTCACGAACAAGAATGAGCTTTTTTACGACACCACGCCTTCAGGCTACGCAACGATGAACGACATAATCGCCTCACGTCCCAAAATCGGCATCGCTCTCGGCAGTGGCGTCGCCCGCGGCTGGGCTCACATCGGCGTTCTGCGCGTGCTTGGCAACGCAGGCATCGTCCCCGACATCGTATCGGGTACCTCCATTGGCGCGGTCGTCGGCGGCTGCCATGTCGCCAACCGGCTTGAGCCGCTGGAAGAATTCGCCCGCAGTCTGACGCGCCGTCGCCTCGTCAGCGTCATCGACTTTCGTTTCCGCTCGTCGGGCCTGATCGGCGATTCAAAACTCGAAGCGATCCTCTACAAATATCTCGGCGGGTTGCAGCTTGAGGATATGGAACGCACATTCATTGCCGTCGCCACCGAACTCTCCACCGGGCATGAAGTCTGGATGCATGAAGGAAGTCTTGTTCAGGCGATTCGCGCCTCTTACGCCTTGCCCGGCGTATTGAGCCCCGTCCCCATCGACAATCGCTGGCTGATCGACGGCGCGCTGGTCAATCCCGTGCCCGTCTCTGTCGTGCGCGCTCTCGGGGCACGGCTTGTCATCGCCGTCAACCTCAACACCGATCCGTTTGATCCCGCTGCACGGCGGCAGGCGCGCGCCCACCATCCCTCGCTCTATATGCCGACGCCTCCGGCCAATCGCGTCGGACCCGATGTCGAAAAAGAAATCGCGGCTCTCATCGAAGAAGGCGCCATTGGCGCACCGGACGAGGAAGGAAGGACGGAGACCGACGAGACCTCCGCCGTCATGGAGGGCATCAAGAGTACATTGAACAAACTGCGTGGAACCAAACGCACACCGGAACGCGAAATCGTAAAACGCGCGCTCGGCTCCGCTCAACGCGGTCCTGGTTTTGCCAGCGTACTCCTCGCCTCGCTCAACATCATTCAGGATCGTCTTGCCCGTGCGCGGCTGGCCAGTGACCCGCCCGACATAGTCATTGCGCCTCGGGTCGGCCATCTTTCATTGATGGAATTCGACCAGGCCGATGAATTGATCAGGCTTGGCGAGGAAGCCGCCGAAGAGGCCCTCCCCAACATTCGCGAGACCATCGAAATGCTGATGTAAAAAACATCAGCTGTTCGCGATATAGAGCTTGAGCGCTTCCGTCTCCATCACCGTCTCGGCAATGCGATGCTTCACGACGTCGCCAATCGAGATGATGCCAACGAGCTGATCGTTTTCGACCACCGGCAAATGACGGAAACGACCGTCGGTCATTCGGTCCATTAGTTCGTCAACGCTGTCATTGAGCCCGCAGGTGACGATCCGCGACGTCATGACGTCGCGCGCCGCCCTGTCGAGCGCTTCAATACCGGCATGCCCGATCGCCTTCACGATATCGCGTTCGGACAAAATTCCCGCCAGACGCTGGCCTTCTATCACCAGCACCGCCCCGATCCGCTTGCTGGCAAGCAGACGCGCAACTTCACCAAGGGTCATGTCCGGGCCAACCGTCTCGACGTCCGTTCCCTTGGCCTTGAGGATCGTGGCTACATTCATGGCATCTCTCCCTTTTCTGCGGAGCCGCCAACCGGACCGTCCGACGAAACACGAAGTCGCAGCCGTCTGGTCATACCGACACCACATTTAAATTTCATGTTGCGACATTCGGACGCATGGCGCAAGGCAAGGTAGATGCAATTTTCTATTATTTCAGAAGTTCCACGGAACGCCCTGAGTTCCGCTAACATCCCCATTCGGGACCCATGAGAGATTCGGCAGAATTATGTGGCAACGCCTTTACCTTGCGCGCCTGAAACGCGATCTGGAACGCTGGATCGAACATGGCTGGGTCACGCCCGCTCACGCGCAGGCCATTCTTAACGATATGGACGCCAGCGCCGCCACGCGCTACGTCCCCCAGATATTGGCTGTCATGGGCGCCGTTCTTGTCGGTTTTGCGGCCATGACCTTCGTCGCGGCCAATTGGTCTGCCATCCCGAAACTCATGAAACTCGCCCTGCTGTTCGCAGCGCTCTGGACCGCATGGGGTGTGGCCTATTTCGCCGAACGGCGCGGTCATCCCGCCTATGCCGAAGCCGCCATCGTGGGTGGTCTCGCACTCTTCGGCGCCAACATCATGCTGATCGCCCAGATATATCATGTGGCATCCGCCACCCCGACATGGGTGCTGCTCTGGAGCCTCGTCGCGCTCGCCGCCGCCTGGAGCCTGCCATCGCGCGCGGGGCTCGCCATCTCTCTCCTGCTTGCCATCACATGGTCGATCTGGGCCGTGCAGATCGATGAAGGCAGCATTCACTGGCCCTTCTTCCTGCCATGGTCGCTGGCGACATGGCTCACGCTGCGCCTGAGCTGGCGTTCCGGACTTCACCTCGCCTTGCTCACATTTCTCGTCTGGGTCCCTGTCAATGCCGATGGCCTCATGACGCTGATCGGCTGCGGCGAAGGCGACCTCACCGCGCTCTTTACGCTTTCGGCTCTTGTCGTCTGGGTCATCGGCCTGCGTATCTCCACTGCCTCATTACGCTTTGGCGGCATCCTTGAGATCTACGGCATGGCCATCTCCTTCGGTCTCCTCTGGACCTTGCAGCTCCAGGAGAATGACAGCTCTGCAAGTTTCCTCTGGTGGGCCCTCGCCCTTGTCGGCCTCGCCGTCGTCGCCGCACTGACTTACGGGCAGGTCGCCGCCAGACATATTTCCATGCGCGACTATGCTGGCATCATTGCAGCGGCCCTCGGCGCGAGCGCCTATCCACTCATCGCCAATCATCACGGCTTGACGCTTCTCGCCTATGCCGCGCTCTTCATGGCGCTCACGATCTGGCTGGTGGCCTATGGCACGAGCCGCAACCATCGCTTTGCGCTCAATGCCGGCCTCATCGCTTTTGCAGCTGAATGTCTTTACCTGTATTTCGAAACGCTCGGCACACTGCTCGACACCGCCGCCTTCTTTGCGCTGGGCGGCATCATCCTGATCGCTGGAAGCCTCATCCTGCCGCGCATCCGCCGCCGCCTCGTTGCCTCCGCATCCGATGGGGAGACAATGCCATGAGCAAGCTCTCCCGCTATGGCCTCACCATCCTCGCCCTCGTCATCATCCAGACCCTGATCCTCGGCTGGATGGTCAATGCCCGCGTCCATATCCTCCGCTCGCCAGATGTCGTCACCCTCCAAAGCGAACCCGTCGATCCGCGCGATCTTTTCCGGGGCGACTATGTCACGCTCACTTACGGCATCAGTTCGCTCTCGCTCACCGACATCAACGGCGACATGGATTGGAAAGACGGTGACACGATCTTCGTCGAGCTGACGCCCATGAAGAACAACTGGCGCGCCATTGCCGCCTTCCACGAGCATACGGTTCCCGCACTCGGCAACAAGATCATCCGTGGAGGGATCACAAGTCTCGACACGACGCGCAACATCGCCAGCATCGACTACGGCATCGAAAGATATTTCGTACCCGAAGGCCAAGGCCGCACGCTTGAGAACCAACGCAACGAGCGCGCACTCTCCTTCGATGTCGCCATCGCCTCCAATGGCGAAGCCGCCATCAAAGGCATCCGCATCGAAGGAAAGCCCGTTTACGAGGAACCGCTGTTTTGAAACGCATTGCTTTCGGGTTCGTTTGCCTGTTCATGCTTTCTGCCCAAACCTGGATAGGCAGCGGCCCGCCGCCGATTGGCCGCGAATGCGCTATTACCGTGCGTTTTGGAAGCGCCTGCTGCGGTCGGGATGGAAAAACGGAGAAGGCCATAAATACCTTCATCGCAAACGAACCTAAAATCCTTGGCAAAACAGCAATACCTTGGGGTCGCGAAGGTGAAATTGATCTGTGCCTGAAGATAAAATCGAACTCGGATACGCAAGAAATATTCGACCACATCAAATCTCTGATCCCACCTGTCAGCAAATACCCCACCCAAATATTTTCAAACGGGGGTGCTCACTTTTCAAGCCAATGGCCCAAAGATGACAAGTGACGTTCTCGCACCCTAGGCCGCCCCACGCCAGTTGCCATGAAAGCCATATGGCACGCGCGTCGGCAGCTCAACGCGCGCAATCGGCCCCTTTGAGATGTCGTCCGTATCGAGCACCACAAAGTCGCTGAGGTTGCGCGCCTGATCGTAGATCAACGACACGAGCCAACCGTCGCCTTCCGCCGCCGTCTCCTTGCGCGGCACGAACACCGGCTCCAATACGAACTTGCCCGGTCCCGGTCGGTAGGTCTTGCGCGACCTATTGGAGAGGTCCGTATGAACGATCGCGTCGAAGGGACGTCCTCTGGCAGGCTCACCCGTCAGAGAGGCATAGAAGCCGTGGCGATTGGCAAGCCCCGTGAACCGTTCATCGATACGGGGAAACTCGCCGCCCAGATCGCTCAACGGTTCTTCGGTATAGCTGTCACTATTACTATCGAGGTCAAACGTCCAGCGCACCAGATCGGCATTATTCTCGAGCACATCGCTCACAACCTTGCTGCCATCCGCATTGGGGAACAACGGCACGCGATCATATTTCATCATGTCCGCGATAATGCGCGTGCGCCCGCCTTCATGCGACGTATAGGCATTCATCGGATGGTAGACATAGCAGGGATCGCCCGTGAACCAGCGGATCGTATCGACACCTGCATCGCGCGCCATGATGCCGATCTTCGTCGCCGTATTCGGGTCCCAGGCAATCGTCGGCCCGCCCTTCATGATGCGTTCCACGTCGATCGTCGCTGGAAAGATCGGAAAGATCACATGTTCGTCCGTGGTGATGAAGTCATGCACCATCGCCGCGTAGGGCGCCTTGAACATATCCGAGCGCGTCACCTTTCCGCTCGCATCCACCACCGTATATGAAATGTCGGGCGTGCCCGGCCCTGCCGCCATATAGCCGAAGAAAAGCATCTCTCCGGTCTTGGGATCGAATTTGGGATGCGCTGTCATCGGCCCCTGATATTTGCCGTCAAAATCCCACGAACCGGAGGTCTCCAGCGTCTCGCCATCCATCGCCACAGGCTGGTTGCCTTCGTCAATCGCGAGCAGCTTGCCTCCATGCCAGACGATGTTGGTATTGGCGACATTGCGTTTGACGCCTGCCGCTTCCGGCAGCGGCGCGCCACCAAAGCCCGTGTCGATCAGTCGCCGCCCCGCGTCGCGCTGCGCCTTGTACTGCTCCGTCTCCACCCAGCGATTGCGATAGGAAACGCGACCATCCTCGACCTTGATCGCATGCACCATGCCTTCGCCCAGAAACCAGTGATGCTGATGACCGAGCGGCGGAAACATCGGGTTCGGCCCGTTGCGATAAAGCGTGCCCGCCAGATCGCGCGGAACCTCGCCCTCGACAACCACCAGTTCAGGCGCATCGCACTCGCCCATCACAGGCGCGAAGTTTTCTTGCAACAACGGATTTTGCGGAAACGGCTTCGACATGAGGTCCTCCCGACCACTGGCTTCGAATTTATAACAGTGTTATAAACTGGCCAAGTGCAGGAAGGCAAGCGAGTATTATAAGTATGACGACATCTGGACCAGCCCATCAGCCCGACATCGATCAGGAACCAGCCAATCCGCGACGCGATGCGCAACGAGCCGCCTTGCTCGATGCTGCGAGCCGGATGCTCATGCACGGCGGTCCTGACGCCATCTCGATACGCAAGCTTGCGGTTGAAGTTGGCGCCTCGACAATGTCGATTTACACAGCTTTCGGCGGCAAGGACGGGCTGATTTCGGCGCTCTACGAAGAAGCCTTCGACCGTCTCGGCGCGACCCAGCGCGCCGTCCCGCGCGACCCCGACCCGCTCGTCTGGCTTGCCAGTCTCGGCCGCGCCTATCACGAGTTCGCCCTCACCAATCCGTCCTATTACGCATTGATGATCAGCGTCACCATGCCGGTTAGCGAGGCGATGCGCCACACGCAAGCGTCAGGCGTCACCTTGCCCGCACGAGGCATATCGGGCCACCCGTCCTATCAATATCTTTTGGATGCAGTGAAAGCCTGTATCGATGAAGGCTATTTCTCGGACAGCATCGAACCCATCATGATTGCCGATGCCTTCTGGGCGGTCGCGCATGGGTTATGCAGTCTGGAGCTGGCGGGCTTCCACGCCAGCGCCGAAGAGGCCGAGGCGCGCTTCGTCACGACGACACGCGCCGTCATGACTGGCTTCCTGACCGGCAAGGGCCGCGCCAGAATGAATTCAGCCGTACAGAAGAACTAGAACCGCGTTACGCTTCAATACTCGGAAACTTGCCCAGCGGAAAGGGCTTTTCCTCACGCGCGAAGACGATGTAGCTCAGACATTCGCCGACAAAGGCAGTTAGATTGCGGCTGAATTTCAGCAGTTCCGTATTCTTCTCCTTACGGACGAGCAACAGCACGAACTGCACGACACCCAGAAACAGCGTCACCGAAAAGGCGATATTTGCGAGGATTGCAAAAGCAACCATGTAGAGAAAACGCTGCCACAAGGGCTCCTCAGTACGAGCGCCATCCGAAATGGTTTCAGCGGGCTCTGGCGACGTTGACGTGTCACTCATCGCGACTCTCCTTCAGTTTTCCCAGCGGCCAATTGGCCTTCTTTCCATGTGGGCATCACCGGGAGCAATTCAATCCCCTTGTAGAGACTACGGACGATCTCGTCCGCTCCACTCTCCATAACCGACGTTGCCCGGCCCGCCAGACGGCGAACTGCGATAAGGGTCAAAGAAGCCAAAGAAAAAAAGACCCGCCACAAAGCCGCCGAGATGCGCTTCCCAGGCGATCGTCGCTGTTCCGCCCGTCATCGTGATACCTGACAAGCCGAACAGGAAGTTGAGCCCGACCCAGATGGTCACAAAGGCCAGTACGCGTCGATCTCTGAGCGCCTCCCAGACGCTTGATTGCGCCCGCGGCGCTGAACTCGGCCCGACCTGCCCGGCAAGCCCGCCAAGCGGGCCACCTGCAAGAAAAACAAATCGCGCCGCCGCGCCCATCAACCCGGAGATCGCACCGGATGCGCCCACCACCGGTATCAGCGACCCACCATTCATCACCACATGCAGAAGCCCGCCGACAATGCCACAGAAGAAATAGAGAAGCGTGAAGCGCAAGGCGCCGATACGCCGCGCCACGGGACTGCCGAAGGCCAGAAGCCAGATCGAATTCACCATCACATGCGTCCAGCTTCCATGCATGAATGTGTAGCTGATCAGCGTCCAGAGGTCGCCGGCCACGCCGCCGGGAAACACCATGTCGGGATGTGCCGGCGACGCGATGAAACGTGCAGGAAACAGTGCAAAGAGGACAAGCATGTCTTCCTGTGTCTGGAGACTCATCCAGCTGAACAAGAAGAACGCCCCCATAATGGCGAGCGTCAGCGTCATAACGACGGGCGGGACATTGAACGCAGGCGGCTCCTTGCGCGGCTGAGAAAAATCGTCGAAATCAACCATGTGTCAGCGCCGCCTCCACGAGCGGCAAGCGATCATTGCCAAAATACATATCCGTCTTGTTCACAAACATCGTCGGCGAGCCAAAGCCGCCCCGCGCGATCACTTCTTCTGTATTCGCCCTCAGTTGCGCCTTTATGTCATCACTCTTGATGCGCTCGCTGACCCTGTCCCAGTCCATGCCGACATCCCTGCAGATTTCCGCCAGAACATCGGGCCGACTGATGTCTTTCAGGTCGCCCCAATAGGTGCGGAACGTCGCCCAGGCAAAAGCGGGCAGCTTGCCCTCTTCATCCGCCACGATCGCCGCTCGCATGGCATCGATCGACCGCACGGGAAAAACCGGCGGCTGACCGATCTTCACGCCACAGAATTTGGCCCAGTCCTGCAAGTCCTTGACGTAGTAACGCGCCTTGATGGGATGCGGATTGGCGCGCGCTTCGTAAACACTTTCGTTAACCGCATTGAACACGCCGCCCACCAGAATGGGCCGCCAGACGATTTCTGCACCTGTGCGCGCCACCAGTGCCTCGACCCGACTGAAAGCGAGATAAGTCCAGGGACTGGAGCAATCGAAGAAGAATTCAAGCGTGGCCAATCTTCTCATTCCTTCTCATGGATCAGGCTGACGGAAAGTAAGTGTCGCCTGCGTCCCGCGCCTCTGCAAGCAAACCCCCGTCCCGATCAAAGACGGATGGCATCGTTTCCGCGCCGCGTTTCAAAGCGAGACATGCTTAATCCCGATTAACCGAGAATCGCTTGGCCCGAATTTGGCACACCCAAAGAGGCACGTCTCGAAAAAGCGCAGATTTCAGCCAATATTTCCAGAAGTTAACAAGCTCTGAACGCTGGCACACCGGTTGCAATCCAAGACCTGACGACATCGTCGAGTGCTTTGAGACAGATCAAAAGATCGCCAGAGCCGCTCCGACGAAACTTGGCAACCAGGAGACGATCCCGTGTTTAACATTGCAAAGACGATATTGACCTATAAGGCGCTCCCGATGCGTACCATCGGCGCTCTTTCGGTTGCTCTTGCCTTGACGGGATGCATCAGCCCCAGCGCCGGATCGGATGGTCGCTACACAGAGCCCACGGGCAATGCGCCGGTGATCAACAACGAAACCCCCTATTCCAATGCGTTGCGTTGCGTCGCCACCGAAATTCATTCCACACAGAGCACGCCGCGCATCGCGGTCGGCAACATCCGCGACTATACCGGCAAGGAAGAGGCCGACGGCTCCGGTCGCAAGATCACGCAAGGCGCAGCCCTGATGGCGATGTCCGCCCTCGGCAAGGCTGGCGTGCCCATGGTCGAGCGCTATGACACCGCGATCACCGAACTCGAACTCAAATATACCAACAACAAGCTGATCGGCGACGGCCCCTCCGCTCCTGATGAAGACGGCGGCGACTATCGCAAGATCTTCGCGGGCGAAATCCGCGGCAGCGACTACTACCTCGTCGGCGGCATCACCGAACTGAACTTCAACATCCGTTCAGGCGGCGTTGACGGTTCGGTCGCAAGCTCCGCTGCTGAAGGTTGGGGGGCCTCTTTCGGCGGCAAGCTCTATGTCATGAATATCGGCCTCGATCTGCGCCTGGTGAACAGCCGCACGCTGGAAGTCGTTGACTTCGTTTCCTATCAGAAGCAGATCGTCGGCCATGAAGTCAGCGCCGGCCTGTTCGACTTCCTCGGCGGCAATCTCTTCCAGATCGGCGCCGGTGAAAGCGCGCAGGAACCGCTCCAGCTCGCCGTGCGCTCGGTCATCGAACGCGCCACCCTGAAGATGCTGGTCCCGCTCTATCACCTGAACCCCCATGATTGCGGCTCGCGCATCTCCGGCAAGTCCGACCCCCTGGGCCAGATCGACTACCGTCAGGCCAACCCGGCTGGCACACGCAGCCCGGCAACGCCCACACGCTCTGCCTACAATGCACCCGTGACGCAAGCCCAGCCGACGGTTGCTCCTGCTCCCGTCCGGGCCCCTGTCGCCGTCGATAACGCGCCCTACGCTTACTATAGTGACATCGACAATTCCGGCCTTCGCGGCGGCGTCAACTAATCCATTGAAATTCGCTGGTGACGCGGACACCAATGCTTCGCCATCAGCTCCATCCCTCAGGTTGCCACCCGGCGAAAGCCGGATCTTGAGAGCTGCTGTCCGGGCTATATCGGACAGAACCGAACCGCCCACGGGGGGCACCCAAAGCGGTTCGGCGCTAGAAACTCCGGGGAAGGTCTGATGACCTTCCCCTTTTTTTGTTCGTGCAAACGACCCGCTCCATCCCCTCGTCAGGGCATCAGATCAAGCGCAGGCGGCATACCCAGTTCGACATAGGCATCGACGCTCGCCTGCACCACCACAATGCTCACCCAGCTCACGACGAACACCACCGCAAACCAGAGCGCGAAGGCGGCGAACCCTCGTACAAGCGCAACGCCCTGCCCGCGCACTTCCGCCTCTTCCTCGCTGATACTGTTGCGATAGATCGCAAAGACTCCCGCAAAGAGGCCCACTTCCATTACGGGCAGCACAATCATCAGCACAGAAAGCAAATCAAGAGCGGGCGCCCGCTCCAACTGCCAGACAATGACCAGCCCCAGAGCCGCAAGCACGCCAAGCCCGCGCCCATAGGCGAGCCCCCAACGCAGATTTTCCATCGGCGTCAGGCTCATCGCGCGGTTTGGTCTCACAATCATTCTCACTCTCCCTCGTCATGCAGTTCCCCGTTCGGCCCCGTGCATTCGCGCGTCCGTTGGTCTCTGCGGGTCATAAATTTGTCGTCGATCAGCGCTGAAGCACAGGTGGCGCGCGGATGCCCTCAGCTCCACGGGTGCCTGTGCCGGTAAATCTTTTCGAATTTCGTGTTGGAAGCAGAAACATTTCTGACACTCGGGATTTCGGGTTCAAAATCACCGGGTGGGACGCCTGATACGACAAGAGCCCCAACCGGTCTGGCGGGGCTCCTGGTCGCAAACGCATGGGCGCAATTCAGCGCAAGCGAGTTCGACCCGGCCCCGAGGGGTACGAGCTACCTTCAAAATGCATTACGCGATTTGCGACGGAATTTGTCATACGCGCCTCATACGCCCGTCACAAAGATTTACCAACCCGTAATCTTGATACGGATGGAATTCTTTCTGTCGGGTGATGCAGAGTTGCACTGATAGGTCACAAGGACTGACGTTTGTGGAACTCGTTCGTCAACTCGCCTCTACGGCCATATCCGGTTCCAGCGACAATCTGAGAATAAGCTGTCGCAACTCGGCAAGACTCTCGCTCTGCCCGCGATAAGTTCCTCCATCTGCCGCATGCGAATGTCGTCGATCTTCTCATGCAGATTCATGATCTCGAGCTCGGCCTTCAGATTGACTTCATAGTCATTGGCGGCGGCCAGACGATCCTTCGCGACCTGCCTGTTCTGCGACATCATGATCACCGGCGCCTGTATGGCCGCAATCATGGAGAGGATCAGATTGAGGAATATGAACGGGTAAGGGTCAATAATGTCCCGGATCGCGAGACCGATGGTATTCATGACGATCCACCCGCCGAGAATGACGGCGAAGATGATAATGAACGACCATGAGCCGCCAAAGGCCGCCACGCGGTCGGCTAGTCGTTGACCAAAGGTCAGGTGCTCCCGAAACTTGTCATTGACGTCCTGCGAAACGGCAACACGTCGCGCAACACGCTTGAGGATGCGCTTCTCGCGCTCCTCAAGGTCGCTGAAACCTGTATGCAACAGCCGTTCGGCCAGACCTTTCAAATTCTGATCCATCCGGACCCCCCTTTGGGAAAGGCGAAATTTCGAAACTATGGGCAGATGCAGGGAGCCGTCCGGCGATCAAAACGTCCCAACGGCGCGCGGAACATACACCCGGAATTTCGCGGCGTTGAATTACATGATTGTTAGAATCCCTTTCCCGACACCAGACAGTCTGTGGCAAAACGCCCGAGCGTCAAGGCACGTCCCAAAAAGCAAAATAGGGAGAGCTTTCGCTCTCCCCGTCTCATCTTCGCAGAAGCCCCACCTGGAACTTAAATCAATAGCCGACACCGCCGCTGAAGGTCGCCATGCCTGCGCCCGTGGCGCTGGCTGTTGCCTCGCCGCGCGCCGTCTTGCGGATGAATACCTCGGCATAGCCCTGACGTCCTTCGCTCCGGGCATCGGCCTTCGACCAGCGCGACTGTGTCGGCGCGCAGGCCAGACCGTTTGCGCCGATGCGCAGCGCTTCGCCTTCATGGCATTCGATCACGTAACCGCCATCATAATTGGCGACAGCCTGATCGCCCGTGCCCACCATACGACCGATTGTAACCACTAGCATGTCACCTGACAGGCAATGAAACACTTCCGCTTCATCGCGCGGCGAGAGATCACGCAGCGAGGTCGAATAAAGCGCCGTCTCGGCAAGCCCCTTGGCGCTGACGCAAACGCCCTTGACCGGCTTCTTGGAGACGATCCGGTCCTGGACCACGACATTGAGCACGCCCATCGACATCGCCTGAGGCGCGGCCACATAATAGCTGCCACCACCGCCACCGCTGCCATTGCCGTTACCGATACCAAAGCCCGAGCCACCAGACCGGCTGGCCGAAGACCCGCCGACACTACTCGAAGAGTTATTCGCCACCGAATTAGCCAGATCGGCATTGGCGACCGCATTAGCCGCCGCTGTTGCGCTGGCCGTCGCCGTCGAGTTCGAACTTGAATCCACGTTCACGTTCACCACGACATTGTTGCTATTGCTGTTGTCGTTGGTGTTGGTGTTGGTGTTGGTATTCGTATTGCTGTTCGTGTTGGAATTGGAATTCTGGTTCCAGTTCCAGTTTTTGACCTTGATCCCACCGTGCCCACCCGTGTCATCGCAGCCGCAATCTTCTTCCGGCGACGGGGGCGGAGGCGGAGGCGGTTCGCAACCACAATCTTCCTCAGCAGGCGGCGTATAACCACTGCCACCCGCCATAGCCGAGGTCGTACCTGCCATTACAAAGACGCCGAGGCCCAGCGCAAACGTGAGCGCGGCGGTCGAAACGAGGGGGGCCTTATGTTTCATCTTGCTTCTCCTGGTCCACTTCAACCTGTGAGACCCAATCTGGTGCGCCTTGAAGCGCGCATACCCATCCATTGCAGAAGCCATGCCGGATTAATAATTGCCTCATAAAGGGATATGGCTCCACTCCGAACAGCATGTCGCGTGCCGAAACCGGGCGGCTGTCCCCTCCCGTCATGGTTGACATCGGGTTAATTTCGCCCAGCGCGGCTCCGCTTCCGCTCGAAACCCCTTATTTCAAGCCACTTTTCGGGCCCATGCCGAAATGCCCCTCCAGCCCACGCCGCTGGCATGCTTTCTGCTCTCACAGGGCTGTATTCGGGTTATCCGCCAAAGATTGTTTCGCATCGATACGCGGCTGACACGAAAAGGGATCAAAAAGAACTGCCCCGGAATGGGACGTTTCGATTTGAATACAGTAGCATCCCCTGAGGCGGTTCCCCGCTGCATGGGCAACATCTGGGGAACCCCGGATTGAGGGTTGAGTAAAATGAAGCACAAGACCATTTCTGCTTTGTTCGATTATTGGAACGCAAAACGCGCTGGCCGTCCCGCGCCGCTGCGTAGCGAAATCAACCCCGGCGAGATCAGAAGCATCCTGCCCCACGTTTTCATTCTGGAACGCGAAAGCGACGCCAGCTACCGCTTCCGCCTTGCAGGCACCGGCCTTTGCAGCGTCTATGGCATGGAGTTCCGCAACCACAACCTTCTCTCCATGTGGCAGGAAGATTGCCTCGAAACGCTGCGCAATGCGCTCGATGAAGTGACCCGCAACGCCGCCGTCAGCATTGTCGAATACACCGCCAGCACCAATGAACATCGCGAAGCGACATTCGAGATGATCCTGCTGCCGCTCGCACAGGACAATGGCGTCATCACGCGCGTGATCGGCGCGGCTGTTCCCGTCGATGAGTTGCCCTGGATCGGCAGCCACCTTCTGGCCCGCCAATGGATCGATCGCCTTCAGATTCTCAACCCCGACCAGATGCCGAAGCGCGAACGCGCGCCCGAAGCCGCCCGCCGCAATGCCACGCCCGCCCGCGCGCCTTTCCTGCCCGCTCATATTTCGAGCTTGGCCAACAAACGCCCGCCCCTTCGCGGCGAACGCACCTACCTGCGACTGGTCAAAACCGGCGCCTCTTCCAACACCGACTGAGCAGCTCTTCGCAAAACAAAAGGCCGATCTCCATATGCTGGAGACCGGCCTTTTTTATTTTATTTAACGAACACGCAAAGCGCAGCCGACTGGATCAGGCAGCAGCGCCCTGACGGTCTTCGGCAATCGTCACCTGTTCCGGCGGCAGTGCAGCGCGGCCCAGAATATTGTCCGAAATCTTCTCGGCAATCATAATAGTCGGCGCATTGGTATTGCCACCCACCAGCGTCGGCATGACGGAGGCGTCCACCACGCGCAGACCTTGCACGCCGCGAACCTTGCAATTGACGTCCACCACGGCCATCGGGTCGTTACCCATCTTGGCCGTGCCCACCGGATGGTAGATCGTCTCGGCGGTCTCGCGGACCCAGGCATCAATTTCCGCATCAGACTGCTTGTCGGCGCCCGGCATGAATTCCGGACCGCGATAGGGGTCCATCGCGCGTTGGGCGAGGATGTTGCGGACGATACGCACACCATCGCGCATCGTGCGGCGATCGGTTTCGGTGTCGAGATAGTTCGGCTGGATCAGCGCATGCTCTGACGGATCGAGCGACTTCAGCCCCACATAGCCGCGGCTTTCCGGACGCAACTGGCAGACATGCACGGTGAAGCCATGACGGTCGGACTTGATACGGGCATGATCGCGCATCATCGCGGCGACGAAATGAAGCTGCAAATCCGGTACTTCAAGCTCCGGGCGCGACTTCAGGAAGCCACCGGATTCAAGGCCCTGCGACGCCGCAGCGCCCGTCTTGAAGAATGTGTACTGCATGCCTGTCAGCAACTGACGGAACGGATTCATCTGGCTGTGCAGCGTGATCGGCAGCTTGCATTCGTTGATGACCGTGGCGTCGAGATGATCCTGCAGGTTCTGCCCGACGCCCGGCAGGTCCGCCACCACGTCAATGCCGAACTTGCGCAGATAGTCGCCCTGCCCGATGCCCGACAGCAGAAGCACTTGCGGGCTGTTGACCGCGCCGCCCGACAGGATCACTTCCTTGGTCACCTTGGCGGTCTTCAGTTCCTTGCCCTGCTTGTATTCGACGCCAACGGCCTTCTTGCCATCGAACAGGATGCGATGCGTCAGCGCATTGACCTCGACCGTAAGATTGGGCCGCTTCAGCGCAGGCACGAGATAGCCGACAGCCGCGCTGCAACGCTTGTTATCCTTGATCGTCAGCTGATAGGGACCGACGCCTTCCTGCTGCGGACCGTTGAAGTCATCCGTATAAGGATGTCCTGCCTGCTTGCCCGATTCCACGAAGGCATCGAAAAGGACATTGCTCTTCAGCGAATTGGAAACGCCCAGAGGGCCCTCGCCGCCATGAAAGGCGCTGGACCCGTTCTGATTGCCTTCCGACTTGCGGAAATAGGGCAGCACATCGGCAAAGCCCCAGCCTTCGAGACCCATCTGACGCCACAGGTCATAGTCGCGCGCATGGCCGCGAATATAGATCATGCCGTTGATGGAGGACGAACCGCCCAGCACCTTGCCGCGCGGCCAGAACATCTTGCGATTATTCAGGTTCTTCTGATCCTCAGTGTAATAGTACCAGTTGACCATTTCCGTGCCGATCAACTTGCCCACACCGGCAGGCATATGGATCATGAAGTTGGAGTCCTTGGAGCCTGCTTCCAGCAAAAGCACCTTATTGGCCGGATTCTCAGACAGACGATTGGCCAGCACGCAACCCGCACTGCCTGCGCCGATGATGATGTAGTCAAACTCACTCATGATGCTTCCTGAACTCTCTTGTTATTCGCCATGTCGGGTGCCGCCAACGACCAAAAAGCTGTCATACAGCCGCCTGATACGGCCCGATTTTTCTGGCTGGTCGGATTTGACCGAATTGTCAGCAAAGAACAAAGCTGACGCAAGCGTCATTTACGTATAATCCCTCCAAAAGGGAGCGAAAAATGGAAAATTTAGTTGGTTCTGTCCCTCCCGGTAGAATTTCATTAACCCTGAGAGTTTATCTTGTTGCTAAAGGTGTCGCCTGATTAAGGACACTCCCGATTTGGGCATCTTCGACGAGGGCACCAGGGACGAGCTTGAAACCATGACGACTGAACAAACTCCGGGTCACGACGACCGACGCCGCCATCCACGGGTTCCCGTGACGGTCAAGGGGCGTTTTCTGGCGCCCGATGGCTCCGAACATGCTTGCGCTATTCGCGATATGTCCCTATCGGGAATTGCGCTGATGAGCGATACGCCGATCGATCTTGGTTCTCACCTGATTATTTATCTTGATGATTTTGGGCGATTTGAAGGCGACGTTGTCCGCACCTTTGATGGCGGCTTTGCCATCGAGACTATACTCAGCGGTCCGCGCCGCGAACGTGTGGCCGATCGTCTCGAAGCCTATGCCAAAGGCGACAAGGTCGGCGAAAGCGCCCGCGCCTTCCATCGCTATGCCCCTGCCGAAGCGGGCATCGAGGAAAACTCCGTTCTCAACCTGCCCGATGGCCGCACAGTTCCCTGCCGCATCATCGATATGTCGCTTGGCGGCGCCAATGTCGGCACCGAGACGCGAGCACCCATCGGCGCCGTCGTCTCCATCGGACGCATGAAGGGCCGTGTGGTTCGTCACACGGAAGAAGGCATCGCCATCGCCTTTACCGACATTCCCGAAAAAGCCGCCGCGCTTTCGCGCCCCTTCGGCTGATCTCTCCTTTCGCTCGGTCCGGCCTTCTATTGCCGCACAAGCCTCACTAGACTGACCCCCGACTCAAAAACCCGGGGAGACCGCATGGCCGCACTAATTCTTGACTACACGCTGACCGACGGCATTGCCGTCCTGACGATGGACGATGGCCGTGCCAACGCGCTCGGCCATGCCATGATCGACGCCCTTACCGAAGCCCTCACCCGCGCCGACAACGAAGCCAAAGCCATTGTCATCCTTGGCCGCGAAGGTCGTTTCTGCGCCGGCTTCGACCTCGAAGCGATGGCCGGGGGCTCCGACAAGGTCGTGACCTTGGTCAGCGCAGGCGCCAATCTCCTCATGGATATCTATACCCACCGCCTGCCCATCGTTATCGGCTGCACGGGCCATGCGCTTGCCGCAGGTGGGTTGTTGCTGCTCGCCGCAGATCTGCGCATCGGCGCGGAAGGCAATTTCAAGATCGGCCTGCCCGAAGTCGCCATCGGCATGACCATGCCGATCTTCGGTATCGAGCTGGCGCGCGACCGCCTCGCCCGCCATCACCTGACCGCCGCGCTAACGCAAGCCCGCATCTACAATCCGCAGGAAGCCGCCCAGATCGGCTATCTCGACATGACAGCGCCCGCCGAGGCCTTACGCGAAACGGCGCTCGTCCGCGCCGCCGAACTCGGCGCCCTTCGCCAGCCCGCCTTCGCCAATACCAAGCGCAAGGAACGTGAGGAAACAGTCACCCTCATCCGCGAAACTCTGGTCGATGACAGCAAGACTTTCGACGGCGCATCGAGCTAGATCAATCTGTTTTAATATTTGAGAAACCATGCCCCTGAAATTTTTCAGGGGCATTTTTTCGATCTTTCCCGCCTATTCCGACACCGCGTAAAACATTCCGTTTTGTTGCACATTCGACAAGACATTGAATCAACGTGAATTTTCGCGACGCCAGAAAAGCTCCTAAAAACTGTATCTAATTTTATCAAAACTCGACTCAAACACGCCTCTAACTTAGCTCAAATCCAAACACCCGTTTTAAATCAAGACAAATTTCCCGGTGTCAGTCTGGTCCTCACAGAACAGGAAGTTCTGCTCGATAGACTAAGGTGGGAACCATGTTTACGAAACGCATTTTGATGCTCGTAATGACGGTCGGGACCGTCATTACGCTGGCAGGATGCCAGTCGTCACAAAGCATCACACAACTGATGAACAACGCGGACGACGGCAACATCGTCAAGATCAGCGCTCACATGCCGGTGGGGCAGCAGGTCATGCCGCCGATGGGCTTCATCGGCTTCTGTCTTGATGACCCGACGCAATGCGAAGGCGGCACGGACGATCCGAAGAACATGCACCTGACGAAGGCGCGCTGGGACGAACTCAATGCCGTCAACGACTACGTCAACAGCAATGTGCCGCAGATCGAAGACATTGCGAATTATGGCACTAGCGAACGCTGGTCCTATCCCAATGCCAATGGCGGCGATTGCGAAGACCTGGCGCTGCTGAAACGCAAGATGCTGATCGAACGCGGCTGGTCGCCTTCCGATCTTCTGATTTCGGTCGTGCGCGAATGGAATGGCGAAGGTCACGCGATCCTCGTTGCCGATACCGACAAGGGCGAACTCGTCCTCGACAACAAGAACTGGGCCATCGTCGCCTGGAACGACGCGCCCTACACATGGATCAAGCGCCAATCCCGCGAACGCCCCTACATCTGGGTTGACCTTGACCAGAAGACATTCCGCACTGCGGCTAATGACAAACTGCCGCCACTCGGCGCGCCCATCCCCTTCGTGGTTGCCGCGCGCCAGATGCAAAACGTGAAACCTGCGCAGGAAACCGC
The DNA here is from genome assembly GCA_049303435.1 of Parvibaculum sp. Taxonomy (GTDB): domain Bacteria; phylum Pseudomonadota; class Alphaproteobacteria; order Parvibaculales; family Parvibaculaceae; genus Parvibaculum. The sequence goes on along the minus strand of JBAQNC010000159.1, from coordinate 198 downwards.
AACCGCCGATAACGGCCTGCGCCCAAGCCTTGCGCCTGACACCGCCGCACTAGCCAACGAAAAAATGGCTATGCGCTAGGAAGGCGCCAAACAGTCCACCGATCGATCCTTCATCCCCCCGAAGGATCGATCCTGTCGAGGCCGGTCCTGTCATCCCCACATGACAGGGCCGGTACTTTTTTCAACGGACCTCTTGAG
>JBAQNC010000158.1:0-48284 GCA_049303435.1 Parvibaculum sp. | reverse complement strand
CACCCCCACCCTCCGCGCCTTGCAGGCGCTCCTCCCTCCCCCCTCAAGGGAGAGGGCCTTATTTTTTCCGGATCAACAGCGTCGTCGTCTGGGTGAAGACCGTCTCATCGTCCTGATTGAGGAGGATATGGCGGTTTTTCACAACGCCGCGGTCGGGCTTGGATGAACTGGGTTTTGTCTCGATACATTCGATGACGAGGCGCAGCGTGTCGCCGAGGCGCGCGGGCTTGTGGAAGCGGACTTCATCGTAGCCCAATGCGCCGAGGACGGCGGTTTCTTCCGGAAGGCGGGCGGCGAGGAAGAGGACGACGGCCTGGATGTGCGTTCCCGCCGCCGTCAACGTGCCGTAGATGGATTTCGCGGCGGCGTCGCGGTCGATGTGGAAGGGTTGCGGGTCCCACTTGCTCGCGAAGGAGACGATCTCGTCTTCCGTCATGTCGTAGGTCGCGGGAATGTCGTGACGTTCGCCGACTATGAAATCATCGAAATAGCGCATCGTTCAAGACCCTCACCCAGCCCTCTCCCAGAGGGAGAGGGCTTTATAGCAGAAAAGGGCCCGCCATTGCTGACGAGCCCTTTCATTGTTCAACCGAAAAAGCTTAGGCGAATTCGAAGAGACCGGCTGCGCCCATGCCGCCACCGATGCACATGGTGACGACGCCGTATTTGACGTTCTGGCCGGCGGCCTTGCGGCGCTGGGCTTCGAGCAGGATGTGGCCGGTGCAACGCGTGCCGGTCATGCCGAAGGGATGGCCGATGGAGATCGAGCCGCCATTGACGTTGTATTTGGCGGGGTCGATTTCGAGACGGTCGCGCGAGTAAAGGCACTGGCTGGCGAAAGCTTCGTTCAGTTCCCACAGGTCGATGTCGGAAACCTTGAGACCGTGACGTTCAAGCAGACGCGGCACGGCGAAGACGGGGCCGATGCCCATTTCGTCGGGCTCGCAACCGGCGACCGCGAAGCCGCGGAAGATGCCGAGCGGGCTGAGGTTGCGCTTTTCGGCTTCCTTGCGTTCCATGATGACGACAGCGGCGGCGCCATCGGAGAGCTGCGAAGCATTGCCGGCGGTGACGAAGTTGCCTTCGCCGCGCACGGGCTTCAGCGAGCTGAGGCCTTCAAGCGTCGTCTCGGGACGATTGCATTCGTCGCGATCAACCGTGTAGTCGACGATGGATTCTTCCTTCGTTTCCTTGTTGACCGTCTTCATCTTCGTCTTCATGGGGACGATTTCGTCCTTGAAGAGGTTGTCGGACTGGGCCTTGGCTGTGAGCTGCTGGCTGCGCAGCGCATATTCGTCCTGATATTCGCGGCTGACATTGTAGCGCTTGGCGACGATGTCGGCGGTTTCGATCATCGGCATCCAGAGTGCGGGGTATTCGCCCAGCAGCTTTTCTTCGGTGAGGTTCTTGGTGTTGATGCCACCCATAGAAACCAGCGAGATCGACTCGACGCCAGCGCCAACCGTGATCGGCACGCCCTCATTGACGATGCGGCCAGCAGCGATGGCGATCGAATTGAGGCCCGAAGAGCAGAAGCGGCTGACGGTGAAGCCCGAGGTCGTGACCGGGCAGCCGGCCCACAACGCGGCCAGACGGCCTGTGTTCATGCCGGTGGCGCCTTCGGGGCTACCGCAGCCCATGACCACGTCTTCGACTTCACCCGGCTCGATGCCCGCACGGGTGATGGCGTACTGGACGGCGTGGCCACCCATGGCCGCGCCATGCGTGTGGTTGAAACCGCCACGACCGGACTTGGCAAGGCCGGTACGCGCGGTGGAGACGATGACTGCTTCTCTCGACATGGATGTCCTCCGAGGATCGTTTTGAAAATTCTGACCGCCCCCTTGAGCCTTGCAGCTGCTTCTATCGGCAGGGGTGACCGCTGTTGGGCGCACCATAAACGCCCGATATGGTCTTCGGGAAGCGGAATCTCCAAGGGATCGCTACGTTTGTGAAGGGCCCCCTGAACGGAAATGGACAGGAAACCCTCGCGTAACCCTGCCATGCACATGCTTTTGCCTCTTTCGTCGAGCGCTTTTGGGCATTAGACAGAGGCATCTCCCGTTTCCCTCCCCTTCCCAAGTTAAGTGACACGCATGACCTTCCCCCCGATGCCGACCGGCTTCTTGCCCATTCAAACCGAGGGATTTGGCGGCTTTGCCGGTCCCGTGATGGGCGGCACGGACGCCAAAGGCCCGCTTTTCCTTCTCGATATCGCGCCGCAGCACCTCAACGGCGACCAGCGGCTGCATGGCGGCATGATGATGAGCCTGATGTCGATCGTGATGGGCGAAGTGGCCCAGATGACGGCTGCCGCCAAGCAGCCGGGTTCGAAATCCCGCCCGCTGTCGTTGAATTGCGACTTCGTCAGCGCGGGCGAGACGGGCGACAGGGTCGAGGGCCGGGCTGTGGTGACGCGGGCGACGCGCAGCGTGCTCTTCATGTCCGGCACGCTCATGGTGGGGACGCGCATCCTGATGACCGCCACAGGCGTCTACGCCATCAAGGCCGGACAGGACAAATGACCGAGGGGGAGAGCGCCAACGCGCGGCCCGCGCGCAAGCCGCTGGCCTCGCCCGTGGAAGTCGCGCCGCCGCCGGGGTTCCTGCAACAGGAACTGCATGACCCTTTCGAGGCGCATATGGGGCCGCTGTTCGAACGCGAGGACGCCGACGGGGGCCGCATCGGCGCCTTTATCGCCGACGCGCGCCATCTGCGCGCCGACGGGGGCGTGCATGAAGGCATGATGATGACCTTCGCCGACGCCTTTCTGGGCGGGGCGGCATGGCGCGGATCGGGCAGCAGCCCCTGCGTCACCATGAGTTTGCAGGCGAGTTTCCTTGCCGACATCAAGCGCGGCGATCTCGTCGAATGCCGCACGAAGGTCGAAAAGCGGACGCGCTCGGTGATGTTCGTCTCGGCCTCTTTCACCGTCGATGGCGAGCCCGTGATGACGGCGACGAGCCTGTGGAAGGTGCTTGGCGCGCGCTGACACAAGCTTTAGGCTTTCTCCCAACAATAAACAGGGAGAGAGAAAATGACTTCACCAAAGACAGGCGGATGCCTTTGCGGCGCGGTGCGTTATGAAATCAACGGCGATCCTGTCGCCGACGCGCTCTGCCATTGCCGCGACTGCCAATATGTTTCGGGCGGCGAACCGGCCTCGCTGGTGATCGTGCCGCGTCCGGCGTTCAAACTCACCAAGGGCGAACTCTCCGGCTATACCAAGCAGGGCGACAGCGGCAAGAGCGTGACGCGCCGCTTCTGCGCCAATTGCGGTACGCAGGTGATCAGCGAAGTGGAATCCGCTCCCGACATCATCGTCGTCAAGACGGGCACGCTGGACGACCCGAGCGCCTTCAAGGCGGGCGTCGTTCTCTACACATCGTCGGCGCAGCCCTGGGCGCATATGCCCGAAGGCATTCCGCATATGCCCAAGGGGATGTGAATTTATATTTTGCGACGTCATGCCCCGGCTTGACCGGGGCATCCAACTTATTGCGTTAAAGAAAGATGGATGGCCCGATCAAGTCGGGCCATGACGAAATAGAAAAATAAGATCAAAGGGAGGCACCTCATGGCCATCGACTATGAAAAGATCATGGCGTCGAAAACGACGGGGCAGGAATTTACCTATACCGATCGCGAGACGATGCTCTATGCGCTGGGGATCGGCTTCGGGCGCGATCCGATGAACACGAAGGAACTGCCCTTCGTCTATGAAAAGAACCTCGTGACCGTGCCGACCATGTCGAGTGTGATCTCCTGGGGCGCGGGCGGGGTGCGCGACAGCGGCATCAACTATCTGATGGTGGTGCATGGCGAACAGAAGCTGACGATGCACAAGCCGCTGCCTGTCGCCACGACAATCAGCGTCGATACGCGCATGGTCGGCGTCTGGGACAAGGGCGCGGACAAGGGCGCAATTCTTGTGGGTGAAACCGTGATCAGCGACAAGAAGACGGGCGACAAGCTCTGCACCATGCAGGGCACGACATTCGCGCGCGGCGATGGCGGCTTCGGCGGTCCGCGCGAGGGCGCGCCGACGCCGCATGTGATGCCCGAGCGCAAACCGGACATGACGGTGGAAGTCGATACGCGTCCCGATCAGGCACTGCTCTATCGCCTGTCGGGCGACCGCAACCCGCTGCATTCCGACCCGGAAATCGCCAAGGCGGCGGGCTTTCCGCGCCCGATCCTGCACGGGCTTTGCACCTATGGGTCGTGCTGCCGGGCGGTCATCTCATCATCGGTCTGCGACTATGACCCAATGAAGATCACGGGCTTCGACGTGCGTTTCTCATCGCCGGTGTTTCCCGGCGAGACCATCGCGGTCGATATCTGGAAGGACGGCAATATCGCCTCGTTCCGCGCAAGGGTGAAAGAGCGCGACGTGGTGGTGATCAACAACGGCAAATGCACGCTGGCGGGCTGAACGAACAGGAGGCGGGTGGATGATCCGCCCGCCTTTTTTCATGAGAGGGGGAGGATCATGGACAAGAAACTGATGGGCTTGCTGATCGCCAATGGCGCGCTTGTGGTGCTGGCGGGTTTTATTTCCGGCTTTCCTTATGCGACGGCGGTGACCGACCAGATCGCCAATGGCGCGGCAGGGATGGTGGGCGATGTGCGCGCCTGGCATATGGCGCATCTGGAAGGCGTGCTGAACGGCATGCTGATGATCGCGGCGGCTGCGGCGGCCGCCCAGATCGCGATGAGTTCGGGACGCGCCAAGGCGATCTTCTGGGGACTGGTCGTCTCGGGCTGGACCAATGTAGTCGCCTCGAATATTTCGGCCATGACCGGCGGGCGCGGCACGGGCGTGACCGGGCTCGACTGGAACACGTTCGACTTTGTCGTGTTCATGGCGGGAATCGTGGGTGCCGTTGTGGCGATCGTCGCGCTGGCGCTGGCGGGATTCAAGGCGGCGAAGGAATAGCCCTAAAGCCCTCCCCCTTGAAGGGGGAGGGTTGGGAGGGGGTGAGGCCGCGGCTGTGGCAGACGAAAATTTTACGAAGGAGGTCACCCCCACCCTCCGCGCCCTCTGGGCGCTCCTCCCTCCCCCCTCAAGGGGAGGGTTTAGAAGTTGGCAGAAAATGCCTGTTCTTTGTCTTTTCTGCCAAGGGGGCGGCGCGCTAGTCTTTGGCCATGACCAAGACAGCCAACAAAAGCCCTACCTCTCCCGCCCGCGTGATGATGCTGGGCTATGACGACGCGCAGATCCTCGATATTGCGGGGCCGCTGCAAATTCTTTCGTCTGCCCAGAGGCCGAACGGACATGCGGCCTATGACATCGAACTTGTCGCGCCCGTAGCTGGGCCGATCAGAACGACGAGCGGGCTGACGCTTCATGCGGGCCGGGGCATTGTCAACATTTCCGACGAGGAACTTGGCCGCATCGATACGTTCATCGTGTCGGGCGGACAGGGAAGCCGCGCGAGGCGCTGAGTGTGCCGCAGCTTGCAGGCATTGCGCGCATGAGCGAGCGCACCTTCGCGCGGCGGTTTGCGCAGAAGGCGGCGATGACGCCTGCATTGTTTGTTGAACGCGCAAGGCTCGATGAAGCACGGCGGCGGCTCAACGAAAGCGATCTGCCGCTGGAACAGATCGCCGATGAGGCAGGCTTTGGCGTCAGCGAACGCATGCGCCGCGCCTTCATCCGCCATCTAGGCGTGACGCCCAATCGTTACCGCGAAAGATTTCAGACGGCGCGACGCCCCGTCGCCACCCCAACGGAGGACATTCGACATGACGCATGAACGCACCCCCGAGCGCACGATCGGCATTCTTCTTTTCGACGATGCGGAAGAACTCGACTTCGTCGGGCCTTATGAGGTCTTCACCATGTCGAACGAAATGTTTGCCCATACCGGACAAGCCCGGCCCGACAAGGTGTTGCTGATTTCAGAAAGCGGCGGGACCGTCAGATGCGCCAAGAACATGCGCGTGGAGGCGGACTGCTCCATCGCGGATGCGCCCAGGCTCGACGTGCTGCTGATCCCCGGCGGACAGGGCACACGGCGCGAAGTGTTGAACCAGCCGCTGCTCGACTGGGTGGCGAAGGTCGCCGTGACCTGCGAATGGGTGACGAGCGTCTGCACGGGCTCGCTGGTGCTGACCGCTGCGGGACCGGCGAAAGGCAAGCGCGTCACGACGCATTGGGCCTTCATCGAGACGCTGCGCGAGCGCGGCGAGGCGAGCGAAGTGCTGGAAGAAGTGCGCTATGTGCGTGACGGCAATGTGGTGACCTCGGCGGGCGTCTCGGCCGGCATCGACATGGCGCTGTGGCTCGTCGGCCAGATGCATGGCGAGGCGCATGCCCGCTTCACGCAGCGCGGCATGCAGTATGACCCGGCGCCGCCCTATGCCGCGGCGGTCTGAGGGACAGGCAACTCATATTAGACGGCGGCGGCAAAATCCGGTCTAATCCCGGCAAAATAATCCAGATTGCCAGGAGACGCCATGATGACGAAAGCAAATCCGTTCGACCCTGCCCTTTTTGGCGATGACGCCATTTCAGCGGAGACAAAGGCCGTCAATGACGGGCTGATCAAGCTGCTGACGGGCGCGCCGGAATGGTGGGACATCGGGGCGGATGTGGCCCGCGAGGCGCGGCGGCGCGGCGAAGGGGCCTTTCCTGCCCCGGTCTTTTCCGAAAAGGCGCGCAATATCGAGATCGCGGGCAAGGGCGGTCACAAGATTCCGCTCAGGATCATCGCGCCCGAAAAACCGACGGGCGTTTACCTCCATATTCATGGCGGCGGCTGGGTGCTGGGCGCTTTCGACCAGCAGGACCTGATGCTGGAGCGCATCGTCAAGAACACGGGGCTCGCCTGCGTCAGCGTCGAGTATCGGCTGGCGCCGGAGCATCCCTATCCCGCCGGGCCGGACGATTGCGAGGCGGCGGCCGTCTGGCTCGTGAAAAACGCCAAGGCGGAATTCGGCACGGACGCACTCACGATCGGCGGCGAAAGCGCGGGCGGGCATCTTTCCGCCGTGACGCTGCTCAGGATGCGTGACCGGCATGGTTATACGGGCTTCAAGGGCGCGAACCTCGTGTTCGGCGCATTCGACATGGGGATGACGCCAAGCCAACGCGCCTTCGGCAACGAAAGGCTGGTGCTGCGCACGCTCGATATCCAGAAATTCGGCGATGCGTTCCTGCCCAATGGCGAGGATCGCAGCGACCCGGATATCTCACCGCTTTATGCAAGCCTGCATGACATGCCGCCAGCGCTTTTCACCATCGGCACGCGCGATGCGCTGATGGACGACTCATTCTTCATGCATGCGCGCTGGGTGGCGGCAGGCAACAAGGGCGAGCTTGGCGTCTATCCCGGCGGGGCGCATGGCTTCGTCGCCTTTCCCGGCAAGCTGGCGCAGGAAGCGAACGCCGCGCAGGACAGGTTTCTCGCCCGCGTGATCGGCAAATCGTGAACATGGGCGTGAGTATGATCGACGCCTATCGCGGCTATGTCTCGTTGCAGGAATGCGACGAGATGGGCCATATGAATATTCAGCATTACATCGGCAAGACGTCAGATTCGTCGTTCCATGTGCGTCATGCGCTGGGCATGCCCGCATCCGAGCAGGAGACGAGCGGACGCGGCTATATCGCGCTAGAGCACCACATCCGCTTTCACCACGAATTGCGTGCGAGCGATCTGGTGGCGGTCAAATCCGGCATCGTGGAAATGGGCGAGCGCACGGGCGTCAAATATCAGGAGATGCGCGAGGCGCTGTCCGACCGGCTGGCGGCAACCTTCGTCGTCAATATCGGATGCCTCGATCTGGAAACGCGGCGGCTGACGCAATGGCCAGTGGGGACGAAGGCAAAGGCCGATATTTTCCGCACAGAGTTGCCGGACTATGCCAAACCCCGCGGGCTGCCGCGCGAGGCGATCGAACGCGATGTGTCGCTCAAGCGCGCCGACGAGGCAGGTATGTTTGAAAGCAACCGCTCGGCGGTGAACCCCTGGGAATGTGACACCAACCGGCATATGAATGCGCGCTTCATCATGTCGCGCATATCGGATTGTCAGGGACATATGTGGGCGCATGCGGGACTGTCGCGACACGAACAAATGGCGATGGGGCTGGCGACGGCGACCGTCGAGATGCGGCTCATCTATTTCAAGGAATTGAATGCGGGCGACATATTGTTCGTGCGCACGGGGCTTGTGGAAGCGGCGGACAAGACGCTGCGCTATCGGCACTGGATGTTCAACGCGGTGACGAACGAGCCGATCTGCGCGGCGGAAGGGCTGGGGCTGCTCTTCGACAAGAAAACGCGCAAGGCTGTGACGATCCCCGCGCAAGTAGTCAAGAAGTTTGCCCACGCCTGACGATTTTCCGATTTTGTAATTTGGTTTTGAGGACAATATGGCTGAGATGATCGATGTGGCGCGCTCCAGCGTGCAGACCTGGCATTCCGACCAGATGGGGCACATGAATGTGCAGTTCTATATGGAGCATGCCTCGCAGGGACTGGCCGCGCTGGCGGTGCATCTGGGGCTCGGCCCGCGTTTCATCAGCGCGGAAAGCGCGAAACTGATTGCCCGCGACCATCATGTGCGGTTTCTGCGCGAGCAACGACCCGGCGCGCCTTTCACGATCCGGGCAGGCGTGCTCGACGTGCGCGACTATGGATTGCGCGTCTATCTGGAAATGTACAACACGATTTCAAATGAGGTTGCCGCGACATTTGCCGCCGATGTCGAATTGCTCGACGAAGACACGCGCGAGACAAAGCCCCTGCCCGCCAAGGCAAAGGCGGCGGCGAACAAGATGATGATCGAACTGCCCGTTCACGGCGCTCCGCGCGGGCTTGAAATTGCGCCGCCGCGCAAGGCGCCGACGCTGGAGGAAGCCGCCGAGATCGGGCTTGTCTTTACCTGGCAGGGCGAAATTCAGGTCGACCAATGCGATGCGCAGGGGTTTCTGCTGCCGCGGCACTTCATGGGCATCGTGTCGGATTCCATTCCCAATCTGCTCGGCCAGACGAATGGGCAGGATCGCTCGAAGAACGACAAGGTGGGCGGCGCCGCGCTGGAATATCGCTTCCATTATCACAGCTATCCGCGCGCGGGCGACGTGTTGACGCTGAGGAGCGGGCTCAAAAGCGTGGGCTCCAAGACCTATATCTGGGGGCATTGGCTGTTCAATCTGGAAACGGGCAAGGCTATCGCGACGGCGGAAGCGGTCGCCGTGGCGCTGGATCTCGTGGCGCGCAAGGCGATTGCGATTCCGGAGGAATTGCGGGCGCATCTTGAGGGCATGGTTGCGCCGGGGTTGGGCGTCTAAAGAAAGACCCTCACCCTACCCTCTCCCAGAGGGAGAGGGGTTCTCTGCGAGGTGATGGGCCCGGATAATGAGGCCGCGTTCGTCGGCGATGCGCTGGATCGTCTTCATGCCGCGCGCCAAAGGATAGAGCGCTTCCATATCGTGCGCCTTGCGCGCTTGCGACGCAGCGGCTCGGGTGCGCTTGTAGAGCGCGAGCAAGTCATCACTGGACACGGCGCGCAACTCGGCCTCTTTGGTCAGGCGGTCCGGATCGCTTTCGGCAAAGGTCAGTGGCATGAGACGCCCATGTTGCTAACATCACCCCAAGACTAACCCGCAAAGGGACCGAAGGGGAGAGAGATGCAGGGATTTCTGGACGGTGATCTGACGAGCGCCGAATGCGACTATGTCGAGCGTGCCCGCGCATTCGGTCGCGATGTGCTGGCGGGCAAAGGGCAAGCGCTGGAAGCGGGCGAAAGCGTCGTCGAGACGATGAAAGCCGCCGCAGCGCATGATCTGCTGCGCATGGAGACGCCGACAAGTCATGGCGGGTTGGGGCACCGATTTCTTGTGAAGCTTGCGGTTCTCGAGGCGCTGTCGCGTGTCGATATGGCTTTCGCCTTTGCCATGACCAATACGCAGAATGTGGCGGCGCGGCTGACGCCGGGCAGGCATGACAAACATGTCGAGTCCATTATTCAGGGCGAGGTCTTTGCAGCAAGCGCCTTAAGCGAGCCGGGCGCGGCGGGCGGGATTGCTGATCGACACGCAAGGCGATGTGGTGATGGCGGCGGCAAAGATCGCGGCCTATACGGACGGCTCAACCGAAATCATGCAGGACCGCATCGCGGCAGGCATGGTGAAGACCTACGCGTAACCGACGTGCGTCAGGCGAGGCGGGCGTCGAGCGCGAGCATTTCGCGCCGCACGACGTCGGGAAATTCCATCGGCAGGAAATGGCTCGCCTGCCCCAGACGAAGCAAGGTCGCCTGCGGGTCGCGCTCGCCGAAGATCTGCGGCGCTGGCGCGCGGCAGGTGGAACCCTGTCCGGCATAGAGAAGCGTCAAAGGCACATCGAGCTTGTTGAGCGCAGCCCAGATGTCATGGCCCTGCGAGCGGAAGTTTGCGGCCTCCCAAGCCGGCTTGCAGGCAAGGCCGATCTGACCATCATCCAGATCGACGGCGCCGCCTTCGACATAATCGGCGATCATTTCTTCCGGCCATGTGCGGAAGGCGCCGCGACCCTTGTAAGCAGCCGCCATCGTGGCGCGGTCGACGAAGACGGCGCGGCGACGCTCTGCGCCTTCGGCCAATGACAGGGGACCGCCCTTGCGACCCAGAAGACGGAAAAGCTGCATCATGAGGCGCGCATGTTTAGGCACCATGACGGGATCGACGAGTACAAGGCCGCGCACGAGATCGGGACGCTCGGCGGCGACCATGAGGCTTGTCGCGCCGCCCATCGAATGGCCGGACAGCAAGATCGGGCCGCCCACCTCGGCGACCAGCGGCTCGATGAAGGCGATGAGGTCGTCGCGATAGACATACCAGTCGGCATGTGTCGCCGGATCGGCGGGGAGCTTCGTGAAACCATGACCGCGCGCGTCCCAGGCGCGGATATGGAAATGCGACGCCAGGGGCGCGAGCAGATGACGATAGGTCATGGCGTTGAAGCCATTGGCGTGGGCAAAATGCAGCGCGGGCAGACCTTCGCGCGCCTTCCACTCGAGATAAGAGACCGTACCGTCCCGCAGCTTCATTTCGCGGCGAACAGGCGGCACTTCGTTCTTCTGAGGAACGACATTCGAATTCACGCTGTTACTCATATTTTTCTTTCTGCCGGATCGCTCAGACGAGCAGACCCTTCCTGTCGAGCCAGTTTTTCACAATGGCGACAGCTTCGGCCATTTTGTCTGGTTGGCCAATATAGTAATGCGTCGCGCCCTTCACCTCATGAAATTCTTTGTCATCATGCTGTACGCCAGCGAACAGGCGCGCGGCGTGGCTTGGCGCACAACCATCGTCGGCGCTGTTCTGGACGACAAGCACAGGCACGGAGATGTCGCCTGCGCATTTCGGTCCGTCGGCGCGACTTTCGGCATAGGACCATTGCGAGAGCCATGAGCGCAGCGAACAATAGCGGGCAAGGCCCGCCGGCATCATATTGACGATCCTGGGTTCGCCCATGAAGCACCAGTTTGGGCCCTTGCGATCATTGGGGTCCAGCGTCGGGTCCATCCAGCGCGGATCGGCCATCGTGCCGTGAACGACGAAGGCGAATTCCTCGTTAGGGCGGCCCTGTCGCTTCAGGTCGGCGAGCTTTTCCTTGACCCAATTGTCTATCTTTTCAGATCGTGCGATCTGGGCGGCGCGGAAGCGGGCGACATAGCCTTCGGTGAAAGGCGGCTTGTTGGGATTGTTCGGATCGTAGAGATCAAGCTCGACGATGCGATCATCCGGGTTCAACTCGTCGCGAATGGAAGGATCGAGCCATTCGGTCAAGGTGATGGCGCGACTGACATGGGCGGCGAGTTGCAGCACGGCATCGGCCTTTGGCAATCTTGCGCCGACGACATCGACGGCGTCGCCTGCGGGCGTTGCCGTGATCCAGGGCTTTTCGGCCTGCGACTGATAGAACATCGAGAGCGACCCACCACCGGACCAGCCTGCGAGGATCACTTTTTCAAAGCCGAGTTTTTCCTTGGCGTAGCGGATGTAGTGACCGAGATCGAGGATCACCTTTTCCATGACCAGCGCGCTGTCATTATGCGGGTAGCGGCTGCCGCAGGTGAAAGGGAATGCGCTCGACTTCGTATTTCGGCGCGCTCATGAAGCCACCTTCTTGAAATCGGGTTTGCGCTTGTTGAGAAAAGCGTTGATCGCCTCATGATGTTCGGGCGTCGTCCAGCATTCCTGAAGCGCATCGGTTTCAAGCTTTTGCGCCCGCTTGAGATCGGTGGTGCAGGCATTTTCCGTCAGCAATGCCTTGGTCATGCGAAGCTGGTGCGAAGGATTTTCCGCGATGAGATGGGCCTGCGGCACCACATATTCGCAGAGGCCCTTGGCGTGGGCTTCGGCGGCGGGATAGAGGCGACCTGTCAGCATCATTTCGCTGGCGTGACCCCAGCCCATGCGGCTGACCAGAAAATGCGATGAGGCGAGTTCCGGCACGATGCCCATCTTGACGAAGACGAGGCCGAACCTGGCTTCTTCCGCCGCGACGATGATGTCGAACGGCAGGATCATGGTGACGCCGATGCCGACGGCGACGCCATTGACGGCGGCAATCAGCGGTTTCGATCTGCGCGCGAGTTCGATCCAGTCGACATTGGCGGGCATGCCGCCGGAACCGCCTGCGGTATTCTCGCCGGGGTCGCGTCCGTCGACGCGGGTCTTGAAGACGGCATCGACATCGGCGCCTGCGCAGAAGCCACGTCCTTCGCCCGTCATGACGATGGCGCCGATCTCACGATCCGCATTCGCGTCTTCGATGGCATGAGCCAGTTCGCCCGCCATTTGCGGCGTCCAGGCGTTGAGCTTGTCGGGTCTGTTCAATGTGATGAGCGCGACGGGGCCGCGTTTTACCAGCACGATCTGTTGATAGGCCATTCGATCCTCCCCAGGATTTCATTTTTTCAAGTCTGGGCCGACGCGGCGAGCGCCGACAAGCTTGTGGCTTCGGGGCTTGACGTTGCGTCGCCCTTGGCTTGCTATGCAGCAACAAAATCATTTCAAACAGGCCGGGGAAAATCATGGATATGCAACTCAAGGGAAAGACAATCTTCATCGCAGGCGCGAGCCGCGGCATCGGGCTGGGCATGGCGCGGGGCTTTGCCCGGGAAGGCGCGAAGGTGGCGCTGACCGGGCGCGGCGAGGCGTCGCTGGATGCGGCGCGGGCGCAGATCATCGCCGAAGGCGCGAACGCCAACGACCTCATGACCATTGCGGGCGACATGACATCATCGCGGGTCATCAGCGAGGCGCTCGATGCGGCGGAAGAAAAGCTCGGGCCCGTTCATTGCGCCATCGCCAATGTGGGGCTCGGTCGCGCACCGCTCGGCTTCGACGTGACGGACGAAGACTGGGAAGCCGACATTCATCAAAATCTCTCGGGCGCGGTATACCTCGCGCGCGAAGCGCTGAAGCGTATTCTGGCGCGACCGGCAGAGCAGCGCGTGGACGCGAACCTCATCATGATTTCATCGATTGCGGGCGTCGATGCGCTGGGCACGCCGCTGACCTATTCGGCGACCAAGGCGGCGGTCAATCACACGGCAAGGTCGCTGGCCAAGATCGTCGGCAAGGACGGCGTGCGGGTCAACGCCATAGCGCCGGGCAATATCATCTTCGAAGGCGGCGACTGGCAGTCGCGCGTGGACGAACGGCCCGATGCCTGGGGGCGCTGGATCAAACGCGAGGTAGCGCTGCGCCGTTTCGGGCAGGTGGATGAGATCGCCGACGCTGCGCTCTTTCTCGCCAGCCCGCGCGCGAGCTTTGTCACCGGCGAAGTCCTGGTCGTCGATGGCGGTCAGGTGCGCTGAGGCTCAGGCGAGCGCCAGCTTGAAATTGCGGCGGGTGAGGCGCGGGAAACTCGGGAACTCCATCAGCGTTTCGCCGCCTACCTGACGCAGGAGGTCGGCGACGCGCAGCTTGTCGTCCTCTTCCAGCGAGGCAATGAAATCCAGCGGGCGTTGAAGCATCCAGAGATCGAAGGGGAAGATCGCCCGCTGATCCTTCGCCTTGCCGAGCGTATAATCATGAAGTCCCAGCGCGCGAGGGACTTCGGCCCCCTGCCCCTTCAGTTCCGGGTTGTTCTCCAGCCAATGCGTCAGGGCGTGAGCGGTGTCGACCAGCACGGGCAGCATTTCGCGCATCATACGCGCGAGAACCGGGATCAATGTCGCGGGCACATTGTCATGCGGCAGGAACTCGCCACCCTTGGGATGCGGCGGGACCATCATCCGCTGGACCCAGCGCGCGACGTTGGGCGCGAGCGACTTCATCAATTCGCCGGACGCCGGATCACGATAGAGATGGGCATAAAGCGGGCCAATGAGACCAAAATCGCCAATGGAAGGCCGCGTACCGAGAAGAAACTCATATGAGGCGAAATGCTTGTCGAGTTCGCCGAGCAGAGCCTCCCAGGATTCCTCGATGGCGGCTTCCATCTTTGGCGTCACGCCGAGAAAGGGCAGCGCGCCGGCAAAGGGTTTCGATGTCTTGAGGCCTGCCTCGCGTTGCTCCTCCACCGAAGCACCGGGCATCTGCAATTTGCCGAACTCGGCAATGGCAAAGTCATAATTCTTGTTCCAGCGATAATGCATGGCCGGAATTTTCAGCCATTCGTCGCCATAGACTTCGAGCAGCAGGGCGGCGAGGCGCTGGCGCGGGGTGATCGGATAGATCGAGCTGCCCGGGAAGCGGCGTTCAAGCTCGTCGATGATGTCGGTGGAATCCTGAAGCGTTTCATCTTCGGGCGTCACGACAACGGGGATCACGGGCCAGCCGACACGCGGCAGGATGATCTCGCGATAGACCTCCCGGGTGGCCAGGACTTCGCTGAAGGGGATGCGCTTGTAGCGCAGATAGGCCCGCACCTTGCCCGTGAAATAGCTGACTTCCGCACCGTATAGTGTGTAGCCCTGCGTCATCGCCCGGTCTTCCCCCTAAAAACGACGCCTTACACGCGCCTTGCTCTCCCATCTTTTAGCGGGGAGCGAGGGGTAATGTCCAATCGGGGGACGGGTCAGTCCATATCGGGCTTGCCACCACGCAGGCGCTTGACCTCGCCGCGTTTGGTCTTGCTTTCAAGGCGGCGCTTCTTAGCCCCGAGCGTAGGACGGGTGGGCACGCGGAAAGTCGGCTTGCGGGCGGCCTCGGCGATCAGCGCGACGAGGCGGGCGATGGCGTCCTTGCGATTGGCGTCCTGCGTGCGATAGGCCGAAGCGGTGATGACTATGACGCCGTCAAGCGTGAGGCGCGAACCTGCAAGTTTTTCCAGACGCGTCTTGACGGCGACGGGCAACGAAGGGGAATGGCGTACATCGAAACGCAACTGCACGGCAGTCGCGACCTTGTTGACGTTCTGGCCTCCGGGTCCGCCCGCACGAATGAAGCTCAGTTTGATCTCGCCGAGCTCTATGCTGAGGGTCGGTGTGATCTGGATCATGAATGACGCCCCTCCTTTTTACGATCGATTGCTTCACTTACCGGGCCGCAGACCAAAATCCGGCACGGTTTCGCCTGCATCATCGTCGGACAGAATATCAAAGAACATGGTTCGCTTGCACTCATCGGCACAGGCGATGCCTTCGACCGGCTTCAGGCTCGATATATAGAAATAGATGTTGTAGCGCATGTCATAGATGATGCTGACGGCATCGAGCTGAAAGATGTGATCGATTTTCGGCAGGGGAGCGGGCGCAGGATCGTCAGCCAAATGCTCCTTCAGCATGGTCATGATGCGGTTACGATTGTCGCCCGTACCCTCGGCTGCAAAGAGCGATTTGAAACGCACGCGGTAGCCAGGAATATAATCTTTCGCTTGCGGCGCCACAGAAGCGCCGGGCGGCAAGGCCAGAATGGAGACGGGTTCGTCCGTACCGTGCGCGACCCATTTCATGCCTTCGATCGGGACAAGCGCCTGCGACTGCGCGCCACAGACGACGACGACCCAGAAATTGAAGGGCGGCGGCATGGGCGCGACCGTACCTTCAGGCGCGTGCTCGCACAGGAAGTCGACCTTGGCGGGAGAAGAGATTTTGGCGGGGGGCGGTATTGGCGTGACGATTTCGGCATGGGCGACGGCGCCAACAAGCAAGGCGGACATCAACATGTTTGAAAAAATCGCAGCGCGCATGAAAGCCTGTCTCTAAAAATACATTTGCCCAGCTTAACAGGGCGGCATGATTTGGAAAGATGAAGCGGAACAGATCCGAAATGCAAAATGCCCGGAGCATTGCTCCGGGCACATTGTATTCAACAGATTGAAGAGTCAGGCGGCGGCTTTTTCCGGCGCGAAGCGGGCATAGAAAGTGTCGCCCTTCTCGGCCATGTCGCGCAGCAGCTTGTTGGGCTTGAAGCGTTCGCCGTATTTCTGCGCAAGCGTGTCGCAGGTTTCGACGAATGCCTTTGCTCCCACCATGTCGATCAGCGAGAGCGGGCCGCCGGTCCAGGGCGCAAAGCCCCAACCGATGATCGCGCCGACATCGGCATCGCGCACGTCGGTGACCACGCCTTCTTCGAAGCAGCGGGCCGCTTCGAGCGCCTGAATATAAAGGAAGCGCTTTTTCAGCTCCTCGACATCGACGTCGTCAATGTCCTTGTGCGTGTGAGCCAACTCGGCAAGGCCCGTCCAGAGCTTCTTCTTGCCGTCTGCGGGATAGTCGTAGAAGCCCTTGCCCGCCTTCTTGCCGAGGCGGCCAAGCTCGACCACCATCTTCTCGATCAGCGGGTCTGCGGGGCTTGCGACATATTTGTCGCCGAGGTCTTTCTTCGTCTGCTCGCGCACCTTATAGGCAAGGTCGAGAGAGACTTCGTCATTGAGCGCGAGCGGGGCCATCGGCATACCGGTCTGACGACCGAGATTTTCGATGATCGCGGGCTTGATGCCTTCGGCCAGCATGGCGAGGCCTTCGCCAACGTAAGTGCCGAAGCAGCGCGAGGTATAGAAGCCCCGGCTGTCATTGACGACGATGGGCGTCTTGCGTATCTGCTTGACGTAATCCATCGCCTTGGCGAGCGTTTCCTGCGACGTGCGCTGGCCCATGATGATCTCGACCAGCTGCATCTTGTCCACCGGCGAGAAGAAATGGATGCCGATGAAGTCTTCCTGCTTGGCAGCCGCTTCCGCCAACCCGGTGATCGGCAACGTCGAAGTGTTCGAACCATAGACGCCGCCTTTGGCGAGCATGGGTTCGGCCTTTTTCGTCACTTCCGCCTTGATGGCGCGGCTTTCGAACACGGCCTCAATGATGAGGTCGGCGTCTTTCAGATCGTCATAGTTGGTGGTCGGCATGATGCGGGCGAGAAGCGCGTCGCCCTTTTCCTTGCTGACCTTGCCACGCTCAACGCCTTTGGCGACGAGCTTGACCGAATAGTCCCTGCCCTTTTCGGCGTTGGCCTGATCGGTATCCAGCAAAACGACCTCCATGCCCGCCTGAGCGGACACATAGGCAATGCCTGCGCCCATCATGCCCGCGCCGAGGATGCCGAGCTTCTTGACGGTGAAAGGCGCTACGCCTGCCGGGCGACGCGCGCCCTTGCCGAGCTCCTGCATGGAAAGGAAGAGCGAGCGGATCATCGCCTTGGAGCGCGGGTCCATGAGCAGCTTGGTGAAATAGCGCGTCTCGATGCGAAGACCAGCCTCCATCGGCACCTGCAGGCCTTCATAGACGCAAGCCATGATGTATTGCTGGGCGGGATAATTGCCATGCGTGGTCTTGTGCAGCGTGGCGTTGCCGATGGTGAAGACCGTGGAGCCGCCCTTGTCGTGCGGGCCGCCGCCGGGGACGCGATAGCCGGCCTTGTCCCAGGGCTGGATCGCAATCGCATGGACTTCCGGTCCCTTCTTGCCAAGCGGAATCCTGGGCTGGGCGAGGCCTTCCTTGAGCCAGGCCTTGGCGGCATCGACAAGCTGATCGGCGGGCACGACGGCGTGGACGATACCAGCCTTCAGGGCCTTTTCGGGGCTCAATGATGTGCCCTGCAAGATGAGAGGCAAAGCGGCGGCGGCCCCGATGAGGCGCGGCAGACGCTGCGTGCCGCCGCCGCCGGGCAGCAGGCCGACCTTGGCTTCGGGCAGGCCGAGCTGGATTTTCGGATTGTCGGCGACGACGCGATAGTGGCAGGCAAGCGTGACTTCGAGGCCACCGCCGAGCGCGACGCCATTGATCGCGGCGGCAATCGGCTTGCCACAGGTTTCAAGGCGACGCAGCAACATGTTGAAATGCAGATTGCCTTCATACATCGCCTTGACGCGATCTTCCTTCGAACCTTCGCCCGAGCCGCCAGCCTGACCGCCCATCATGGAGAGGTCAGCACCGGCGCAGAAGGCGGGCTTGCCCGATGTAATGACCGCGCCCTTGATGTTGTCGTCGGAAACGATCGTCTCGATGATCGAGGCGATGTCGGCCATCGAGCTTTGCGACAGCACGTTCATAGAACGGTCGGGCATGTCCCAGACGGCCAGGGCGATACCATCGGCGTCGACATCGAATTTGAAATTTTCGTAAGTGGTCATGTCTGCTTCCTCACACGCGCTCGATGATGGTGGCTGTGCCCATGCCCGCGCCGACGCAGAGCGTGATGAGCGCGGTATTGAGATTGCGGCGCTCAAGCTCGTCGAGCACCGTGCCGAGTATCATGCCGCCGGTCGCGCCGAGCGGATGGCCCATGGCGATAGCGCCGCCATTGACGTTCATCTTGTCGTGCGGAATGTCGAGCGACTGCATCATGCGAAGCACGACCGAAGCAAAGGCCTCGTTCAACTCATAAAGGTCGATGTCGTCGGGGTTCATGCCCGCCTTCTTCAGCACCTTGCGCGAGACATCGGCCGGGCCCGTCAACATGATGGAAGGTTCCGAACCGATGGAGCCCATGGCGCGGATGCGCGCGCGGGGCTTGAGCCCCATCGCCTTGCCGGTGTCGAGATTACCGACAAGGACGCCTGACGCGCCATCGACGATGCCCGAGGAATTGCCCGCGTGATGGACGTGGATGATTTCTTCCACCTCCGGGTAACGCTCAAGGGCGACGCCGTCGAAAGCGAATTCGCCCATGCCCTGAAAGGAAGCGCCGAGCGCACCGAGCGACTGCATGGTGGCGTCGGGACGCATGTGTTCGTCATGGTCGAGGATCGTCAGGCCGTTGATATCGCGGACGGGAATGACGGATTTCTTGAAATAGCCCTGCGCCCAGGCATTGGCCGCGCGCTTCTGGCTTTCAACCGCATAGGCATCAACATCGGCGCGTGAAAAACCGTATTTCGTGGCGACCAGATCGGCGCCGATGCCCTGCGGCGTGAAATAGGAGCGGAAGGCGACGCTCGGGTCCGACGACCATGCGCCGCCCGAGGCGCCCATGCCGATGCGCGACATCGATTCAACGCCGCCGCCAATCGCCATGTCGGCTTCACCCGTCATGACCTTGGCTGCCGCCATATTGGTGGCCTCAAGACCTGAGGCGCAGAAACGGTTGATCTGCACGCCAGCGGTCGTCTGGGCGTATTCCGCATTGAGAACCGCGATACGCGCGATGTCGCCGCCCTGCTCGCCCACTGGATCGACACAGCCGAAGACGACATCGTCGACACGGCTCGTGTCGAGGCCATTGCGATCGCGCAACGCTCGCAGCACCTGCGTACCAAGTTCGAGCGCGGTGACTTCATGCAGCGAGCCGTCCTTCTTGCCCTTGCCGCGGGGGGTGCGGACGGTGTCGTAGATATATGCGTCGGTCATTATTGCCTCCTGTTTGGGGGCCTCGCCCTTCGAGACGGCGGCTCCGCCGCCTCCTCAGGGTGAGGGTTAAATTCCAAAACTCAAACCTCATCCTGCGGAGCGGGCTCTCGCCCGCGTCTCGAAGGATGAAGCCACAAAACTCAGAGCGTGCGGGCAATCAGCATTTTCATGATTTCATTCGTACCGCCGTAGATCTTCTGGATGCGGGCGTCCTGATACATCTGGCCGATGGGATATTCGAGCATGTAGCCATAGCCGCCGAAGAACTGGAGGCAGGTGTCGACGATCTGGCACTGCTTTTCGGTGGTCCACCATTTCGCCATGGCGGCTGTTGTGGCATCGAGCTTGCCGTCGAGAAGCTTCACCGCGCAATCGTCGGTGAAGACGCGGGCGATGGCCGCTTCTGTCTTGCATTCGGCAAGCTTGAACTGCGTGTTCTGGAAATCGAGGATCGACTGGCCGAAGGCCTTGCGCTCCTTGGTGTAGGCGGCGGTGAGTTCCACGGCCTTTTCCATCGCCACACAAGCCTGCACGGCGATGATAAGGCGTTCCTGCGGCAATTGCTGCATGAGCTGGAAGAAGCCCTTGCCTTCTTCTGTGCCGAGAAGGTTGGAAGTCGGAACTTTTACGTCATCGAAGAAAAGTTCTGACGTGTCCTGCGCGTGCTGGCCGACCTTGTTGAGGTTGCGGCCACGGCGGAAGCCTTCGACTTCTTCGGTTTCGACCATGATGAGCGAGGTGCCCTTGGCGCCCGCGTTGGGATCGGTCTTGGCGACGACGCAAATGAGGGTGGACTGCTGACCGTTGGTGATGAAGGTCTTCTGACCGTTCACGACATATTGATTGCCGACCTTCTTGGCAGTCGTCTTGACGCCCTGAAGATCGGAGCCCGTGCCGGGCTCTGTCATGGCGATGGCGGCGACCATTTCGCCGGAGGCCATCTTGGGCAGCCACTTCTTTTTCTGCTCTTCGGTACCGTAGGACTGGATGTAGTGAGCGACGATGCCGGAATGAACGGAATTGCCAAAACCGGGAACGCCTGCGCGAGCCTGTTCCTGCGTGATGACCATTTCATGGGCGAAGTTGCCGCCGCCGCCGCCGTATTCCTCAGAGATGGAGGCGCAAAGGATGCCAGCTTCACCAGCCTTGTTCCAGGCGTCGCGATCGACATGGCCCTGTTCGTTCCACTTCTCGGCGAGCGGCGTGAATTCCCTAGTGTAGAATTTCGCCACCGCGTCCTGGAGGATTTCAAGCTCTTCGTTAAGCCAGGGGGATTTATAGCCTGCAATCATCGTCATTCGTCGTCTCCCGTGAGGCTGCTTTTTGCAGCCGTTTCTTTTGTTGGTGTCGTAATCAGAATTCGTCGGCGGTGAAGGCCATCAGGGGCTCGGCGCCGACACGGACGCGCGCGAGAAGGGTTGTCGTTTCAGGCACGACGCGGTCCATGTAATAGCGCGCGGTCTTGAGCTTGGTTTCGTAAAAGGCCTTGTTGCCCTCGCCCGCTTCAAGTTTGGCGAACGCGGCGCGCGCCATGAGCACCCACATATAGGCCACGGATGTGACGCCGAAGAGATGCAGATAATCCGACGAACCTGCACCCGCATTGTCCGGATTGGCCAGCGCATTCTCCATGAACCACAGGGTGGCGGCTTCGAGGTCCTTGCGGGCTGCGAGAAGAGCGTCGGTATAGGTCGCCAGTTTCTCGTTCTTGTTTTCGGCGACGAAATCGTCAATCAGCTTGAAGAAGGCAAAGACGCCGCGACCGCCATTGGACGCGAGCTTGCGACCGACGAGATCGAGCGCCTGCACGCCATTCGCGCCTTCATAGATCATGGCGATGCGGGCATCGCGCACGAACTGGGCCATGCCATTCTCGGTGATATAGCCGTGACCGCCCCAGACCTGCTGGGCCTCGACCGCATTGGCGAAACCACGATCGGTCAGATAGCCCTTCACCACCGGCGTGAGCAGCGCCATCATGTCGTCGCCCGTTTCGCGCACGGCGGCGTCATCCGAGGCATGGCTCAGATCGCCGTGTAGCGCCGTCCAGACGAGAAGCGCGCGCGCGCCTTCGTTGAAGGATTTGGCGTTGAGCAACATGCGACGAATGTCGGGATGGACGAGCAACGGATCTGCGGGCTTGTCGGTGTCTTTGGCGCCGGTGAGCGAGCGGCCCTGCAGACGGTCCTTGGCGTAGGCGACAGCATTTTGCAGCGCGACTTCGGATTGCGAGAGGCCTTGCAGGCCAACGCCGAGGCGCGCTTCGTTCATCATCGTGAACATGGCGCGCATGCCTTTTTCGCGTTCGCCTACCATCCAGCCGATGGCTTCGTCATAGTTGAGGACGGCGGTGGCGTTGCCGTGAATGCCCATCTTGTGTTCGAGCGCGCCACAGGAGACGCCATTGCGCGCGCCGAGGCTGCCGTCTTCCTTCACGAGGAATTTCGGCACGATGAAAAGCGAGATGCCCTTGATGCCGGGCGTATCGCCTTCGATGCGGGCAAGCACGAGATGAAGGATATTGTCGGCAAGGTCGTGCTCGCCAGCGGAGATGAAAATCTTGGTGCCGGTGATCTTGTAGGAACCGTCACCAACTTCCGTCGCCTTGGTGCGAATGAGACCGAGGTCCGTACCGCACTGGGGTTCGGTGAGGTTCATCGTACCGGTCCATTCGCCGGTGACGAGCTTGGGTAGATATCTGTCTTTCAGATCATCCGAGCCGTGATGCAGCAGCGCGGAATAAGCGCCGTGGCTCAAGCCCGGATACATGCCGAAAGCCATATTGGCCGACGAGACCATTTCGTTGAACAAGACGCCGAGCGTATTGGGCAGACCCTGCCCGCCATAGGCGGGGTCGGCGACCAGCGCAGGCCAGCCGCCATCCACCAGCGTCTTGTAAGCTTCCTTGAAGCCCGGCGGCGTCGTGACGACGCCGTTTTCCAGCTTGCAGCCCACCTGATCGCCAACCGCGTTGAGCGGCTGGAGAACTTCTTCGGAAAGCTTGGCGGCTTCCTCCAGAATCTGGTCGACAATATCGAGGGGCGCATCCCGGAAGCCGGGAAGGTCCGAATATTGCGACAAGTTGAACGTGTCGTTCAGGAGGAAACGATATTCCTCCAGAGGGGCTTTGTAGCTTGGCATTGTTGACCCTTGGCTAAACTCTGGGGTTGAACTCTGGGCTAAAGGAAAGTTCAGGCGTTGACGTGCGCCGCAGTCTCACCATTGATCTTCGCCATCTTGGCGGCCATCGCCTTCTGACGCTTGCGCTGGCCAGCGCCCTTTTCGGCGAGTTCGCTCTCGGCAATCTGGTCGGCGAGCTGGCTTTCGAGATTGGCGCAGCTTTGTTTCAGCGTTTCGATCTGCAGATCGATTTCGTCACGCTGCTTTTCGAGGCTGTCGATACGGCGGCGGAACTTGTCGATCGCCACGCGGTTCTGCGTCTCGCAACCATCGCTGAGATCGTAGAGGCTCAGGATTTCCTTTATCTCGGAAAGCGCCAGGCCAACATTCTTGCCACGGACGATCAGGATGAGGCGGGCGCGGTCGCGCGGATAGTAGATGCGCGTCTGTCCCTGACGTTCCGGCTTCAGCAGGCCCTTGTCTTCATAAAAACGGATGGCGCGGGTGGTCAGGCCGAATTCCTCGGCGAGCTGCGTGATCGAAAAGGTAATGAGCTTGCCATTGATATGAGTGGCTTCGGCGCCCTGATCGCTGGCATTGTTGGAGGCACGGCTACGGGTCTGATTATCCATCATGTTTATCGCTCCCTGTTTTGTGGACTTCGGTCTATTTTCAGGGCGAGGCCGTCGCTTCCCCCTGCGAGCCGACTGTCCGGTCGCTATGGTGACACTTGTTTTTTGTATTTTTGTTGGCGGGACGCTAATTGACGCTTACGTCAACGTCAATGGGCAGAATCGGGAATTGGGAGAGAGAGTCATGAAATTTTTGAACAATGCGACGGCAATGCTCGTTTTTTCAATGCTTTTGACGGCCTGCGCCACACCAAATGCGGCCCCGGACAAGCCCATGCGCACCAATATTTCGACGCTGCCGGCGGAAGCCAGCGCACGCGCGCAAGCGCCTGATGCCGTCACCCGGGCGATCCTGCGCGACATCAACGCCTATCGCGCGCAATACAAGCTGCCGCCACTCGCCAATGACTCCATCCTGCAACGCGCCGCCGCCGTCCATAGCGCCGATATGGCAGCCCGCAATTTCTTCGGCCATTACAATCCAGACGGACAAGGGCCCGGCGAACGGCTCAAGGCGGTCGACCACGACTTCAACAGCGGCTATGCGGAAAACATCGGCATGTTCGACGGGGTCACCGAGGTCTCGCCCGACATTCTGGCGGAGGCCTTCGTCAAGCAGTGGATCACCAGCCCCCTGCACCGAAAGAACATTCGCAATGGCAGCTATGTCAGAAGCGGCATCGGGATCGCGCGGGCGGGCAAAAAAGTCTATGCGACACAGGTATTCGCGACGAAATAGTCGCCCCCCCTGCCTGCCGATATGCGCGAACTGTCCCGGCATGAACCATCTGACGGGGAGAAACCGTGGATTTGTGGATAAAAACACGGAATCTCAACACCTATTAACGCGGCATTTACCCTCACAAGCGTTTTATGCAGGGGCAATTTCTGGTCGGAATTTCGGGCCGAGATGCCTGTCGGGCTAAAAACCGGGCACGATCAGGCGGACGCGCTTTGCAAGACCAAGGAATAGTGAAAGCCATACTTCATAATACCAGATGATGTGGCCTATACTTATTCAAACGGTTAACGGGCAGTGATTCGGATGAGATCGGGTGTTCCTTGGAGCGTAAAGGGCATTGAGCCCGAAGCGCGCGAAGCTGCCAAACAGGCAGCACGACGCGCGGGCGTGACGCTTGGCGCATGGCTCAATCAAATCATTATGGATGGCGGGACCGACGAGGTCAGCCAGCCCTCACAGGATGCGAGCGCCATTCGCGAGAGCGCAGCGTCGCGCCCTCGTTCCGAAATGCCGAGCCGTGGACCTGCGTCAGCAGCCGAAACAAATGTCGGCTATCAGCAAGAACATGTCGCCATCGAGATGGCCCCAGTGGCCGAGGCGATGCGCAATATTGTTTCCCGCGTCGAGCAGAGCGAACGCCGTAATCAGGAACTGGCCCGCCGGATGGAGCAGACGGTCGGTGTCCTGTCGGAACGGCTTGAGGAATCTGAACGCCATATGGATCACGTTTCACCCGATGCGCGCACGCTCGATCCGCTCGAACGCAAGATACAGCAGTTGAGCGAACGCCTCGAAGCCGCAGAATCCGCGCGCAACGTCGTTGGCGGGCGCAAAGGCGCAGATGACCGCGCCCAGTTGCAGACGCTGGAAAAGGCCGTCAATGCGGTGGTCGATCATCTGGAAACAGCGGAACGACGCACCGACGACTCGCTGGCCGAAATCCGCCGCAGCTTGAGCAGCATCGCCGAACGTGTGGAAGAACACGAAGAAGAAGAAGCGCGCGAAGAAGCCGAAGCCCGCGCACGTGCCGCCGAAGAACATATGCAGATGCTTGCCCAGCGCCTGGAAAAGATGGAGCAGTCCGTTTCCAATGTCGGCGGCAATGCGGTGGACGCCGCCCTGAAGGCCATCGCCGAACGCGACGACGCGGAACGCCATAAATCCACCATTACAAACCTTCAGGCCCAGCTCGGCGAAATCTCGCATCGGCTGGAACGCGCGGAACAGCGCACCGACGAAACGCTCAAGACCTTCGAGATGACGGTGACGAACATCGCTCATCGACTGGAGGAGATGAACAATACGCGCGCACAGGACGTGTCGCATGAAATCGAAGCGCGCGATCGCGAAATTCAGTCCCGTCTGGAAGAAATGGCCGAGCGCCTGCATCAGAGTGAGGAAATGTCCCTGACGGCGGCGCAGACGATCGAACGCGCCATCGCAGGCATGTCCGACCACATGCATGTGGCCGAGAACCGCTCGCGTGAAACGACGGATAATCTCAACGTCCTGCTCGAACGAATGACCGATCGGCTGGGCCGGATCGAACGCGAGACAAAAGCGACACGCAGTTCGTTGAAGCAGACGGTCGCCTCGGGCGGCCTGTCGCCGCAGGTCAATGTCGGCATGCCGGGCGCCCATGGCGGCGAACCTTTCCCCGGCGGGCAGGCCTTCCCCGTCCCCAATTTTGACGCGCCTTCGCTTGGCGGCGGCTTCGGCGCGCCGCCCATGTCGGAATTCCGCAGGCCCGACATTCGCGACACGTTTCATGAAACGCCGCCCGCGCCGATGCCTACGGCCCGAGCGCCTGCTGCGCCGGCTGCTCAGACGCCGAAAACTGTGCGGAGCGAAGACACAGACTACATCTCCGATGTGCCGCCACCCTTTGTATCGGCAAGCGAGAACGGTCGGGTCGAGCCGAGGCTTGATATATCAGCGCAGAAACCGGCTGAAGACATCGACGAGGATGATTTCGAAGACGACGAGATCGAGGATCAGCCTGTCGCGCCCGTGATGAGCACACCCGAGCGGGTCGAACAGGATTTTATGGCCGCCGCGCGACGCGCTGCACAGGCCGCCGCACTGGCGGGCAATAACGCGCCACAGCCCATGATGGGGCATTACGGCAATCCGAATTCGCCGCGCTATGCTGCGATGCAGCCCGAAGAGGGCAAGTCCAAGAAATTCATATTCGCAAGCCTTGCCGTGCTGGTGGTTGCGGCGATCGCCTTCGGGGCCTGGCGCATGCTCGCCCAGGAGCCGGTGATCGTCTCGACGAACAAACCAGTGACGACCGACACTGTCGGCAACATGGCGCCAGCGGATATGGACGCCAATACACAGACGGCGCCAACCGGCGCTGCGCCGACAACCGTGCCCGCCGGGCCGACCAATCCGGCCGACGCCACCCCCACCAGGAATAATCCGGAGGCCACACCGGAAGATGTCGAAGCTGCCGCGAAAGCCAATGCTTCGGCATCCACCACAATCGTGCCTGCGCCTGCGCCCGCGCGACCTGCCAACAAGGTGACGACCGGGCCTTCGATTACGCCTGCGCCATCTGTCACGCCCGCGCCGTCAAAGCCTGTGGCGAGCACGCCGCTGGGCGACATGTCATCGGCCGAGCAAAGCTTGCGCGACGCCGCTGTGGCGGGAGATCCCACCGCGCAATATGAAGTCGGTCAGCGCTACGCCAATGGCGAAGACTTGCCGCAAGACCTCAAGCAGGCTGCCTATTGGTACAATCAGGCCGCCGATCAGGGTCTGGCCATCGCTGAATATCGCCTCGCGGCGCTTTATGAAAAAGGCCGTGGCGTCACCCAGGACAATGCGAAGGCGCGCGGCTGGTATGAGAAGGCCGCTGCACAGGGCAACGTCAAGGCAATGCACAATCTTGCCGTGATCTATGCCGAAGGCCGCGGCACGAGGCAGGACTTCAAGACGGCGGCGCGCTGGTTCGGCCAAGCCGCCGCCTATGGCCTTGGCGACAGCCAGTATAATCTCGCCATTCTGGAAGAACGCGGCCTCGGCATCCCGCAGGACCTGAGCCTTGCCTATCAGTGGTTCGCCATTGCCGCCGAGGGCGGCGATCAGGGCGCGGCCAAAAAGCGAGACGAGATTGCTTCAAAGCTTGATGCCAGCAAGCTCGCCTCGGCCAAGGCAGCTGTTGCGGCGTGGCGGGCCAAACGTCCCGATCCGGTCGCCAATGGCGATCTCAGCAGCATGGGCGGTCGCGCCGACTCTTCGGCCAGCAACGCCAGCGCCACCGACATGACCGGCAGCATCGAGGCGTCGGCGGCGCGCAACGACGTCGCCAAGGCGCAGGCCTATCTGATGAAGCTCGGATATAACCCCGGCTCGTCCGACGGGCTGATGGGACCGCGCACACACGAGGCGATTGCCGCCTATCAGCGCAGCGCCGGGCTCGATCAGACCGGCAATGTGAATGCCGCCACGCTCAAGTCGCTGGAAATCGCCACGCACTGAGCGACGCGACTTTCAGGCTCTCTTTTTTGTCGCTGATCCCCGCACGGAAGCATCCACGTTACGATTGTGCATCAGGCCACATGAAAGATGCGCGCGGCGTCTGATTGCGTTGGAAATTGGACGCATTTCACTTTTCGACTCTGTGGTCTGGGTCTACGCTTATCAGGCGATCCATCCAGTTCTCCCTTCCCCGAAGGACAAAAGAACGGGCACTGAAGGCCCACGGAGTCCTGACGCTTATGCAGATTTACCTGCCGATTGCCGAATTGCCGGTCAATATCATCATGATCCTTGCGATGGGGCTGGTGGTTGGCTTTCTCTCCGGCATGTTCGGCGTGGGCGGCGGCTTTCTGATGACGCCATTGCTGATCTTTCTCGGCATTCCGCCCGCCGTCGCCGTGGGTACGCAATCGACACAGGTCGTCGCCTCGTCGGTCACTGGCGCGCTCGCGCATTGGCGCAACGCCTCCATCGACTTCAAGATGGGCGGGATCATGCTGGTGGGCGGTGTCTTCGGCTCCATTACCGGCATCTATATTTTCCGTCTTTTGACCCAGATCGGTCAGGTCGATCTGATGATTTCGGTCATCTATGTGATCTTCCTCACGATCATCGGCGTGATGATGCTGAGCGAAAGCCTGCGCGCGATCATGGCGGCGCGAAGCGGCAGGGTGATTCCGTCCAACCGTGGCGGGCAACATAGCTGGATACATGGACTGCCCTTCAAGATGCGCTTTCGTCGGTCCAAACTTTACACCAGCATCATTCCGCCCATCCTGATCGGCTATTTCGTCGGCATTCTGTCGGCCATCATGGGTGTTGGCGGCGGCTTCATCATGGTACCGGCCATGATCTACCTGCTGCGGATGCCCACATCCGTCGTAATCGGCACGTCGCTGTTCCAGATCGTTTTCGTCAGCGCACTCACAGGCGTCATGCATTCGGTTGAAAATCAGGCAGTGGATGCGATGCTGGCGCTGCTGCTGGTGCTGGGTGGGGTGGTCGGCGCGCAATATGGCGTCAAGGCGGCGACCAAACTTCAAGGCGAACAACTACGCGCCATGCTCGCCATTATCGTTCTCGTCATGGGTTTGCGGCTCGGCTGGGATCTGGTGACGCCGCCTGCAGACCTCTACTCCATCACCGATGTGGCGCCACACTCATGATGAGTTTCACACGCATAGGCCTCGCGGCGACACTGGCGCTTTTCGTTGGCAGCCTCCTTCCCGCCTCCGCTGCGCAGCTTGTCACCGACCTTTCGGAACATCAGGTGCGTATCCGCTC
Source organism: Parvibaculum sp. (assembly GCA_049303435.1). GTDB lineage: Bacteria > Pseudomonadota > Alphaproteobacteria > Parvibaculales > Parvibaculaceae > Parvibaculum. The sequence goes on along the minus strand of JBAQNC010000158.1, from coordinate 19,281 downwards.
CAACTTCACCGGCACGCAGATTCTTCTGTTCGGCGCGATCGAGGTCAACACCGCCAATGAGCGCGCGCTCGACCGCGACGTCGTGGTTGTCGTCACAGGGCCGACGCGACCCGTCACTGTACGCCGCAAGACGAAGGTTGCGGGCATCTGGCTCAACCATGATGCGCTGACCTTTCCCAAAGTGCCGGGCTATTATGCGGTGGCAAGCTCGCGCCCGCTGGAGGTGACAGCGGAAACAGCGATGCTGCAACGCGAGCAGATAGGCATAGACAATATCGATTTCGGCGCGCCGGTGGCGCAGGGCGTCGATGGCAGCATTGAGATCATGTCGCCTGCCGAAGAACGCGATTTTGAAAAGGCGCTGATCCGCAACAAACGACGCGAAAATCTTTATATCAGCGATCCGGGCGGCATCATCTTTCTCGGCCAGACGCTGTTTCGCGCCACCGTCGATATTCCCGCCAACGTGCCCGTGGGCCTCTATACGGCGACCGTATTTCTCTTCCATGATGGCCAGGTGGTGGATGCGATTTCGTCGCCGCTCTATATCGACAAGAGCGGGCTTGAGCGTTTTCTCTATCGCTTTGCGCATAATGATGCGTTGCTCTATGGCCTGATCGCCGTGATCGGGGCTGCCTTTGCCGGATGGCTTGGGTCGGCGATCCTGCGGCAGCGATAGAGGATTACGCCGAATTCGGGTTGGCGTGGCAATAATTCGCATGTTTCGGGGTTGATGTGGACAGCGAAAAGTCCAAACGTGTCGGCGCCAAATTTGAAAGTTACAAGGCCGACGAAAGCTAGTTCATGTCCGGATTCGATATTTCATATGCCGCCGCCGCCGCTGGCGGACTTTTGAGCTTTCTCTCGCCCTGCGTGCTGCCGCTGGTGCCCGCCTATCTCTGCTTCATTGCGGGCACGTCATTTGAAGAATTGACACGCGAAGATTCGCTGGGCGAGGAGCTTGGCTCGGAAGGGCTGACGCGGCGCGTAGCACTCGGCGGTATCGGTTTCGTGCTGGGTTTCAGCACCATCTTCATTGCGCTGGGGGCGAGCGCATCGGCCATCAATCCGTTGATCCTTGCCCACAAGGAACTGCTGGGCCGCATCGCTGGCGTCGTCATCATTATTTTCGGCCTTCACTATATGGGCCTCTTCAAGATTGCCTTTCTCAACCGCGAGGCGCGCTTTCAACCCGATCATATCGGCGATGTGACGGAAAGCCTGTGGCTTCAGTTTCTCAGCCCCTATGTGCTCGGCCTCGCCTTCGCCTTTGGCTGGACGCCCTGCATCGGACCGATCCTTGCCACCATTCTCGCTATTGCCGCCTCGCAGGAGAGCCTGACATCGGGCGTGTTGCTGCTCGCCACCTATTCGCTCGGGCTCGGCATCCCCTTCCTTGCCGCCGCCTTCGCGGTGCGCTGGTTCCTGTCTTTTGCGGTCAAAATCCGCCGACATATGGGGAAAATCGAGAAGGCCGCAGGGTTGCTCTTAAGCCTCACCGGGCTGCTAATGGTCCTTGGCTCCTTTGAAAAGATTGCCATAACCCTTCTCAGCGTGTTTCCATTCCTCGCAAAACTGGGCTGACAACGGCCTAGGGGGATCGAATGCATGAGTGCTGAGCCAAGTATCGCGCCAATGAAGCTTGCGCCGACGGCGAACGCCGATGAGGGCAAAGCTCCGGCAACCGAGATTGTCAAAGCGACGCAAGCGGAAGTCGCGCCCGAAAGCGCCGCACCGGTTGAAGCCACCCCCGTCGACGCAAAGCCCGTCAAAGCGCAGAAAATCAAAGCGCCGAAGCGGATGCAGCCCGGCTTCCGCCCGGTCCTCATCATGGGATATGGCGTGCTGGTGCCTCTCGTCGCCATGGCGATGGTGGTGGTGATGAGCTATCCGGCCAATGGCGTCTCCAATGTGCTGAAAGTCGAGATCACCTATGCGGCGGCGCTGCTGTCGTTCCTTGCGGGCATTCGTTGGGGTGTGGCGTTGATGGCGGGGGGCGAACATTTGCGGTTTCGACCGCTGGCCGCCGTGACCCTGATGCTGCCCTTTGCCTGGGTGACCATTTTTCTGACGCCGCCCGTGGCGCTTGGCCTGTTGATGGTCGGCTATCTGGTGCTGGCGATGAGCGAACGCGAAGGCGATGAAAGCCCTGTGCCGGGCTGGTATCGCGCGCTGCTCAGGCCCTTTACCATTCTGGTCGAGGTCGCGCTGGGGCTGACGCTGCTCATCATCCTTAACTTTTAGTCGCTCTCAAGGCGCGCTGCGGCAACAGGCGTAACCTTGCGCAGGCCCATCAGCCAGGCGTGAAAGCCGGTGGCGGGCAGCAATGGACGATAGGCATCATCCAGCACATTGAGCCCGCCAGCATAAGCGCCGAAGGCCGGCAGGATAGCGCGCGTGCTGTCTGACACAACACAGCGACGCCGCAACCGACGACCGCGCACGCGCACGGCGGCAACAGGATGGAGATGGCCGGCGATCTCGCCCGTGGCGGGCGCAGGCTGCGGCTCGTGACGGAAGGTGAGCGGACCGACGGTCAATTCCTCGTGCACCGCACCACCGAAACGACGCGGTGGGACGGGATCGTGATTGCCGGTGATCCATATCCAGTCGGTTGTTTGCGTCAGCGCCGCAAGCGCCGCCTGATCCTCTTCAGCCATGCGGCTTTCGGCGGCGCGATCATGGAAACTGTCGCCAAGCGCGATAAGACGAGCGGGCTTGAGCCGCGTTACGAGAGCGGCGAGACGACTGATCGTTGCCCGCGTGTCATAAGGCGGCAAGGCCAAGCCCCTGGCCGCATAAGACGAGCCTTTTTCAAAATGAAGATCGGCAACGATCAACATGCGTTCGGCCTCCCACCAGACCGCGCCTTCGGGCAGAACGGTCAGCACAGCACCGGCGATGCGCAGAGGAGGTGTTTCAGACAAGTCGTGTGGCCTCTTCGATCAGTTGGTCGGCGGCTTCGCTCAGCAGGAATTCATTGGCCTCACCCGCGACCGCCTCCTTGCCGATGTCGAGCAATACAGGTACGGCCAAAGGCGAGACGCGATCAAGCCTTTGCAGGCGAATGTGGCGTTTGACGCGCTTCAGCATGTCGCCAAGGCGAGCGACATCGAGCAGACCGGTGGCGGCATCCGCCATTGTCGCCTGCAACAGGATATGATCGGGCTCGTGTTCACGAAGCACATTGTAGATGAGGTCCGACGAAAACGTGACCTGACGGCCCGTCTTTTCCTGACCGGGATAGCGTTTCTCGATAAGGCCGGAAATGATGGCGCAGTCGCGGAAGGTGCGCTTAAGCAGGCTCGATTCCGCAAGCCAGGCATCGAGATCATCGCCCAGCATGTCTTCGGCGAAGAGTTCGTTGAGCGGTAGCTCATGGCGTTCAGACATGAGCCCGACATCGCGCAGGGTCCAGATGGCGAGCGCATATTCCGACGCGATGAAACCCATCGGTCGTGCGCCCGCGCGATCCAATCTGCGGGTCAGCAACATGCCGAGCGTCTGATGCGCGAGGCGGCCCTCGAAGGGATAGCAGACGAGATAGTATTTATCGCCCCGCGGGAAAGTCTCGACCAGCAATTCGCCTTCGCGCGGCAGGACGGAACGCCATTCCTGCATGCGCAACCATGAGGCGACCTGATCGGGCAGCAGGCTCCACTGTTCCTTATGCGCCAGCATCTTTCGTACGCGCTCTGCGAGATAGGTCGAGAGAGGAAACTTGCCGCCATAATAGGAGGGGATCATCGGGTCGCCGGATTCGGCTTTCGAGCAAAAAGCTTCCGTCTCGACCATACTTTCGAAACGCAGGAGATGACCGGCAAAGAGAAACGTGTCGCCGGAGATCAGCTGGTCGATGAAATATTCCTCAATCTCGCCGAGCAGGCGGCCACCGTAACTGCTGCGCGGACGCTTGCCGGGCTTCACCATGCGAACCTTGACCATCGCGGCCTCGACAATGGTGCCGACGTTCATGCGATATTGCTGGATGACCTGAGGCGAGGCGGGACGCAGGCGCATATCGCCCGTCATGGCGGACATGGGCCGCAGCCGTGCATAGCGATCATAGGATTTGAGCGCATAACCGCCCGTGGAAACAAAATCCACGACGCGGTCGAAGGTTTCGCGCGTGATGTTGCGATAGGGCGCTGCGGCGCGGGCCTCGATAAAGAGATCGTCCGGCATGAAAGGTTCGGAACAGGCGCGACCCAAAACATGCTGAGCGAGGACATCAAGCGCGCCCTCGCGGCGGATCACGCCATCCTGCGCGCCTTCGGTAGCGGCGGCGCGGGCGGCTTCGCATTCCAGCACCTCGAAGCGATTGGCGGGCACAAGAAGCGCGCGGCTAGGTTCGTCGAGACGGTGATTGGCGCGGCCTATGCGCTGGGCGAGACGGCTCGCGCCTTTCGGTGCGCCGAGGCAGATGACGAGATCGACCTCGCCCCAGTCAATACCGAGATCGAGCGTCGAGGTGCAGACGACAGCACGCAATGTATTTTCCGACATGGCGGCTTCGACCTTGCGGCGCTGCTCGGCGCCAAGCGACCCATGATGCAGCGCGATGGGCAGGCTGTCCTCATTGAGATGCCAGAGTTCCTGAAAGACGAATTCAGCCTGTGAACGCGTATTGACGAAGACGAGGGTGGTCTTGCGCTTTTTGATCTCTTCATAGACTTCGGGGAGCGCGTGGCGCGCGGAATGACCGGACCAGGGAATACGTGTATCGTTGGGGTCGTCGCTTTCGGGATTATGCGGCACGAGAATGCCGATTTCGGGCGTGGCGCCGGGCGGGGCGACGACGACATCCGACAGGTTTTCGGTCGTCCCTTGCGGCATGAGATAGCGACGCAATTCGTCGGGCTCGGCGACGGTGGCCGAAAGACCAACACGGCGCATGGTGGGCGCAAGGACGGCGAGGCGCGCAAGGCCCAATGACAAGAGATCGCCGCGTTTGGAATTTGCCAGCGCGTGCAATTCATCAAGCACAACGCATTTGAGGTTGCCGAAGAATCTGCCTGCATCGTCATAGGACAGCAGCAGAGCCAATTGCTCGGGCGTCGTCATCAGAATATCGGGCGGATCGCGGCGCTGGCGCATGCGGCGGTTCTGCGGCGTGTCGCCGGTGCGCGTCTCGACGCGGATATCGAGCCCCATTTCGGCAATCGGCGTTTCGAGATTGCGTTTGACGTCGACGGCGAGGGCCTTCAGCGGGGAGATATAGAGTGTGTGCAGGCTCGGGGAGTGAGGTTCCTTCCCGCTCAACTCGACAAGGCTCGGCAGGAAGCCCGCCAAGGTCTTGCCTGCGCCTGTGGGCGCGATGAGGAGGGCCGAGCGGCCACGCGCGGCGAGGTCCAGCAGGGCCAGTTGATGCTGCCTTGGTTTCCAGCCACGCGCGGCAAACCAGTCCGTGAAGCGGAGCGGCAAGACAAGCGCAGGCACCGATTTTCCAATCGATGGACGATGTTCGCCTTCTGTGCGGGGGTGCCGTTTGGTCATGAATGGACTATAAACCGTGTGAGGCGCGGAACGGAGCCATATGAGATTGGCACGGGCCGTCCAGCATAGCGCAATGAATGATTGAGGAGCCTGGTTCGTGATTTCGGAAGAACTGCCGCAGAAGCTGATGGCCAATATGGACACCCTTCTCCCTCTTATCATCGAACATGGACTGAGCTTTTCATCGGCCTTGCTGATCCTCGTTCTCGGCTTCTGGTTTTCCGGGCGCGCGCGCAATCTGACGATCAAGGCGCTGAAACATCTTCCCAATTTCGATATGACGCTACAGAGCTTCTTCGGCAGCGTTGTGCGCTATGTCGTCATCATTTTCACGGTGCTGGCGGTCCTCGCGAAATTCGGCGTACAGACGGCGAGCCTCATTGCCGTTCTCGGCGCTGCCGGTCTGGCCGTCGGGCTCGCCCTTCAGGGTACGCTTTCCAATGTAGCGGCGGGTGTCATGCTGCTGATCTTCCGGCCGTTCAAGGCAGGCGACTATGTGGAGGTTGCGGGCGGTGTTGGCGGCACGATTGTCGAACTATCTCTCTTTACCACCGAAATGGTGACACCCGACAATCTGTGCATCTCAATGCCCAACAGTGAAATCTGGAACTCGCCCGTCAAGAATTACAGCCATCACGCGACGAGACGCCTCGATATCGTCATCGGCATTTCCTATGGCGACGATATCGGCAAGGCGATCGCGGCGCTACAAGACGTGGCCGACAAGGACGAACGCGTGCTGAAAGATCCTGCGCCGTTTGCCGCCGTCTCCGCGCTTGGGGCAAGCTCGGTCGATATGCTGCTGCGCGTCTGGATGAAAAATTCGGACTACTGGCCGGTACGCTTCGACCTCACACGGGCGGCCAAGGAACGTATGGATGCCGAAGGCATCACGATACCGTTCCCGACGGTAACGCAGTATAATGTTGAAGTCAGTTCGAACAGCTAGAGACAACAGCCAAGAAAGCGACAAAGCATGGACAAGCTCCTGGGCGGCCCGCTGATCCCGACACTCTTCAAGCTTCTGGTCGCCTCCGTCATTGTCGGCATATTGCTGGCATTTTTCGGCATTCAGCCGGTGGACCTGTGGCGGGACTTTCTCAACACGGTCGCGCGTATCTGGCATATGGGCTTTGACGCCATCGACTGGTCGATCCGCTACATCGTGCTTGGCGCTGTCGTGGTCATCCCGGTCTGGATCGCGGTGCGACTCTGGACCTATCTGACGACACGGAGCTAAACTTCCACGCTTGTCCCAGCGTGCCGCTACGTCCTTCATGAGGGGCGTGCAAATGCGCCTGCGCCTGCTATCCTCCGCTTAAAACAAGCAGGGAGGAAGACATGTCCACAATGTTTCGCGATGGGCTTCTCAAGGGCAAACGCATTCTGGTGACCGGCGGGGGCACGGGCCTCGGCAAGGAGATGGCCGAGGACTACCTTCGTCTTGGGGCGGAAGTTTATATCTGCGGACGGCGCAAGAACGTACTCGATGACACGGCGAAGGAACTGATGGACCGTCATGGTGGGTCGGTGAAAACTCATTCGGTCGATATTCGCGTGGCCGCCGCGGTCGATGACATGATCGGCGAAATCTGGGCCGATGGTGGGCCGCTGACGGGCCTCGTCAATAATGCGGCGGGCAATTTCATCAGCCCGACGAAAGACCTCAGCCCCAAGGGTTTCGACGCCATTGCGGGCATCGTCTTTCACGGCTCGTTCTATGTGACGCATGCCTGCGGCACGCGCTGGATCGAAGGCGGGCATCCGGGCAGCGTCATCTCGATCCTGACGACATGGATATGGAATGGTGGGCCTTTCACTGTGCCATCTGCCATGTCGAAGGCGGGCATCAATATCATGACAAAGTCGCTCGCCGCCGAATGGGGTCCCTATGGCATTCGCCTCAATGCCATCGCGCCCGGTCCCTTCCCTACCAAGGGTGCATGGGAACGCCTCAGCCCCGGTCAGTCGACCGATGGCGAAGGCTCGCGCGACGGCATTCCGATGGGCCGCGTGGGCGAAATGGACGAATTGAAAAACCTCGCAACCTTCCTGATGGCGGATGGTTGCGACTATCTCACAGGTCAGACCATCGCGATCGATGGCGCGGCCTTTAACGCCGGGGGCGGTAATTTTGGACGACTCTCAAAGCTCGGCCAGGACGACTGGGCGAAGATGCGCGAGATGATCCAATCCGCCAATGACAAGGACAAGGCGCAGCGTAGCGTCTGATCCGAGGTTTTGAGAAATCGGAGGCGAGCCTTGCGCTTACGGCGCGGGCTCGCTGCCATCCCAGAGCATGGCCGTCACGGTCCAGGTCTTCAGGTCTTCGGCGTCGGGAACGGCGTCGCCCTTGGACGGGAGGCTGCTCTGCAATTCATAAAAGACATGGGTTGAGTCCGCCTGCGGACAATAGAGACGGCCGGCTTTCGGCCCCTGCCCCATGCTGCAATCGGATGTGTCGCCATCGGGCACAGCCTCGACAAATGTCGAGCCGATATGGATGCCTTTTGCGTCGTTGAGGCTTGCATCGAGAATAAGCGCGCTTTCAACGGTCTTGCCGTCACGCGAGGGATAAAGCTCGAAAAGAGCCTTGTCGCCATCGGAGACGCGAATGACATGTTCGCCGGGCTGCAGATTATCGGAAACCGTCGCCTCCACCTTGCGGGAAGGCAACAATCCGGCAACAGCATCCACCTTGAAGGGGGTGGCAACCGTAACGGGGCCGATACCCTTTTCACCCACCGAAAGCGGGACCGGTTTGGAGCAGGCAAAGAGCGCCGCCACACAAAGGCCGACCACACCAAATCTCGTCACCGCGTTCATACACTCGCTCCTTCGCTAGAATCGGGATGATCCTGCCTCAGGTATATTAACTCATCGTTATGACGACCTTGCCAACGGCCTTTCGGTCCTGAAGCATGCGCATGGCGTCGACGGCGCGTTCCAGGGGAAAGGTGGCGCAAACATATGGGTCGATCTTGCCGCTGGCAGCCAGTTCGTCAATCGCCTTGATATTGGCCCGACCGGCTTCCGGGTCGCGGCGGCCATATTCGCCAGCGCGGACGCCGACGACGGAAAAGCCCTTGATGAGGGGCATGTTGACCGGGACCATCGGGATGCGCCCGCTGGTGAAGCCGATGACGAGCAGGCGTCCGTTCCAGGCGATGCAACGCACGCTCTCATCGAAGACATCGCCCCCGACCGGATCATAGATGACGTCGGCGCCCTTGCCGCCGGTCAGTTCCTTGACCTTCTCGCGGAAGCCCTCTGTCACATTAAGAACGTGATCGGCACCGCGCGCCTTGACGACTTCAAGCTTTTCGTCCGAAGCCGAGGTTGCAATGACGGTCGCCCCCAGAAGCTTGCCGACATCGACGGCGGCCATGCCGACACCGCCGGTGCTGCCATGAACGAGAAGCGTTTCGCCAGCCTTGAGATTGCCGCGAATGACGAGCGCGACATAAGCGGTGAGATAGGCGGCGGGATAGGCAGCCGCCTTGACGAAATCCATATTGCCCGGAATAGGACGGCAGGCCTCGGCGGGGACATTGACCTCTTCGGCGAAACCACCGATGCGCAGGCCTGCCACGACCCGGTCGCCGGATTTCAATGTCGTGACATCGCTACCCACTTCAGCAACAACGCCCGCGCCTTCCATGCCCGGCGCAAAGGGCAGCGCGGGCTTGAACTGGTATTTGCCCTGCACCATGAGAATATCGGGGAAATTGATCGAACAGGCCTTGAGGGCGAGCCGCACTTCGTTCGGCGCAGGCGGCGACAATTCCACCTCATCCATTCGAAGTACAGAAATATCCTCCGACAATTCATGCACGCGCATCGTCCGCATGGGCCTCACTCCCTGTTCAAATTTCTTGTGCGGCGAGCATAGGGACAATCCGGCAGTACGCCTAGACGAGGCCTGTCGCCTGCAACAACGTGACAACGCCAAGGGCAATGAAGATTGCAGCGGCGGTGCCGCGCACCAACTGCATGGGCAACGCCCTTGCCGCAACGTCACCCAGCAGAACGGCTGGCACATTTGCGATCATCATGCCGATGGTCGTGCCTGCCGCGACGGCAACAAGATCATGAAAGCGAGCGGCGAGACCAATGGTTGCAAATTGGGTCTTGTCGCCCATCTCGGCGAGAAAGAAGGCGATGACCGTGGTGATGAAGGGACCAAAACGCGAGACCGCGTCGCCATCGAGATCATCCGCCTTGTCGGGAATGAGCATCCAGATACCGGCGGCGACGAAGGAGGCGCCCAATATCCAGTTGAGAGTTTGCGGCGTGAGCCAGTTTGCGATGAGGATACCGAGTTCAGCCGCCATAGCGTGATTGGCAATGGTGGCGACGAAGATGCCTGCGATGATCGGCAGGGGCTTGCGAAAGCGCGCGGCCAGCACAAGCGCAAGAAGTTGCGTCTTGTCGCCGATCTCGGCGACGGCCACCGCAGACAGTGAAATAAAGAAGGCTTCCATGAAATCTCTCGGGGCCGGGCACTAACAACCAATGACTCGAAAGCGCATTGCCCGGCGAGGAGATGCGCTTCAAGCCAAAGGTCTCGTCAATCAATTCGGGCAAACCCGAACCCCTGCCCGCGCCATGATCGCAAACCGATCAAGTATGTTGACACGCGCCCCTCTCTGTCTGGCGACGGAGGGCGACTACTCCCCTAAGGACAATGTGAATTAGCACAGGCCAAGTGCAATTGGCAAAGAAAATGCCTAGCCGCGCAATGCGCTATGGAGATCGCGGGCGACTTCCTCGCAGGCCCGTTTGGCGACCGGTATCGCGCCTGTCATGGCGGTAAAGCCATGCGCCAGGCGGTCATAGCAGCGCTCGGTCACCTTGACGCCCGCCTCCTTGAGCTTTTCGGCATAGGCCTGACCCTGATCACGCAGTACGTCAAACCCCGAGGTGATAACGATAGCGGGCGCGATGTCCTCAAGGTCGGTCGCCTTCAAGGGTGAAGCACGCAGGTCTTTCTTTTCGGCGTCATTGTTCAGGTAGGTGTCGATAAACCAGTCCATGACATCCGCCGTCAGGGGATAGACATCCGCGCAACTCTCGTAAGAGCCGCCCTTCCATTCCATGTCCGTCACTGGATAGATGAGAAGCTGGACGGAAGGGGTTTCTTCGTCGCGACGAAGCGTTTCCTGCGCCACAACGGCTGAGAGATAGCCGCCTGCGCTATCACCGCCGACGGCGATGCGATGGTTCATGCCAAGCGCCGCCGAATTTTCACAAGCGAAACGGAAGGCGGCCAGCGCATCGTCGATGGCGGCGGGAAACTTGTGTTCCGGCGCAAGGCGATAGGCAACGGACAAGACAACGCAATCGGCGATTTCGGACAACATGGTGCAGAAGGTGTCGCAGGTATCCAGATCGCCGATGACGCAGCCGCCGAAATGAAAGTAGACAATACCGGGTAACGGGCCGGTGGCGTTTTTTGGCGTGTAGAGACGCGCGTCCAGCGGGCCTTCCGCGCCCGCGACCGTCATGTCGCGCACATCGATATGCGGGTCGCGCGGGCCGTCGAGCAAGGCGAGACCGGCGGAGGTCGCGGCGCGGCCTTCGACCGGCGGCAATGTCGTGAGCGAGGGGGCCTTGGCTCCCTGGGCTGCCAAGAACTGCGTCTTGACATCCAGCGTGCGTCCGTCGATCTGCAAGGGCTTGCCGCCCGACATGGCGAGCAGAACCCCATCTGGCAATTTCAGCAGGCTCCGAACAATCAGTTTCTGGATGTTCACGCGGCGCTCCAAAACATGGGAATATTATTTCTTGGCATTATTTTTTTTTGCGGGGTCGCCATCAGAGGAAAGCAGCGGCAGGCCGGTGAAACCCTTGAGCACCAGCGAAGTGGCGAACTCGGCGGCTTCCTTGGGTTCAATATTCTGACGCAGGATCATGCGGTCCCCGATTTCGGTGGCAATGCCGACAACGGCGGCCATCAGGTATTCGCTGTCAACCTGAGGAAGATTGCCATCGCGAATGTCTTCGTCGATATACTCGCGAATCTCTTCCAGCCCGGCAAGTATTTCAGCCGTATCCATGCGTACACGGAACCATGTGCGATTGCCCCGGATCATCTGGAAGGTGTGACGGTCCGTCGCCAGATAATCGAAATAGGTCGTATAGGCGTTGCGGATGAATTCCTCGAAGTTGCGCGAGCGAATACGGTCGGCCTTGAGGCGCGGACGGATGCGGCGCATGCCGTCGTCCATGATCGCCTCGAAAACCTCTTCCTTGCTCTTGAAGTAATTGTAGAAGGTGCCGGACGCGAGGCCCGTCTTGCGAATAACATCGCGCACCGTCGTCGCGCCATAGCCAAGCTCGGCAAAGACCTCGCGCGCCGAATTGAGGATCGCTTCGCGATTGTTGAGTTTGGTCTGCTCGCGCTTGCCTCGAGGCTTGGGCCTTGGTGTCACCAAAGGGTCAAATGAGACAAGAGGCGACGCTGACGACAGTTCTTCCTTGACGTCGCTCATGCGCGGACCTTCACCCGCTGCAAGCTGTCGTATTCCAACACCACCCTTAAAGTCCTCTGCTTGAGCCGTAAAAATGACGGCAATTCATTCATTATCACCCATCTGGTCCCCAATCTAAAGGATGCTTCGAAAAGGTCAATTTGGCGATGTCGTAAAATTTAGAAAAACATCATTAAATCAATGAGTTGACGAAAATATTAGGTATTGACGGTGCTATGGGCTTGCTCTGCGGAGGCCATCTGACGCAAAGGGAAATGCATCCATAGGGCATTACAAAATCAGCGACAGGAGGCTAGGGTCCGGCCACAATAGCGCTTCGGTCCTGCCGCCATTTGCCCCCGTCTGTATCCCCAAGAGTGAGTTCCCGTTTCTCATGGCCAGTGAATTCCAGCTGACACCCGAAAATATCGCCCAAATGAAGGATGTGCTGATCCAGCATGTGCCTCACGCCAGTGCCCTTGGCCTGACGATTGCCGACGCCAAAGCCGGTGAGGCCTGGCTGACCGTACCTTATGACAAGAAGCTGATCGGCAATATCGAGACCGGCGTCATTCATGGCGGCGTCATCACCGCCATGCTCGACAATGCATGCGGCGTGGCCGTGCAGCTTGCGCTCCCCGAACGCATGTCGATTGCAACGCTCGACCTGCGCATTGATTACATGAAACCGGCGACGCCGGGCGAGACGCTGATGGGGCATGCGCATTGCTACAAGGTGACGAAGAACATCGCTTTCGTGCGCGGCACGGCCTATCACACGGACGAGAACGACCCGATCGCAACCTGTGTCGGCACTTTCATGCTGGCGGCCAATCGCGCAACGCCGATGGAATATGCCGATGCCCTTCTCAACAAGCAGGAGGGTTGAGCCATGAGCAAGACAGACGCCCTCAAGAATCCGGCAAAGCCAGACCTCGCACGCTTTCTCGATGCGATCCCCTATGCGCAGTTTCTGAACATCAGTATCGACCAGAAGGGCAATGAAATCACAACCGTCATGAGTTTCGACACGAAGCTTATCGGCAATCCGGTACTGCCCGCGCTTCATGGCGGGGCCATCGGCGCGTTCCTCGAAATGACGTCGATCATTCAGGTTGCCTTCGAGACGGGCATCACCGCCGTGCCGAAACCCATTGGCCTCACGATCGACTATCTGCGCTCGGGCAAACCCGTCGATACCTATGGCCGCGCGCATATCACCAAGCAGGGCCGGCGCGTCGCAACCGTGCATGCGGAAGCCTGGCAAGAAGACCGCTCGCGTCCCATTGCGGCGGCGCATGGACATTTTCTGCTGAAAGCGGCGGAGGACTAAGGCGGGACCATGGACCGGGCGACGATCACGCATGGCCGCGTCCTGCGGCTGGCGGGGCCTATCATTCTGTCCAATATCTCGACACCGCTGCTCGGCCTGTCCGACATGATCGTTATCGGTCGAATACCCGATCCGGCAGCGCTGGGGGCGGTGGCGCTGGGCGCGACGATCTTCAATTTCGTCTATTGGGGTTTCGGTTTTCTGCGCATGGGCACGACGGGGCTGACCGCGCAGGCGCTGGGCGAAGAAGACGATCTGGAAGTCTCCGCCAACCTCGCACGCGCGCTGCTGGTGGCAGGCGTGATCGGCGCGGCGCTGATCGCGCTGCAATATCCCATCGGGTTCGCCGCCTTCGCGCTGCTCAAGGGCAGCGCGGAAGTGCAATCATTGGCGCATGGATTCTACAGCATCCGCATCTGGAGCGCGCCCTTCACGCTCGCAAATTTCGCGCTGCTCGGCTGGTTCATCGGTCGGCAGAAAGCCAAGACCGCGCTGGCGCTTCAACTCTTCATGAACCTCCTCAACATCGCACTCAACATAGGCTTCGTCGTGGGGCTTGGCTGGGGCGTCAAAGGCGTGGCAGCAGGCACGGTAATGGCGGAATGTGCGGCGGTGCTGCTCGGCGGCTATCTGGCATGGAAATCGTTTCGCCATGACGGACCGAACCAATGGGTGCGGGCACGTATTCTCGATGCGACTCAAATTACGCGCATGTTGACCGTCAATCGCGACATCATGCTGCGCACTTTTTGCCTGATATTCGCCTTCGCCTTTTTCACCTCGCAAGGGGCGCGCGCGGGCGATGTGACGCTGGCAAGCAATGCCGTACTTGGTCAGTTCATCGCCTTCAGCGCATTCCTGCTGGATGCCTTTTGTGCGGCGACCGAAGCGCTGGTCGGTCAATCCATCGGCGCGAGGAACCGCGAAGCGCTCGATCGCACGGTGGCGCTGACGGGCCTTTGGGCAGGCGTCACAGCATTGGGGATGACGCTTATTCTCTTTGCGACGGGACCGTTCATCATCACGCTGCTCACCACCTCACCGGAAGTGCGCGCCGCCGCCAATGTCTATCTGCCCTGGGCGGCGATGGCGCCGGTGCTGGCGGTCTGGTGCTTTCTGCTCGACGGGATTTTCATCGGCGCGACACGCAGCGTCGAAATGCGCAATGCGATGTTTATCGCGCTCGCCATCTTTCTCGGCAGTTGGTGGGTGCTTGCCGGGCCCTATGGCAACCACGGACTGTGGGCGTCGTTGCTGATCTTTTATGTGGCGCGCGCACTCACGCTATTGCCGTTCTATGGCTCGGTCAGACGGGCAGCGCTTACAACCCCGTGAAGAGATCGAGCACATTCTCCGGCGGGCGACCAATGGCGGCGCGGGCGGCGTATAATACGACGGGACGTTCGATCAGAACGGGATTTTTGGCCATCGCTTCGATGAGTTTCGCGTCGCTCAAAGCTTCATCGGCAAGCCCCAGTTCCTTGTAGATCGCTTCTCCCTTGCGCATCAGCTCGCGCGGCTTCATGTGCAGTTTCTTCAGCACAGATGTCAGTTCCGCAGCACTCGGGGGCGTCTTCAGATATTCGACGATCCTGGGCTGAAGCCCGTGGCTCTCAAGAAGGGAAAGTGTCGAGCGGGATTTGCTGCAACGCGGATTGTGCCAGATGGTGACTTCAGACATCTCGTCTCCTCGATTTTCGCATTTCATCCATTCACATCTACGCCGACAGCATCGCTGACGCGGGCGAACCCATCGCGCTTGAGCGCTTCAGCGAGTTCACGCTTGATGCGGGTGACAAGGGCGGGACCTTCATAGGTAAGCGCGGAATAAAGCTGAATTAAGGACGCGCCATTGCGAATTTTCGCATAGGCGTCCGCGCCGCTCGAGATGCCGCCGACGCCGATGATCGGCACCTTGCCACCCGTCAAGCGATACATATCGGCGAGCACCTCGGTTGAAAGCGGAAAAAGCGGGCGACCGGAAAGCCCGCCTATTTCATGCGCGTAAGGGCCGGTGACGAGACCTTCACGCTCGATGGTCGTATTGGACACAATGAGGCCATCAAGCTTGAGATCGAGTGTGACAGCGGCGATGTCGGCGCGGTCGGCGGCAGTGAGGTCAGGCGCGATCTTCAGGAGGATCGGCACGCTCCCCTTGCGCGCCTTCAACACGCGCGTCAGTAAGGTTTCCAGCTCTTCGCGACCTTGCAGCGCGCGCAACCCCGGCGTGTTGGGTGATGAAATATTGACAGTGAAATAGCCCGCCAGATCCTCGAAGGCCCGGATGCCGGCTTCATAGTCGGCGATGCGATCCGCTGCGTCCTTGTTCGCGCCAATATTGACGCCAACGATGCCGCCCCGATGACGGCGCGCTTCGAGCCTGCGACGCAGGGTGGTGTGGCCCTGATTGTTGAAGCCGAGCCGGTTGATGACCGCGCCCTGATCGGTCAGGCGGAATACGCGCGGGCGCGGATTGCCTGCCTGGGCACACGGCGTCACGGTACCGACTTCGGCAAAGCCCATGCCCATCGCAAGCATGGCGTCGGGCACTTCGCCGTTCTTGTCGAAGCCGGCGGCAATGCCGAGCGGGTTTTTGAACCGGAGGCCAAAGAGATCGACGCTGAGAGAGGCAGGATCGGCCGCGCGATCACGGGGACCAAAGCCGGTCTTGAGACCTATAATCGTCAGGCGATGGGCGCGCTCCGGCTCGATGAGGCTGAGCGCGTGGCGTAGGAGGGGAAAGAGATCGATCACGTTCAATCCGCCATGTCGGGAAAACGATGGGCGCCACTGGCGCAAAGCGGCAAGGGCACGACGCGCGTCACCGCGCTCATCGGCAGGGCCCCATAGCGATGAGGAAACAGCGCGCCGCCACGCGACACTTCCCATTTGATATCGAGAAGATCGGCATCGACCTCGACCAGCAACAGGTCGCTGACGCCGACAAAGTGTTTGGCGGCTGTTTCAGGGGCCTGTTCGGCGGTGGAGAAATGGATATAGCCATCCTGAAGGTCGATGGCCGCACCCCTGAAGACGCCTGCGGCCTCGGCCGCGCGCCATTCAGCTTCGCTCACTATCTTGTAAATGCTGACCATGATCCGTTCCGCCTGATGTGGCGGCAACATAGCCGCGCGGGACCACGCGAACAAGGAAGGAGCTTGATTTCAGGCTCGCATTACAGAAATTAGAGGTTATAATTCCTAGGAATTTTCACCTATTCAGGGCTTGTCATGCTGGGCAACCTCTCCCATCCCCGGCTTTGGGCTGCGATCGACGAACTGGCGCGGGTCAATGGTCTGTCGGTGTCGGGGCTCGCCAAGGCGGCGGGGCTCGATCCGACATCTTTCAACAAATCGAAACGAGTGACCGCGGAAGGTCGCCCGCGCTGGCCGAGCACGGAGAGCCTGGCGCGCGTGCTGGACGCGACAGGCTCGAGCCTCAATGAATTCGTGATGCTGGTCGATGGTGGCGCTGCGAAAAACCGGGTGCAGTCTGTGCCGCTGATCGGCCTGGCGCAGGCGGGCAGCGGCGGTTATTTCGACGATGCGGGCTTCCCGGTCGGCGGCAGCTGGGACGAGGTTTCGCTGCCCGATGTGCAGGATGAAAATGCCTATGCGCTGGAAGTCTCCGGCGACAGCATGCTGCCGGTCTAT
Organism: Parvibaculum sp.; assembly: GCA_049303435.1. GTDB lineage: Bacteria > Pseudomonadota > Alphaproteobacteria > Parvibaculales > Parvibaculaceae > Parvibaculum. The sequence continues at coordinate 2,326 of JBAQNC010000158.1, read as the reverse complement.
CGCAATGGCGACATCATCGTGGTTTCGCCCGCAGCGTCTCTCCACAAAGGCGACCGCGTCGTGGTGAAAACGATGGATGGCGAAGTGCTCGCCAAGGTGCTGGCGCGGCAAAGCGAGAAACGGGTCGAACTTCACTCGCTCAATCCTGCCTTTGAGACGCGCGTTCTGAAGACGGAAGAAATCCTCTGGATGGCGCGCATCATCTGGGCGAGCCAATAGACCCTAGCGGCTGCCGCGAGGCAGCAACCCGTCCGACGCATTGCCTTGCGCGCCGGAAAAACTACCAAGCGCCTCACGCAGAATAAATTTCATGGCGAGATCGTCATGCGTGTCGAGTGTCAGCTTGAGACGCCGCGCGCGCTGACGCGCCAGCCTCTCCACGGCGTTTTCCTCTTTCGGCGCCAGCGAACGGACAAGCACGCGATACGCCTCGGCGCGATGCGCCACGCCGCCCATCGCCAGAAGCTGCAAGGCAAACTGATAGGCGATAGCTGCATTGCCGGGCTGCAAGGTCAGCGCCTTGCGAAAGGCGGCAATACCCTTTTCAGGCGACGCGCCATACATCTTCTCACCGAGCATACCGCCGTCGCGCGAGATTTCGAGGTTCCAACCGCCATCCAGCGCGTGGGCCCAGGCACTTTCAGGAGCGAGCTTCAAGGCTTTGTCGATCTCGCGTCGCGCTTCGTCGGCATAGCCTGCAAAATGGGCAACCAGTGTGCCATCAACCCGCCCGAGGAAGCCAAGCGCCAGGGCGAGATAGAGATGACCTTCGGGGTCTTGCGGGTCGCGCGCAATGGCACGGCGGGCATCCGCCTCGGCGGCCAGAAAAATCTTGCGGCGGGTGGCGAGCGTCCCGTTGAAATCGCCCTCGGACAAAGCGGCCCGCGCGGCCAAGGCGTCGGCGCCCGGCGCATCGCATTGACGCGCTTCGGCTGCCGCCCGAGCGAATTCACCCTCGTCGAAAATCTTCCTGACCTGTTCGATACGAAGGTCCGGGTGAATCTCGGAGCCAAGATCAGGTGGCGTTTCCACCTCGGCCATGACGGGGCGCGCCCAGAAAGTGACACTCAGGCACAACAAGGCAATAGCCAGATACGCGGCGACCGAACGGGGCATCGTCATGGACGACATGATCCCCCGCCCTGCCGGGCACTGCAAGCGGCAAGCCGATCAAGATTTCGAGAGGTCTTCCCCCGCCAGTGCGCGACGAATGAGCTTCGCCGTTTCTTTCACACCATAAAGCGCGATGAAGGAGCCAAAGCGCGGCCCCTGCGCCTCACCCAACAGCACTTCATAAATGCCGCGGAACCAGTCACGCAGATTGTCGAAGGCGTGCGCCTTGCCGATATCATAGACAAGGGTTTGAAGTTCTTCGGCTGTCATCTTTTCGTGATCCAGCGTTTCGAGCTTGCCTGCAAGATCGGCCAGAGCGGTGGCTTCCAGATCACTCGCCCGGCGATAGGTCTTGGCGGGCACGATAAAGTCATGAAAATAATTCACCGCATAGTCGGCCAGCAGATCGAGCTTGGGCAGGTTTTCGGGCGTCGCATCGGGTGCGTAGCGGCGAATGAAACCCCAGAGCACCGACTTGTCCTGCGCATGACAGGCGCTCGCCAGATTGAGCAGCAGCGCAAAGCTGATCGGCATATTGGCTTTCGGCGGATTGCCACCGTGAATGTGCCAGACGGGATTGCCGAGCTGCTCCTTGATTTCCTGCTTCGGATAGGCCGACAGGAAGGCAAGATATTCATCGACGTTCTTGGGGATCACGTCGAAATAAAGACGCTTGCCGGTGCGCGGGGCCTGATACATGAAGAGTTGCAGGCTTTCCGGACTGGCGTAGCGCAGCCAGTCCTCAATCGAGAGGCCATTGCCCTTCGACTTGGAAATCTTCTTGCCCTCATGGTCGAGGAACAATTCGTAGTTGAAGCCTTCGGGCGGGTTGACGCCGAGCACGCGGCAAATCTTTGACGCCAGCTTGATGCTGTCGATCAGATCCTTGCCCGCCATTTCATAATCGACCTTGAGGGCCGCCCAGCGCATGGCCCAGTCGGCCTTCCATTGCAGTTTGCAATGACCGCCTGTGACCGGCACTTCGACGAGTTCGCCCGTGTCGGGTTCGGCATAGGTGACGGTACCCTTTTCGACATTGCGCTCGACCAGCGGCACAAGCAGGACATGGCCGGTCCTGGGGCTGACGGGCAGGATCGGGCTATAGGTCTGCTGGCGCTCCTCGCGCAGAGACGGCAGCATGATCTTCATGATGTCGTCAAATTTCTCGAGCACCTTCAGCAGGGTCTGATCGAAACGCCCGGTCGTGTAGTAC
>JBAQNC010000157.1:0-13605 GCA_049303435.1 Parvibaculum sp. | reverse complement strand
CTATATGGAGGGGCTTTACGGCCTGCCGGATGCGACCGTGCGCGAGGCGCTTACCGGTTTTGCCCAGGACCACGATGTGGCGATCTAGGCGCCGCGGGTTGGCGCGCGGATTCATGGCGCCATTCTGACATCTATTCCGTCAGGTATTTCCCTATGTATTTCGCGTAGTATTTCATCGATTCTGTGGCAAATGGACTAATCAATGGTTGCGATTAGTCAACACTTTTGATTTATTGATTGAGCAAGAACGCATAGCAGGGGGCATGCGGATTTTGCGGTTTTTTACAGGCGAATGAATCGATTTTGACCGGGTGTGGGGCTTTCGCGAAGCTGATTCTCGTTTCGACGAGACGAGCAGTGTTCGCAGATTTCACGCCGGTCTTGGCCACAGGCTCAAGGGCGATCGACAATCTGATGCCAAGCGGTGAAGCGTAAATGGGGACGGCACAGCCCGGGGAAGATCCCAAGACGATGACGGATTCAATCAAGCGCACGACTGAAGACAGGTCCGAGGCGCGTCGTCGCTTGCATCTCAGAGATATCACCAATGAGCTGCCCGATGTCGCAGATGACCGGGCAGGCACTGAGCTTCGCGCCGCCCGCGAGCGCCGGGGCCAGGATTTGCGCGCCATCGCCGATTCATTGCGCATTCGCCGCGTGCAGCTCGAGGCTCTGGAAGAGAGTCGTTACGACGATTTGCCGGGTCGGGCCTATGCGGTCGGCTTCATCCGCTCCTATGCCGAATATCTCGGTCTTGATAGCGCCGAGATCGTCGAGCGCTACAAGAGCGAAATTGATGCTCATTTCGCGGAAGGCGAAGCGCTGCCTTTTCCCGAGTTGCAAGAACAGACACGTCTGCCGCGTGGCAGCTTTCTCGTCATTGCCCTGTTTGTTTTGGCCAGTGTCTATGGCGCCTATCTGATGACGCGCTCTGCCGACCGCATGATGGCCGAGCGCGTGCCGAATGTGCCCGGCCAGATGGAAGTCAACGTCGCTACCAATTCGCCCGAAGAACGCCCCGCCAGCCTCAGTGGCGATCCGGCTTCCGCCTCGACCCGCCCGGCGAGCGACACCGCGGCAGCACAGCTTCTGGGCAATAGCGCTTCCGCCGATGTCGAGACGTCTGGCGTTTATGCCGTTCCGCCCGTTGTCGCCGAGACCCCTGCTGAGGCTCCCGCGCAAGTTGCCGCGCTTACGCCCGTCTCGGACGATGCTGCCCTTGCGCCTGCTGGTGATGCAGCGAGCGCCTCCGACAATCCTTCCGCCGCCATCGTCTCCGGCCTGCCGGATATTCCGCCTGGCCATGTCTATGGTGTTGATAATTCCGACAGCCGCGTGACGGTGCGGGCCCGCAAGAATGACGCCTGGATCCGCGTCGAAGATGCGCAGGGTCATGTCCTGATCGAGCGTGTTCTGCAGACGGGCGACGTCTATCATGCCCCGAACGTGCCCGGCGCCATTCTGGTGGCGCGCGACGCCAGCGCCTTCGAACTTCTGGTGGACAAGCAGTCGCTTGGTCTGGCCGGACCACCCACGCTGGTCCTGACGGGAAAACCGCTGGAACCTGCCGCTTTGCTCGCCGCCATGCCGCGCAGCCTGCCGACCCCTGCCCAAGAGGCAGCGGCCATCGCGCCGGTTGCACCGGCGGCCACACACTAGATTTAGAGCAAGCCCTTCTCTTTTTCGGGGCGGGAAGACGAAGGAACCTTCTTCCCCCCGGAATATGCGGCTTTGCCTAATTTCTGTTATTTTCATCAGATACACATATATATAAAGATGAAAGCCGCCTTTTGCGGCATTGGGACTTCTTGATGAGCCTTCGCCCGTGGCGAGATATCGAACGCAGAAAAAGTCGTACCATCCATGTTGGATCGGTCGCGGTGGGCGGTGATGCGCCGATTTCCGTTCAGACCATGACCAACACGTTGACATCGGACGCCAGGGCGACGATCGAGCAGATCCACCGGATCGAGGAGGCGGGCTGCGACATTGTCCGCGTTTCCTGTCCGGATGAAGCCTCGACCAAAGCGCTGGCCGAGATTGTGCGCGAAACGACGATCCCGATTGTCGCCGATATCCATTTTCACTATCGCCGCGCCATCGAAGCGGCGGAAGCGGGTGCCTCCTGCCTGCGCATCAATCCGGGCAATATCGGCTCGGCAGCGCGTGTGCGCGAAGTCGTGCAGGCGGCCAAGGATCATGGCGTTTCCATGCGCATCGGCGTCAATGCCGGATCGCTGGAGCGCGACCTGCTCGAAAAATACGGCGAACCTTGCCCGGAGGCGATGGTCGAAAGCGCGCTGGATCATGCGCGCATTCTGCAAGACCACGATTTCCATGAATTCAAGATCAGCGTCAAGGCGTCGGACCCGTTCCTGACGGTTGCTGCCTATCAGCAACTGGCCGAAGCAATCGATTGCCCGCTGCATATCGGCGTTACCGAAGCCGGCGGGTTGATGACAGGTACGGTCAAATCCTCCATCGGTCTCGGCATGTTGCTCTGGGGCGGCATTGGCGACACGGTCCGCGTTTCCCTGTCGGCGGACCCGGTGGAAGAGGTCAAGGTCGGTTTCGACATTCTGAAGTCGCTCAATCTGCGGCACCGCGGCGTGACGATCATTTCATGCCCGTCCTGCGCGCGTCAGGGTTTCGATGTTATCGGCACGGTGAAGCTTCTCGAAGAGCGCCTCGCGCATATCGCGACGCCCATGTCGCTTTCCGTCATTGGCTGCGTGGTGAACGGTCCGGGCGAAGCCGAGCAGACCGATATCGGTTTCACCGGCGGCGGTGCGGGTTCCGGCATGGTTTATCTTGCGGGCGTCACCGATCACAAATTGCAGAACGACAAGATCGTCGATCATCTGGTCGAACTTGTCGAAGCCAAGGCCAGAGAGATCGAAGCGGCGCGTGCGCTTGAGGCCGAGGTCGCCGAGGCGCAGCTCGCCCGCGCGGGGGATTAGCGACGCATCGTTTCGATGATGCCTCACCGCTTTTCTCACTCTCTCTTCTCGCGAAAAATAAAATGATAGCTGAAGACCGCCTGCAAAAGGTTCTCGACCGTTTCGAGGCCGTTCAATCGGAAATGAATTCCAATGTCGAGCGCGAACGCTTTGTCGCGCTGTCGAAGGAGTTTGCCGAACTGTCGCCGGTGGCCGAAGCCGTGCGCGCGCTGAGACAGGGCCGCGCCGACCGTGCGGAGGCGGAAGCCATGCTCGCCGACAAGGAAATGGCTTCGATGGCGCGCGAAGAGATCGAGCGGCTGAACGAAGAACTGCCCCAGCTTGAGCATCAGGTGCAGTTGATGCTCTTGCCGAAAGACGCGGCTGACGAACGCAACATCATTCTCGAAGTGCGTGCCGGTACAGGTGGCGACGAAGCCGCGCTTTTTGCAGGCGATCTTTTCCGCATGTATTCGCGTTACGCGCAGTTGCAAGGCTGGCAGGTTGAGGTGATGAGCGCGTCGGAAGGGGAGGTTGGCGGCTACAAGGAAATCATCGCCGAGATTTCCGGGCGCGGCGTCTATGCCAGAATGAAATTCGAATCCGGCGTCCACCGCGTGCAGCGCGTGCCGGTGACCGAAGGCGATGGCCGTATCCATACATCGGCGGCGACGGTCGCCGTCTTGCCCGAGCCCGAAGAAGTCGATATCGACATTGACGAAAAAGATCTTCGCATCGACGTTTATCGCGCGTCGGGTGCGGGCGGGCAGCATGTCAACAAGACCGAGAGCGCGGTGCGTATCACGCATATCCCGACCGGCGTCGTCGTCGCCCAGCAGGATGAAAAGTCCCAACACAAGAATAAGGCGCGCGCCATGCAGATATTGCGCGCCCGTATCTATGAGGCCGAGCGTGAAAAGCTCGACCGCGAACGCGCCGCGGATCGCAAGGGGCAAGTGGGCTCGGGCGATCGCTCGGAGCGTATCCGCACCTATAATTTTCCGCAGAGCCGTGTCACTGACCACCGTATCAATCTGACGCTGCACAAGCTTGATCAGGTGCTGGCGGGCGATGCGCTGGACGAGTTGATCTCCGCGCTTGTTGCGGAAGATCAGGCGGCGCGACTTGCCTCTCTTGGCGACGACACATGACCATCCTCACGCGCGATCATGCCTTTCGGATGCTCGCCTGGCGGTTGAAGGAAGCGGGCATCGCCAATGCCTCCCTCGATGCACGGTTGCTGACGCAGGCCGTCTGCAATATCGGCGAGATCGAAATGATCCGTGAGCCGGGCGCAAGGTTGAGCGACGAGGAGATAAATCGCCTTGGTCAGTTTGAAATGCGCAGGCTCGCGGGCGAGCCTGTGTCGCGCATATTGGGACGACGCGAATTCTGGGGCCTCGCCTTTCGCGTCAGCCCGGCCACGCTCGATCCGCGCGCCGATAGCGAGACCTTGATCGAAACGGCCTTGCCGTTTCTGACCGATGTCGAGGCGCCTGCAATTCTTGACCTTGGCACGGGCACGGGATGCCTCTTGATCGCGCTTCTGCATGAATTGCCGAACGCGACCGGGGTTGCGATCGATGTCTCAGCTGAAGCGCTCGAAATCGCCCGTCAGAATGCGGATGACCTTGGCGTCGCGTCGCGTGCGACGTTTCGACACGGGTGCTGGGTGGAAGGATTGTCAGGGCGATTCGATCTGGTGATTTCGAACCCGCCCTATATTCCTGCCGCCGATATCGATGAGCTTGATGTCGAAGTGCGCGCCCACGATCCGCGTCTGGCGCTTGATGGTGGCGCCGATGGCCTCGATGCCTATCGCGATATTGCGGCTGCTTTGCCTCATCTGTTGAAGCCCGGAGGTCATGCGGTGATCGAACTTGGTGTGGGGCAGGATGAGGAGGTGAGTGCGATTTTCCGCACGCAGCAGCTTGTGGTGACGAATATCGTTCCTGACATCGGTCAGGTGCCGCGCGCGCTCGTGGCCTGTCTGCCACGCTGAACGCCAACTTTCCGTGGTTAATGAAAAAATAGTTGGAATGGGGGCATTTAGAGGCTAGGTTCGCTTTCAGGGATTTGAGCCAAGGGACATTTACCTCGCTCTTCAAACCGCTTCCAAATATGCAGGTTTCGAGACGGCTGGAGGGAACCCTGGGGCAGGCCCCCGGCGAACAGTTCGATATTCGAGTCGCTCGCAATGGGGCCATGGGTGGAACTTCTGAGCATCTGACTTGATCGATCCGGTGGGGCCGGGTTGTCCACATGATGCAAATGAAGATATTCGCGGACACGCAATTCCGGCGTAGCTAGGCCGGGCCGGTGCAGCAAAACCGGTATTTCGCCTATCTGGAACTCGACAGACGAGTTATCCGGAATGGAGCGGATGGGCTAATTGAACTCTCAGTTGAACAGATAATAGCGGAAACATGAATCATATAAGACAGGGGCAGAACAATAACTCCAAGCGTTCGCGTGGACGCGGGAGGAAGCCCCAGAGTTCCGGTAATCGCGCGTATGATAGTAATGGTCCAGACGTCAAGATTCGCGGCACTGCGACTCACATCTGTGAAAAATACCAGCAGTTGGCGCGCGATGCGATTACCTCAGGCGACCGCGTCATGGCTGAAAACTACTATCAGCACGCAGAGCACTACTATCGTCTGATCATGGCCAATCAGGTCCCCAATGATGGCCAGACCCGGCCTCAGAATGCGCTGGGTTACCGCCCCGACGAAGATCAGGAATATGACGAGGACGATGCGGCGAACGATCCCGCGCAGCCTAATGTGGCGAACCAGCCCCATCACCAGCAAAGCGGGGGCGGTGAGCGTCGCAACAATAACAACAACAACCGCCGTCGCCCTGATCGCAATCAGCCCAATCAGCCTTCCGGTGACAACCAGCCGTCAGGTAATAATGCGCCTGTGCAGGATTCTGCTCCCGTCGTTTCGGACGAGGTGCCTGTCGAAGCACAGCCGCAACCCGAGATTGTCATGGCTGAAGGCGCCGCACCGGCAGCCGAGGCTGCCGGTGAGCAACCGCGTCGTCCCGTTCGTCGCCGTCGCCCACGCGCCGCGGTAGCGGATGGAGCCAAGGACGATAGCGCCAAGGGTGCGACCGACAGCGGCGGCGCCGATGCAGGCAAGGACGAAGTTCCCGCCTGATTGTCGTCAGAGAATCACACATTGAAACGCGCGGACGACCTTCTGGGTCATCTGCGCGTTTTCTTTATATGAGGGTGACGGTGTCGCCGCGATGGATCGCGCCCGCTTTCGTCACCTCGACATAAAGCCCGAGGTCGACATGGTCGTATACGCGCTGAAGGGTCTTGGGGATGTCTATGTCGCGCGTCGCGGTCTCAAGGTTCACGTTTGTCGCCGCGCAACGTGGGATCTTGTGGAAGCCCTTGAAGGTTGCGCCGCCGATCCGGATATTCTTTCCCAGCCAGCTGTGGTCTTCCCAGGGCTCGATGTCGTCGACATAGATATTGCCGCGAAAGCGCAAGGGATCGATGGGCTTGCCGATGACTTTCTCGAGTTCGCGCACGGTCGCGAGATTGATGATCGAGAGCAATTTGAAGGGCGCGTCGGAATGCGAAAATCCCGGCGCATGAACGAGACGCGGGGCTCCGCGTAGAATGTCTTTCATATAACCGGCGATGAAGGCTTCGAGTCCTTTTGCGCCCTCTGCGCTCATCAGGTTGCCCTGAAATAACTCACCGGACTTGTCGGAGATTGTCAGCGCCGTCGTCGCCTCGTCGAAATTTGTCTTGAGGTTCGCCAGTCGCTCATCGCGCATCAGCATCAGGAATTTCATCTTGGGGAAATGTTCGGGTGCCGCAGGGTTGAAATCGTGCGAGCCGTTCTCGATGGCGAAGGCGCGGTCCCAGGCGATGGTTTCGCCGGTCTTCAGCGTGGCGCTTTCCATCGCGTCCGCCGACAGGCCCTTGACCGGATAGCGGAAAATATCGGTGATTTTCGCCCTGATTGCCACGTCTCAACTCCTTTGCCGCTAATTTTGGTTGGTCCAGCCAGTCGCACTTGTGTGGCGTAATCGCAACACCATATCTAAGATGAGGCGGTGCCTGGAGAGGGCTGCCGGGGTATTGGCGCTGCGAAGTGTCACGACCCAGTCTTGAAGAAAAAGAGGCGCGCGAACAGGGCCAATCTGCTCATTGAGTTATAGTGAGGGGGCTGTTCGATGTGTGCTTGAAAGGAATATGAGCATGGATCTGGAAAAATACACCGACCGAAGCAGGGGTTTCGTTCAGTCGGCGCAAGGCCTGGCGGTTCGTTCGGGACATCAGCGTTTTACGCCTGAGCATCTATTGAAGGTTTTGCTCGACGACGAGGAAGGTCTCGCCGCCGGGCTCATTCGCGCCGCGGGCGGTCGCCCGGATCAGGCGCTGACGGGTGTCGAAACGGCGCTTTCCAAACTTCCCAAGGTTGAAGGCTCGTCTGCGGGCCAGCTCTATCTCGCGCCGGAAACCGCGCGCGTATTTGATGGCGCCGAGAGTCTCGCCAAGAAGGCGGGCGACAGCTATGTCACCGCCGAACGTCTGTTGCTGGCGCTGCTTGTCGAACCCAATACCGAATCGGCAAAGATTTTGACGACGGCCGGCGTCACCGCGCAGAGCCTCAATGAGGCGATCAATTCGGTGCGCAAGGGCCGTACGGCTGATACGGCGTCAGCTGAAGAAGGCTATGAAGCCCTGAAGAAATATACCCGCGACCTCACGGCGGAAGCGCGGTCGGGCAAGCTCGATCCCGTGATCGGGCGCGACGAGGAGATTCGTCGCACCATTCAGGTGCTGGCGCGGCGCACGAAGAACAATCCGGTGCTGATCGGCGAGCCGGGCGTGGGCAAGACCGCGATTGCGGAAGGTTTGGCGCTTCGTGTGGTCAATGGCGATGTGCCGGAAAGTCTGAAGTCGAAGCGTCTTCTGTCGCTCGATCTCGGCGCCTTGATTGCCGGCGCGAAATATCGCGGCGAGTTCGAGGAGCGGCTCAAGGCTGTCTTGACCGAGCTTGGCACCAGCGAAGGTGGTGTCATCCTGTTCATCGACGAATTGCACACGCTGGTTGGCGCGGGCAAGACCGATGGCGCGATGGATGCGTCCAATCTGCTGAAGCCTGCGCTGGCGCGTGGCGAGCTTCACTGCGTGGGTGCGACGACGCTTGATGAATATCGCAAATATATCGAGAAAGACGCGGCGCTCGCCCGTCGCTTTCAGCCTGTCATGGTTGATGAGCCCACCGTCGAGGATACGGTTTCGATCCTGCGCGGTCTGAAAGAGAAGTATGAGTTGCATCACGGTGTCCGCATCACCGATAACGCGATTGTGGCGGCTGCAACTTTGTCGGATCGCTACATCTCGGATCGGTTCCTGCCTGACAAGGCCATCGACCTGATGGACGAGGCGGCGAGCCGCTTGCGCATGCAGGTCGATTCCAAGCCCGAAGAGCTTGATGAGATCGATCGCCGTGTCATTCAGCTCAAGATCGAGCGCGAAGCGCTGAAGAAAGAGAAAGACGACGCCTCCAAGGATCGTCTTGAGAAGCTGGAGCTTGAACTTGATGAGCTTGAGAAGAAGTCGGCTGATATCACAGGCAATTGGCAGGCTGAAAAGTCGAAGCTCGGCAGCGCGCAGAAGCTGAAAGAGCAGCTCGACAATGCGCGCAATGAGTTGGTGCAGGCGCAACGCGCGGGCAAGCTGGAGCGTGCCTCGGAGCTTGCCTATGGCATCATCCCCAATCTTGAAAAAACGCTCGCCGAAACGGAAAAGGGTGGCGTCGACGAAGGCGCTCTGGTCGATGAAGCGGTGACGGAAGCCCATATCGCGCAGATCGTATCGCGCTGGACCGGCATTCCCGTCGATAAGATGCTTGAAGGCGAACGCGAGAAGCTTCTCCACATGGAAGAGGCGCTCAGCAAACGCGTCATCGGTCAGGAAGAGGCGGTTTCCGCCGTCTCGCGCGCCGTGCGTCGCGCCCGTGCCGGTTTGCAGGATCCGAACCGTCCCATCGGCTCGTTCCTCTTCCTAGGGCCGACGGGCGTTGGCAAGACCGAATTGACAAAGGCGCTGGCTGGTTTCCTCTTTGACGACGATCAGGCGATCTGCCGTCTCGATATGTCTGAATATATGGAGAAGCATTCGGTCGCCCGCCTTATCGGCGCGCCGCCCGGCTATGTCGGTTATGAAGAAGGCGGCGCACTTACAGAATCGATCAGGCGGCGGCCCTATCAGGTCGTGCTGTTCGACGAAATCGAGAAGGCGCATCCCGATGTTTTCAACGTGCTCCTGCAGGTGCTTGACGATGGTCGCCTGACTGACGGTCAGGGCCGCACGGTCGATTTCAAGAACGTGTTGATCATCATGACGTCAAACCTCGGCGCGGAATATCTCGGTGGCGAGGGTGATGTGGAAGACGTGCGCGAGCAGGTCTTCGATGTTGTGCGCTCGCGCTTCCGGCCCGAGTTCCTCAACCGTCTCGATGAGATGCTGATCTTCCATCGCCTGACGCGCGCGCAGATGGATGTCATCGTCGACATCCAGATGGCGCGTCTCCAGAGCTTGCTTGTTGACCGCAAGATCACGCTCAAGCTCGACGAGGCGGCGCGTACATGGCTCGCCGACAAGGGCTTCGATCCGGCCTATGGCGCGCGTCCGCTGAAGCGCGTCATCCAGCGCAATGTGCAGGATAATCTTGCCGAATTGCTGCTGGAAGGCGCGATCAAGGATGGCGAGACGGTTACCGTCTCGGCGGCATCCGATGGCATCATCATCAACGGGCATGGTCCCGGCGATGAGATCGACGAAGGCCTGCGCGTCGTGAATTAAGCGCGCTGCAACGGCTTGGACGAATGAAAAGGGCCCGTCATGACGGGCCCTTTTTGATTTCGCGACAGAAGCGTTGACCTAGTTGGCCTTGGCGCCGGTATCGGCCTGGGCGAGCTGTGTCAGGTCGGTGGCCGAGGCCATTTCCTTCATGATGTCGCTGCGCGTCGCTTGATATTTCTTCAAATCCTTGCCTGCAAGCTGGGTTCCGGTGGGCACCTTGATGCCGAGCGGGTTCACCTTTTTGCCATGTACGATGATCTCGTAATGCAGATGCGGGCCGGTCGAGCGGCCTGTTGTGCCAACATAGCCGATGACCTGACCCTGATTGACGCGGCTGCCCTTGTGGATGCCACGGGCAAAGCCGTTCATATGGGCGTAAGCGGTCTGGTAGCCATTGGCATGCCTTATGCGAACGAAGTTGCCGTAGGAGCCCATGCGCGCGGCATAGTCGACGATGCCGTTACCTGCCGCATAGATGGGAGTGCCGCGCGGGGCGGCGAAGTCAACGCCGCTATGCATCTTGGTGTAGCCGAGTATGGGATGCTTGCGACGGCCGAAGGAGGAGCTGATGCGGGCGCCATCGACCGGAGTCTTCATCAGGAACTTCTTCATGCTGCGACCCTTCTCGTCGAAGTAGTCCCAGCCGCCATCGGCCATCTTGTAGCGCCACAGCTTGTGGTTCTTGCCCAGAATGGTAAGCGAGGCGTAGGAGATGTCGCCTTCCTTCACCGCCTGACCGCTCTTGTCGAACTTGCGGTTGAAGAAGACCTCGAACTTGTCGCCGGGGTGAATTTCGCGCTGAAAGTCCACCGAGTAGGAGAACATGCGGATCATCTCGACGATGATCGGCGCGGGCACGCCAGCCTGGGCGGCATCGAGGAAGAGACTCGAGTTGATGGTCCCCTCGGCGCGGGCAAAGCCATCGGTGAGCTGACGCTTGATCTGCTCTGTCGTGTAGGAGCCATCATCTCCGCGCTGCACTTCGATCTTGCTGTCATAGTCGGGCGCCAGCGAAATCGACGTCAGCAGTCTTGAAGGCGTTCCGTCGGTGTCGTCTGCGCCGCCGGGTTGCGTCAGGAAAGTCAGGTTGATTTCCTGACCGCTTCTGAGCTTCGTCGGGCTGAAGACAGGCCGCAGCGCGGCAATGGCGTGATAGGCGTCAACGCGGTCGGCGCCATGATCGGTCAGCACCTGCATCAACGTCGCGCCAGGATCGAGCGCCACGCGCGTATTCACTTCCTTGGGTACCTGCGGCACGGGGGGCGCTACGGCCGCCGTTACAGGGTCGGCATTGGCGATGGTTTGCGCGGCATCATCGGCGACTGGCGCTGCAATATCGGCTTGCGCAACCGTGTCGGTGTCGGCCCTGGCTGTTTCAGATGATGTTGAAGAGGCGGTTGTTGTCGAGGCGGGGGCGGGCTGGATGGTAAGGGTAGGCCGCAGGTCGACCGCAGCGATCTTTACCGTCGCCTTGGCCGGATTTGCGCCCTCGGCAATGATCTGTGGGGTGGTTTCGGCGGTCAGCGCCGCTGTCTGGACGCCTGAATAGGGAGCAACAAGGGCGACAAGGCCGGTCACAAGAAGGCCGAGCGACAGGGCGCCTGCGACGCCTGCGGCGGCCAGCCAGCGATGCTGGCCGAGGCTTTGACCAAGCGCCAGACGGCTGGCGGAGCCGTAAAGCTTCATATTACGTTTCGCCATCAGGCGAAACTGGGTCAGTCTGGTTGCAAGTGGCGTCGCGGTCGGGTGGGAAGCGGCCTGATCGACCGTTTCGATTCCGTCTTCAGACGTAGCCCCCGTGTCGCGTGTCCCCGTATCGTACAAACTTATATTCCCCTAAAAACTGCCTTGCGACTGACGAACCGGCCACTTCGACCCCCACGTTCGTCAACCGTGTCCCTCCGGGACGCTCAATGAACCCTTTGGAGACACATCGAGACATTTTGTAATGTCCCGTGATTGAACGATGCGACTTGCCATTGTTTCTGTCAATCAGAACAGCTGCCAATTCGCCACGTATTTGCTCAAAATATAGCCAGTTCTTGTCAGTTTCGCGTCGGCTCCCCATATTAAACGACAAGAAGCGTTGGCGATAACGAGACAGAACCCTTTCTCTGGGGTTGCTTTGCAGGATCAATGCCGGAATCGGGGAGCCGCAAGCGGTGGTTTTTACAGGCAAATCTGCCTCCGAGAGTCAAGGCGGAAGGGCCGAAAAAGCCAATAAAACAGTGGGTAAAACTTTTTTGAAAAAACTTCAAAAAAGGGTTTGACGGGTGGGTTCGACCCCCCTATAAACCGCCTCCACGAACAAGGCCACAGCGGCCGCCGCCCAGCGGCGCACCACTGACCACCTTGGTAGAGGATAGCTTAATAGCCTTGCTAATTAGTTGTTCTTGTGGCTAAGTGAGCGATCCATATAAGGATGACAGCTTGCACCGACTTCTTCGGAAGTAGGTTGCTTGTCTGTCCTTCGGGTCGGTTGCGACCCTCGGTTTGCGGATGTGAATGCATCGGTAAGCTCAGGTGCTCTTTGACATTGTGGTTTGAGAAAGAGAAACGTGGACGGCGGTGTCCTGGCGAGCTCGACCAACGAAAGTTGGTATCTGCGAGCGAACCAAATACCGACTGTCTGACGTTTCAAAACACTACTCCGTCATGCGATCTTCGGATCGTTGACTAAGAGAGTGTCTTGCGTCGCGTCTTCCGGTTTTCCCCGGAAGATGGATAAGTCGGATCAACTCAACTTGAGAGTTTGATCCTGGCTCAGAACGAACGCTGGCGGCAGGCTTAATACATGCAAGTCGAACGCTCACTTCGGTGAGAGTGGCAGACGGGTGAGTAACACGTGGGAACCTACCTAGGGGTACGGAATAACTCAGGGAAACTTGTGCTAATACCGTATACGACCTTCGGGTGAAAGATTTATCGCCCCTAGATGGGCCCGCGTTGGATTAGCTAGTTGGTGGGGTAAAAGCTCACCAAGGCGACGATCCATAGCTGGTCTGAGAGGATGATCAGCCACACTGGGACTGAGACACGGCCCAGACTCCTACGGGAGGCAGCAGTAGGGAATCTTGGACAATGGGCGAAAGCCTGATCCAGCCATGCCGCGTGTGTGATGAAGGCCTTAGGGTTGTAAAGCACTTTCGCCAGGGAAGATAATGACGGTACCTGGATAAGAAGCCCCGGCTAACTTCGTGCCAGCAGCCGCGGTAATACGAAGGGGGCTAGCGTTGTTCGGAATTACTGGGCGTAAAGCGCACGTAGGCGGCATTCCAAGTTGGAGGTGAAATCCCCGGGCTTAACCTGGGAACTGCCTCCAAAACTGGGAAGCTCGAGTCCGAGAGAGGTGAGTGGAATTTCCAGTGTAGAGGTGAAATTCGTAGATATTGGAAAGAACACCAGTGGCGAAGGCGGCTCACTGGCTCGGTACTGACGCTGAGGAGCGACAGCGTGGGGAGCAAACAGGATTAGATACCCTGGTAGTCCACGCCGTAAACTATGGGTGCTAGTTGTCGGGCAGCTTGCTGTTCGGTGACGCAGCTAACGCATTAAGCACCCCGCCTGGGGAGTACGGTCGCAAGATTAAAACTCAAAGGAATTGACGGGGGCCCGCACAAGCGGTGGAGCATGTGGTTTAATTCGACGCAACGCGCAGAACCTTACCAACCCTTGACATGTCTAGTATGGTTTCCAGAGATGGATTCCTTCAGTTCGGCTGGCTAGAACACAGGTGTTGCATGGCTGTCGTCAGCTCGTGTCGTGAGATGTTGGGTTAAGTCCCGCAACGAGCGCAACCCTCGCCTTTAGTTGCCATCATTAAGT
>JBAQNC010000156.1:0-24795 GCA_049303435.1 Parvibaculum sp. | reverse complement strand
GTCCAGCACTTCGGCGGGCGACGGGCTGACGACGCCGGTGCGCAGGTCCTTGACCATCTGATAGGGCTGCAACACGTAAGAGCGGATCTGGTGACCCCAGCCGATTTCGGATTTGGTGGCGGCTTCGGCATTGGCGACCGCTTCGCGCTTTTCAAGCTCGGCCTCATAGAGACGCGCACGGAGCATGTTCCAGGCGGTCGCCTTGTTCTTGTGCTGCGAGCGTTCGTTCTGGCAGGAGACGACGATGCCCGTGGGGATATGCGTGATGCGCACGGCGCTGTCGGTCGTGTTGATGTGCTGGCCGCCCGCGCCGGAAGCGCGATAGGTGTCGATGCGGCATTCGCTTTCGGCGACCTGAATATCGATCGTGTCATCCACCACGGGATAGACCCAGACCGACGAGAAAGACGTGTGGCGGCGCGCGTTGCTGTCGTAAGGCGAAATGCGCACGAGGCGATGGACGCCGCTTTCGGTCTTCATCCAGCCAAAGGCGTTATGGCCCTTGATCATGATGGTGGCCGACTTGATGCCTGCCTCTTCGCCATCGTGGCGTTCCATCAGTTCGACCTTGTAGCCCTTGCGCTCGGCCCAGCGGGTGTACATGCGCAGCAGCATCGAGGCCCAGTCCTGGCTTTCGGTGCCGCCCGCGCCGGAATGGACTTCGACGTAGCAGTCGTTGGCGTCAGCCTCGCCCGCAAGCAGGGTTTCGATTTCGGCCTTGCGGGCTTCCTCGCGCGCTTCCTTCAGCGCGGCTTCAGCCTCGGTGACGATGCTCTCGTCGCCTTCGGCCTCGCCCATCTCGATCAGCTCGAGATTGTCGTTGAGGGCAGCCTCGAGACGGAGGTAGGCGTTGATCGATTCTTCCAGACGGGTGCGTTCGCGCATCATGGCCTGCGCGGCTTCGGGATCGTTCCAGAGTTCGGGGTCTTCGGCCCTGGCGTTCAGTTCGTCGAGGCGCTTTCGGGCTGAATCCCAGTCAAAGATGCCTCCTCAGCAGCGCGAGCGACTGCTTGATTTCATCGGCAATAGTCTGGGTCTCGGCACGCATAGCGGGGGCCTCCATTGAAACGCGGGCGGAAAATAGGATGATCCGGCGCGGGTGTAAACCCGTGGCGGGCAATTCAGCCGGTTTGCGAAAGCGTCTCTTCGACAATGTCGGGGTTGCGGGACAAGAGAGCCAGCAAAACGCGAGCGGGACCATCCGGCTCACGACGTTTCTGTTCCCAGTTCCGCAAGGTGCCGACGGGCACGCCAACCCGCAGGGCAAACAGCTCCTGCGAGAGACCGGACTTCTTACGCACGGCGCGCACATTGATGGACTTGGGCACATGCGCCACGAAGCCCTCTGTTTCTTCCTTATTCACAAAAGCGAGCGCCTGCCGGGCACTCGCAATCATGCGGCTACCTGCCTTTGACATTACGTTTAGCTCCTTTGCGATAAGCTTCCGCCACCTTGCCGAGAATGGCCTTCAGTTCATTTCGTTCCGACTGGCTAAGGTCTACACGCTCGCCCTTGGCAAAGACGTTCAGCAGGAAGACGGGAACATCCGTCGCGGCAAAGAACGTGATCACGCGATAAGCGCCGCTCTTGCCTTTACCTTGCCCTGCAAATCGGACCTTTCTTGCGCCGCCAGTGCCCGGAATCATGTCTCCGGCCAAAGGATCGGCCGCTATTCGATCCACTATCGCCTGACGCTCGTCCGGGGAAATGCCGCTTCGCTTGGCATCGCTCAGAAACATTGGCGTCTCAATGACGGTATGAAGGTCTCCGGACATGAGCTTATATACGCCAATGACGCATATGCGTCAATGGCGTATATGTCGCCAGTCTAGTACAAACCGCCGGTGCCGGAGTTGATGTTGCCGCCGGTGTCGTTGGCGGGCGGCGGATAGCCGCCGCCGTCGAGCGAGGTGACGGGCGCGCCGGTGACGACGCTGAGGCTCGTGCTCGCGCCTTGCGGCTGCGGGTCGGTGCCTTCCTTGAAGGCTTCAAGGATGACATCGGGGTCCGACGCGCTTGCAAGCTCGCCGGTCTTGCCGTCGATCTTGACGAGATTGATGCCGGGCGGGATGCGGAACGGAATGGCGGGCTTGCGACCGACAGCATCCATCATGATGTCGCGGAAGACGGGCGCGGCGGTGCGACCACCCGTTTCGGCGTGGCCGAGCGGGATGGGCGTGTCGTAACCGACGAAGACGCCGACGACGAGATCGGGCGCATAGCCCATGAACCAGGCGTCGCGCTCTTCGCTCGACGTGCCGGTCTTGCCAGCGAGCGGCACAGGCACTGCCTTGATCGCCGAGCCGGTGCCATGCTGGATGACGCCTTCAAGAATGGAGGTCATCTGATAGGCCGTCTGCGGATTTTCGATCTGTTCGCGATCATCAGGCAATTGCGGCGGCTGCTGACCGGTCCAGTCGTCATTGCAACCGGGGCACTCGCGCTCGTCATGCTTGTAGATGGTGTGGCCCCAGCGATCCTGAATACGGTCGATGAGGGTTGGCGTCACTTTCTTGCCGCCGTTGTCGAGCACGGCATAGGCGGAAGCGAGTTTCATCAAGGTTGTTTCGCCCGCGCCCAGCGCCATTGAAAGCACAGGCGACATATTGTCGGAAATGCCATAGCGCTTTGCATATTCGACGACCTTGTCCATGCCGATGGCCTGGGCCAGACGCACGGTCATAACGTTGCGCGAATGCACAAGGCCATAGCGCAGCGTCGAGGGGCCGTGAAAATCGTGCTCGTAGTTTTCGGGCTTCCAGAGCGCGAGGCCCGCGCCCTGATCCATGACGAAGGGCGCATCGAGCACGAGGCTGGCGGGCGTGAAACCACTATCAAGCGCGGCGGCATAGACGAAGGGCTTGAAAGCGGAGCCCGGCTGACGCAGCGCCTGCACAGCGCGATTGAACTGGCTGAGGTGGAAACTGAAACCGCCCTGCATGGCAAGGACGCGGCCCGTGTGCGGGTCCATCGCGATGACGCCGCCATTGACGTCGGGCACCTGACGCAGGGCGTATTCCGGCACGTCCGACTTACCCTTGCCCTTGATCGCTGCGACATAAATCACGTCGCCGATTTCCAGCACGTCGGCGGGCTTCTTGATGACGGGGCCGAGATAGCGGTTCTTGATCGACTTGCGCGCCCATGTGATTTCGGACAGCGGAATGACACCGGTCTTGATGACATCGGAAAACTTGCCGCCGTCGAGCTGGTCGGGACGAATGCCGATTTTCGCTTCGTCCGCCGTCAGATCGAGTACGACGCCGAGCGTCCAGGGCGCAAGGTCGGAAGCATAGTCCTGCTTTTCCAGCGCTTCGCGCCAGTCAGCGCCTGCGTCGAGCTTCGCCACCGGGCCGCGCCAGCCGTGGCGCTGGTCATAGGCGATCAATGCCTGGCGAAGCGACCTTGTGGCGACGACCTGAAGATGCGGGTCGAGCGTGGTGCGAACCGAAAGGCCGCCTTCGTAAAGCTTCTGCTCGCCATATTTGGCGTAAAGCTCGCGGCGCACTTCCTCGACAAAATACTCGGCATCGACGAGAGCGGCACCGACCGGGCGCTGCGTGACTTCAAACGGCTCTTCGCGAGCGGTCCTGGCCTCGTCGTCGGAGATGAAGCCATCTTCCTGCATGCGGGAGATGACCCAGTTGCGGCGTGCGATGGCGCGGTCGCGATAACGATAGGGCTGATAGTTGGACGGGCCCTTGGGCAGCGCGGCGAGATAGGCGGCCTGCGCGACGGTGAGCTGGTCGAGCGGCTTGTCGAAATAAATCTGCGCAGCGGCGGCGACGCCATAGCCGCCCATGCCGAGGTAAATCTCGTTGAGGTAAAGCTCGAGAATCTTTTCCTTGGAATAGGCCTTTTCGAGACGCAGCGCGATGAGCGCTTCCTTGAGCTTGCGGGTCAGCGTGCGATCGCTGTTCAGGAGGAAGTTACGCGCCACCTGCTGGGTGATGGTCGAAGCGCCGACCAGGCGGCGGTCACGCACGACATTGATGACATTGTCGAGCATGGCGCGGGCGATACCGCGCGGATCGACGCCACCATGCTCGTAGAAATTCTTGTCTTCGGCCGCGAGGAAAGCGTGAACGACGCGCCTGGGAATGACATTGAAAGGCACATAGAGACGATGCTCATGCGCATATTCAGCGATCAGCGTACCGTCGTCGGCATGCACGCGGGTCATGACGGGCGGTTCGTAATTGGCGAGTTTGGAATAGTCAGGCAAATCCTGATTCATCTGCCAGAGCATGTAGCCACCGGCCAGCATGCCGCCAAACAGGATCACAAGAAATACGGCCGCTATGGCTGTCAGAACTCTCAACATCGGGCCTTTGCCCCACCCTTCAACAAACATCGTCAGAAAGAGGCAATGCCGCACCATCACCTGCTCAACGCCCTCCGGCTTTCGCCCCTTGTAGCATAAGGAAAAAACCTTGGGCGAAAACCTCCGCCGGGATCCTTTTGGTCCTGCCCGCGAAAATATCAGGCAAACAGATGCGACATGGTTAACACACCGCCCGACATAGAGTTTTTGTTCAAGAATATGGCGCTGATATGACTGCCAGATCGCCAAAACGCCATTTTGGCGAGGACTAGTTGCCGCCCTCGGCGCTGCGATCGCCAAAATAGCGATTTACGGCGCTGACCATGGATTCCGATACGCGATCACGCCATTTGCGCGATGTCATTTCCTTCTCTTCCGAGCGGTTGGTCAGGAAGCCCAGTTCGACCAGCACGGAGGGAATGTCGGGCGCCTTCAATACGACGAAACCGGCAAAGCGGTGCGCCGGGTCCAGAAGCGACGTCGAACGACGCGTGTAATCGACTACGGAACGGGCGAAACGCGAGGAGTAGTTCTTGGTTTCACGCTGCGCCAGATCGATCAGGATGCCCGTGACTTCCGGCGACTCTCCCTGAAAATCAATGCCGGCGATGACGTCGGACTGGTTTTCCTTGTGCGCCAGGGCTGCGGCTTCCTTGTCGGATGATTTTTCCGACAAGGTGTAGATCGACAGACCCTTGACCGAGGTGCGCGGGTTTGAATTGGCGTGAACCGAGATAAAGAGATCGGCTTTGTGACGCCGTGCGATGGCCACGCGCTCGCGCAAGGGGATAAAGATATCCTTGTTGCGCGTCATATAGACATCATAACGCCCCGTATCGCGCAGACGCTGCGCCAGTTCACGACCAAAGGCCAGAACCACATCCTTTTCAAGGGTCCCGCCCTTGCCATGCGTGCCGGGATCGACGCCGCCATGACCTGGATCGATCACGACAATGCGACGGCGGGTCTGCTTTTCTTCCGGGTTGTCGGGCACGACGGCCGCGGGCACGGAAGCTGCAATCTCCGGCCTGTTGGCGGCAGGCACGGCAAGCGAGGCCATGAAGGTGACGGGGTCGGTTTTCGCCAGATCGAGAACGATGCGACGACCGAAGCCACCTTGCGGATCGAGCGTGAAATTGCGCGCAACGGCAGCCGGGTCCTTCGTGTCGATGACGATGCGGAAGATGTTGTCCACAAAGGCGCCATAGCGATAGCTGGTGATGATGCCGTGGCCCTTGATGCCCGCGACATCGGGCAGCGTGGAATCGGCATTGTGAACGTCAATGACGACGCGATAGGGGTTGGCCAGCGTGAAGACCTGATATTCGACCTGCACACCCTCCTTCATCTCGACGACAAAGCGGGTCTCATCGCCATGTTCGCCAAGGCGAATGCCGGAGACATTGGCCAGCGCCTGCCCGTCACCACTCTCAGCGGGTGTTCCGGTGGCAGGCCTGTTGGACGGCACGGCATAGGCCGTCTTGTCGAGTTCGGCGATCCTGAGAAAGGACGGAGGCTCGCTCACAGACTGACTGGCGACAACCGCGCGATCGTGAGCGGCGGGACGGGCAAAGGGCAAGGCGGGGTCGGCCTGGAGGCTGGTGGCAAAGCCCGATACGCTGGCAAAAAGCGCGAGCGCCAAGGCGGGGACCCATCCCCTGCGCCTCAATTTCATACGATTAAAAATCGCCATAATATTAGCCGCAACCTGCCTTTTTGCGCCTGGCCTACATGTGCCGCAGCGACCCTGAAGGCATTGGACCCCTGTGGACTGCCAAATCACACAAAACGAATCGCTTACTTGTCTTAAACTATTGGCATTAAAGTGGTTTAGGAAGTCTTACCGAGTCGGAATTTTTACCGAATATCAATGACTAGAGTGGTTAATGATCCTCTTTGACGCCCTTCAAGCCTTTGCTTGCCAAATCGGGGCGGCAAACGTACAAAGCAAAGGCTGGTTGGAAAAGATCAGCCGGTTTGGCGTCAAGGACCCGATCCACGTTCAATGGCGTGATGGGGTCGGTTACGCGATGGATGCGGTTCCCGCCATGTTGGCGCCAGAACATTCGACTTCGCGTCTCTTTATGTTCAAGCGTGGATGACTCGGAAAGACGGGTCGGTACCGGCGACATGACTTCACGAAGAAAACCGCCATCAAGACAAGACACCGAGCATGTTTGTGCTCAATTCACCGCTCAGGACACCCGCACCGGATATCCGGCGCTTTCTGAAGCGGAGCAACAGATTTCCGCCCGCCCCCGGCGACTTTTATGGGGGTGCAAGGTTGAGATGCACGACGCAATACCCGCAATGGGCACGCAGTTGGAGACAAGTCAGGCAAGTCACGTTCGCTCCTTGAAGCGGGCGGAGGCCTGTCGCTCCCTCATGCGCGACCCGATCTATCGGGATGCTCGTCCGCTCTCATCTCATTTCATGACAACTAAATCCGATTGCTCCCCCTTGCCCCTCATCGAGGCGGTCCGGGCCAATCGACATCACACAATAGGCGCCTGCCCGCGCCCCATCGGCCGCATTCCCTTGCGCCGCTGGATACGCGGCGGCGGGCGTCCTGGAGAACTGCCCAATGGCAAACAAGATGCTTATCGACGCGACCCACCCGGAAGAAACCCGGGTTGTGGTCGTGAATGGAAACCGTGTTGACGAGTTCGACTTCGAGTCAGAATCCCGCAAACAGCTTCGCGGCAATATCTATCTGGCGCGCATTACGCGGGTAGAACCGTCGCTACAGGCCGCCTTCGTTGAATATGGCGGCAATCGTCATGGCTTCCTCGCCTTCAGCGAAATCCATCCTGACTATTATCAGATCCCCGTCGCCGACCGCGAAGCGCTTCTGAAGCATCAGGCCGCCCAGGCGCGCCGGGCGCAGGAAGAAGAAGACGCGCATGACGCCGCCATCAGCGGCGATGACGACGACAGTGACGACGATGCGAAGGTAACGACGCAGGCCGCCGCCGCAGCCAACACGATCACCACCATCACGACGGAATCGGTGCATGAAGGCGCCGAACCCGACGATGCGGATGTCGCTGAAGACGCCGACGAAGCCGAGGCGGAAGACACCGCGGAAGAAGACGCCGCATCCTACGACGAAGAGGCGCCTGAAGCCGCCGCCTCGAACGACACCGACCATGATGGCGACGAGGACGATGCTTCCGATATGGAAAGCGTCAAGTCCGACGACACGGTAGAAGCCGTGGGCGCGGAAGACGCGCATGAGGAAATGCGCGAAGAGGCCGAGCCGCGCAAGCAGCGCCACAATTTCCGCAACTACAAGATTCAGGAAGTCGTCAAGCGCCGCCAGATCATGCTGGTTCAGGTCGTCAAGGAAGAACGCGGCAACAAGGGCGCGGCGCTGACCACATTCCTTTCGCTGGCCGGTCGCTATTGCGTGCTGATGCCCAACACCGCTCGTGGCGGCGGCATCTCGCGCAAGATCACGGTGGCAGCCGACCGCAAGAAGCTCAAGGGCATTGCGGAATCGCTGGATGTGCCGGAAGGCATGGGCCTCATCATCCGCACGGCGGGCGCCAAGCGCACGAAGGCGGAAATCAAGCGCGACTACGAATATCTGCTGCGCATGTGGGAAAGCGTGCGCGAACTGACGATGCGCTCGATCGCCCCTGCCCTCGTCTATGAAGAAGGCAGCCTGATCAAGCGGTCGATCCGCGACCTCTACGACAAGGACATCGACACCGTCTTCGTCGAAGGCGAGGAAGGCTACAAGGAAGCCAAGGGCTTCATGCGCATGCTCATGCCGAGCCATGCCAAGAACGTGCAGCCCTACAAGGATCGCCAGCCGCTCTACCAGAAATTCCAGGTCGAGCAGCAGCTGGACTCCATGTTCAATCCGACCGTCACGCTGAAATCAGGCGGCTATATCGTCATCAATCCGACCGAAGCTCTGGTCTCGATCGACGTGAACTCAGGCCGCTCGACGAAGGAACGCAATATCGAGCAGACGGCGCTGCGCACCAATCTCGAAGCGGCCGAAGAAGTGGCGCGTCAGGCACGCTTGCGCGATCTTGCCGGTCTCATCGTCATCGATTTCATCGACATGGACGAGAACCGCAACAATCGCGCGGTGGAACGCAAGCTCAAGGACAGCCTGAAAACCGACCGTGCGCGCATTCAGGTGGGCCGCATCAGCCATTTCGGCCTGATGGAAATGTCGCGCCAGCGCATGCGCTCCGGCGTGCTGGAAGGCTCGACCGTCATCTGCCCGCATTGCTCGGGCACGGGCGTGGTGCGCTCAGTGGAATCGATGGCGCTGCATGTGCTGCGCGGCGTCGAAGCCGAAGCGATGAAGGGACGCGCTGCCGCCATCAACGCCAAGGTGACGACGGAATGCGCGGTCTATATTCTGAACCAGAAGCGCTCGAACCTTCTCGACATCGAGGAACGCTATGGCTTGTCGGTCTATGTGGAAGCCGACGCGACGCTAAAGGGTTCCGACCACCGCATCGAGCAGGCCGAAGCCCGCGCGCCGACGCGCGCGCGCCCATCGGCCAGCGCCATCAATATCGAGACGGCCTATACGGACGAGCCCGACGAGCCCGTTGTCGAAGACGTGATCGACGAGGCGGATGACGAAGAAGACGCCGACGCGACGCCCGTCAGCAAGCGTGGCGGACGGAGCGACGCTCGGGGCGATGACGAAGGCACGCGCAAGCGCCGTCGTCGTCGTCGTCGCAAGAAGGGCGATGAGGCCGCTGAAGGCAGCGACGAGAATGAGGCCTCGTCCGAGGAATCCGATGCCGTCAGCGCCAGCGGTTCCGACAGTTCCGACGAGAGCGAAGGCGAAGAGGCCGACGCCGGTGGCGAAGGCCTGGGCGATGACGGCAAGGCCCGCAAGCGCCGTCGTCGCGGACGCCGCGGCGGTCGTCGCAACCGTCGCGATGCCGACGGCAAGCTGATCGCCGATGGCGAAGAAGGCCAGACTTCGGTTGAAGGCGAAGCCTCCGACGATACAGATGCGACCGCCATCGAGAGCAGCGCCGAAGCGCCGATCCTGCTCGCCTATTCGCGCGAGGAGATGCTCGAAGCGAAAGCCGAGCCGGTGATCATCGAGGCTGAGGTTGAAGAAGTTACGGCTGCGGAAGCTGAGCCTGAAGCTGAAGCTGAGGTCGAGGCCAAGGCCGAGGTTGAAACTGTGGCGGAAGAACCTGCCGTCATTGCCTCGATCGAACCTCAAAAAGAAGAAGCCGCCAAGCCCACGCGTCGCGGCTGGTGGCAGCGCCGCGCCGACTGATCGGCCTTCGCGCCAGAGAACAAGAAAAGCCTGACCACGGAAACGCGATCAGGCTTTTTTGTTTGACGGTGAAGGCGAAGATGGATGCCCCGCCTCCCTTGATTAAAGGTGGGCCGGGGCACGACGCCTCTCTCTAAATCCTAAACGGGCTTATCGCCGACGATCATATAGACGCATTTTGTCGAGTCTTCGATGATCTCGACATTCTCGATGTCGAGGCCTTCATACATGTCGCGCATGTCCTGCTCGGTGCGATAGACGAGGCTCCAGTCGGTGACGAACTCAAGCGGCCACTGACAGGTTTCGCGGCCTGTCTTCACATTGGCGATGATAAGCTTGCCGCCGGGGGCGACCTGCGCGTAGAGATCATGCGCCAGCGCCCTGGCGCGACGATGCGAGAGATAGTCGAACAGGCCGAGGCTGTAGATCACGTCCTGCGGCGGCAGGGTCTTGAAGAGAGCGCCTGCCTTGAGCAATTGCGCGAAGGAGGCCTGAAAGCATTTCAGCTTGGCGCGGCCTGCGTGGCGAACCACCTCGCGATAGGCGTTCTCATAGGCATGGCTGAGCGCCCCCTGATCCTGATCGATCAATGTCACGCTGATGGGGCGCGGCAGATGGTCGATCTTCAGGTAGTCGTAGATTTCATAGGCCGAACCGCAGCCGAGGTTGGCAATGTTGAGCGGCTCGTCGCCGGGCGTTTCGGCGATGCACTTGCGCAGAATATCCTGCGTCAGGCGCAGGCGCGTGCCAACGCAGGCACCCGTCTCGATGCCGATGCGATGCAGGAGCTTTTCGTAGGGCGTATTGCCGACGCGCTGCCACTCATAGACATAGTTCATGATCTGATAGTCGCCCGGATAGCCGAGCGGCTTCTCATAGCAGCGTTTCATCACCGCGCCGGGCATGAAATCAGGCGTCAGGACGCGTTCGGCATAGCGCTTGTGGGCGGCGAGCATCTTGGGATCGGACCAGACCGGCTCGAGAATGTCGCTGCCGCGATACCACATCTCTTTCCACTGGGGCACGATGCGCTCTTCGCAAGCGATCAGGGCCTGAAGCAGTTTTTCCTCACGCTCCTCGCCCGTGGCGGTCAGGCGCGCTTCGAACTCTTCCAGCAACTGCTTGTAGGAGCGGAAATTGTTGACGATCTCGGTGCAGAGCTGCACGAATTCCGGAAGAATGCCTTCCGATGTCGCGAAAGTCGGCTCGGCCAGCGCCTGCGTCAGGAGCAGGTTGTCGTGATCGGTGACGATGGCGGGAATGTCGAGATAGCCGGTGGTGAACTCGACAGCGACCGTGGTGCGGCTGCCATGCGGCTCGATGCGCCGAATGCGGCCCGCGCCGGCAAAGAGCATGTCCTCGCCCACCTTCAATTCGAAAGGCACTTCCGAGCCGATGCGATCTTCCCAACCTTCGGTCTGGGTGGACTGGAAGGCCGCGCCCGTCATGGACAGGTTCTTCAGATGGGCCTTTTCGCCGCCCAGGCTCGCAACCGGGACGCTCTTATTGAACAGGGCGTCAGGTTTGTGGCGTTCCGCCCTGTAAAACATGCGCCTGCCTTCGGCGCCAGTCAGCTCTTCATAGGTACGCATCTACGGCCTCTGTCTCAACTCGATACACTCAAATCAAGAGAATCACAGACAAGCCGCCATTGCAAATACTTATCAACTAGTTAACCATGTTCTTTCAGAATAGAGATTGTCATCACACCGCAACACTCAGGTAGCATGCGGAGAATCGGCAATCTCTGGCCGCTTTTTCTTCTCCCGATCCACCAGACGCAGCAGCGGCGGCAACATCAGCCAGTCGATGAGGAGGTTGGCGAGGATGACGATGGTGGTCTGGGCGCCGAGCGAGCGGTTGACCTCAAAGCCTGAGACCGTGAGGACGGCGAAGCCTGCGGCCAGCGATAGCGTGATGACAAGCATGGCCGTGCCGACAATCTCGAAGACCTCGTTGATCGCCTCCTCGGAGTTCAACCCCCGTTTTCGCGCCGCCTGATACATCATCAAGAAGTAGATCGTGTCATCGACCACCAGACCGATAGTCATGGCGGTGATGACCGAGGCGGCCAGACCGATCTGGCCGATGAGCAGCCCCCAGATGCCGAAGCCGACGATCGAGGGAAAGATGTTCATGGCGATGCTGAGCAGGCCGTAGTTCACGCTGCGCAGCGCCAGCCCGACGATGATCGCGATGACCAGCATGGAGGCGATGGTGGTGCCGATCATGGAGCGGATGTTGATCCACGACACATTGGAAAACAGCACATTGATGCTGATCCCGCTGGTCGCCATGTCTGGCGGCGCATTGGCGGCGAGCCAGGCCTGGGCCTTGTGGTTCAACTCGCGAATCTCGCTCGACTTGACGTGCCGCAGGATGGCGGTGACGCGACTGGACGAACGCGAGACATTGATCTGATCGTTCAGCGACGCGCCATAGGGCAGCGACAACTCATAGAGCAGGAAATATTGCGCGATGCGATCGGCCTGATCGGGAATGCTGGCTGCCGTCGTCGCGCCGGGGTTCATCGCCTTTTCGATGCGCAGCGTGATGTCGGGAAGGCCGACAACGCTGACCACATGCGGCTGGGCGCGCAGCCAGCTGAGAAATTGTTCGAGCTTGCGCTGGTAGGTGGGTTCATAGACGCCATTGCTGGCCCCTGCCCCGACATCGAACTCGATGATGTTGAGGCCGGTCAAATGATCTTCGGCGAAATCGCTGTCCTGACGGTACTGAAAGCGGCTGTCGAAATAGCGCGCGAAGTCATCGTCCAGCGTGATCTTCTGAAGCCACACGCCGGACGCGATGACGATGATGCCACAAAGAAAGAGCAGACTGCGGTAGTTGCCATTCACGAAATGGCCGAGGCCGATCATGAAACGCTCGGAGCGATTTTGCGCGGGCTTCAAATCCATACGCATGAGGATCGCGGGCAGCCATGTGAAGGTCAGAAAATAGGCGAAGACGATGCCCATAGCGACGAGATTGCCGAGATCGCGGAAAGGCGGCGCCTCGGCAAGGTTCATCGACAGGAAGCCGATGGCGCTGGTGATATTGGTCAGCGTCACGGGCCGGATATGGATGGCGAGCGATTCCGCGATGGCGTCGCGCTTCGACTTGCCCTGCCCCAGCAGCGCCATTGTGGTCGTCACGATGCGCACGGCGGCGGCCATGTTGACCGTGACGATGATGACAGGCGCGGCGATGCTGGCGGGATTGATGACATAGCCAAGCCAGCCTGCAATCCCCATCGCCGAAGCGCCGGAAAGAACGAGCAAGGAGACAATGGCGAGGCTCGGACGGATCGAGCGCACAAAGAGCAGCATGATGAGGCCGGAGACGAGCAGGCTCACCGGAATGAGAAGAAGCGCGTCGCTTACGGCGGCTTCGGCAAATGTGCCCAGCAGCATGACATTGCCGGTGAGCTTCACATCGATGTCGGGATGTTCCTGCTCGATTGCGCTCGCCAAGGCGCGGCTGGCGGCAATGATCTCGCGAACCTGACGCGAGCCTTCCTCGGGCAAATTGAAGTTGATCAGAACGCCCGCCGCCTTTGCATCCGGCGAGATGAGACGATTGACGATCAGCCGGTCGGAGATGGCGATCTTTTCGACTTCGGCGGCGCGTGCGGCGGTGACCTTTGTCGGATCGGGGACGAGTTCCTCGACGGAGAAACTGTCGGCATCCGATGTGACATGCGGAAAATTTGTAAGGGCTTCGACGCGGGTCGAATGGGGCAGTTTCCAGGCCCGCTTCGTCAGCTCACCGATCACGGCGAGGATGTCGGGATCCGTGACCTTGCGGGCGCTCGCGAGATCCCTGGGCGACACCACCATGAGTACGCCATTGTTCTGACCGAACTTGTGCTCGAAATTCTCAAGTTCCACCAGTTCGGGGCTGACGGGATCGAAGAAGACACGGCTGTCGGACGACAAGGTGAGGCGCGGCATGCCGGACGCCGCCGCCATGCTCACCAAAAGACACAGAAAAATCACCAGCCGAGGCGCTCTAAGCCCCGGCGCCCAGACGCCACCCTTGTTCATATTCGCCCCGCCCTACCCCTGAATCACGGCAGTTTAGGCAAAACAGGGGCCTACACAAAGACAGAGTGTGAACAGGGACAACCAGATATTAACAAAATTTGGCAAAACTGCTGTCCGGGAGTTCCCGTAATCTGCACGATTGCGCTCTGGTTTGCCCAGGGCACGCGCCGCGCAGGGGGATGAAAATTCTTGGCGCGACACGTCGCTACGTCAAGCGCTGCGGTTTGCAGGCAAAGATGAGTGAAGGCACGAGCATAAATCTGGCGACAGTAGGCACCGCTGAACTCGAAGCGATGTCCGTGCCGGTTTTTGCCTCATGCCTCGACAGCATGTCCGGCGAAGCGATCAAGCGTTTCAAGAAAATGCGGAAGCTGTCGGCAAGCCATCGCTCCGCCCTCGAAAAATATCTGATCGAACATCCCGAAAAACGTGGCGGCGACGCAGCACCAGCGTCCGGCAAAGCGTCTGCCGCCAGCGACAAAGGCAAGACGCCCAAGGGCGTGGACCATCGAAGCGGCTTTGCCGACTTCAAACGGCGGCTGAAAGCCTGGTGGGAAGGCGACCTGCTGAAAGACGCCAAGCCCGCCAAAAAAGACAAGAAGAAGTCAAAGAAGGCCGCCAAGGCCAAGCCGCCTGCACCAAAGCCCGCCGCTTCTCCCGCACCAGCGCCCGCCCCTGTCGAGCCGCCGCCTGCCGTGATGAGCAAGGCCGAAATCCTCCAGATGCTATGGGGCGAAGGCTATGCGTTGCCTGGCGGCGCGGAATTTACACAAAAGCTGATGCAGGACATCAAGCTGGCCGATGGCGAGCGGTGCCTCGACATTACCGCCGGGCTCGGGGGCGATGCCTGCGCGTTGGCGAGCCGACACAAGGTCATCGTCGAGGCATTGGGAAGCGATTCCGATCTGGTGGAAGCCGGACGCGCCGTCATCGCCAAGGCAGGCCTCAATGACTCCGTGATCCTTTCGGACGGCGACGCGGCGACAAGCCCGTTTGCCGGCAAGGCCTATGCGGCCATATTCGCGCGCGAAAACCTCATCGCGCAGCCAGACCGCAAAAAACTGATGGCCAATATCGTTCCATCGCTGCGCCCCAAGGGAACGATGATCATCACCGATTTCATGCTCGCGGATCGTTCCGCCAACAATGCCACCTTGCGGGACTGGCGAGAGAGCGAACCGGTGAAGCCCGATCCGCTCACGGTCGATGAATATGGCGATCTGCTCGGAGAGAACCATTTTGCGGTCCGCGACTGCAATGATCTGAGTGAAGATTACATAAAGTTCATCCATGCCGGATGGAAGCGGCTGCACAGTTTCCTTCAAACCGCCAAACTTTCGCCTGAAACGGCCAGCATGTTGATGGCTGAAGGCAATATGTGGCTGGCTCGCTGCAAGGCACTGGAATCCGGTCAGCTTCGACTGATCAACATGGTGGCTACCTTGAAACCGGTGCGATCGATGTCCGATTCAATGCCCGTCACTTGAACCATGCCTGCCCCCGAAGGTGAAGAACATGACCATACAGACGACGACAGAACTGGAACCTGAACCGAGAAAGCGCCGTATCGAACCGATCCTCGATGCATCGGGCACGTTGCGCCATATTTCTCCGACACCCCCCGCCAATGACGGCGACGCCGAAAAAGCGCGGTTCAGAAAATCAGCCGCCCGTTGAGCAAAAGCTCCGGGTGAGGCGAGACTAAACGAGTTGAAGCGCGAGAGGCTTCCTCACTCGTCGATCATAAGATCATCATTGACAGCTTCGACGCCGGATGCCGAGCGCATCTGGTGATGCCGATGGCGCAGCATGCTGACCGGAATGATCGCCAGATAGCCAAGCGCAATCGCCGTGAACCCATACCAGGGATAGTTCAGAATGACTGCGGCCGCGAAGCCGACCAGCAGCAGAATGGGCATGACCATTTCGCGGTCGATGCGCAGCCCCATGCGCTTGCCTGAAAAAGTCGGCACACGGCTGACCATGAGGAAGGCGACGAAGAAACAATGAATGGCGATGAGCAGAGGAAGCGCCTTCAAAAATGAAATGCCGATGAAGTCGAGATAGAGCGGCAGCATGACGAGAAGCGCACCTGCGGGCGCGGGAACGCCGACGAAATAATTGGCGGACCAGGCGGGCTTGTCGGGGTCTTCCAGCGCCACATTGAAACGCGCGAGACGAAGCGCACAGCAGACGGCATAGCCCAGCACGGCGATCCAGCCGATGCCGCCGATCTCGTTCAGCGACCAGAGATAGAGAACGAGAACCGGCGCCACGCCGAAATTCACGAAGTCGGTGAGCGAATCCAGTTCGGCGCCAAAGCGCGTCGTGCCCTTGAGGAGCCGCGCGACGCGACCATCCAGAGCATCGAACACAGAAGCGACGATGATGGCGACGACAGCCGCCTCGAAACGCGCCTCGAGAGCGAAACGAATGGCCGTGAGGCCAGCGCAAAGGGCAAGCACCGTCAGGGCATTGGGGATGACGGTGCGGATCGGCAGGGTACCGAAGGCGCGCGAGCGTCGGGCGCCATCACGGCGCAGATTATCCGGTCCGAAAGGGGGAAGTGATTTCGCCATGACATCTACTCCTGCACGCTTGCCGCTCAGATATGATGCGGCTCGACGGAAATTTCGTCAGCCAGAACCGTCTCGCCCGCAATCGCCGTCTGCCCCAGAGCGACAAGCGGGATCGCACCTTCGGGCAGATAGACATCGAGGCGACTGCCAAAGCGGATGATGCCGAAGCGTTCACCTGCCTTGAGGATGTCGCCCTCTTTCGCGTCGCAAACGATACGCTTGGCCACAAGACCCGCGATCTGCACGACGACAATCTCGGAACCATCCTCACGCTCGATGACCAGGGAATTGCGCTCATTGTCATCAGACGCCTTGTCGAGGCTCGCATTGAGAAAAAGACCGGGACGATAGGCGATGCGCTTGACCTTGCCTGCGACCGGCGCGCGGTTGACGTGGCAATTGAAGACATTCATGAAAATCGTGACGCGGGTGCGGGTCATGTCGCCAAGACCCAGCTCCGGCGGCGGCGAGGCTTCGGTGATGAGATTGACGACGCCATCGGCCGGGCTGATGACAAGCTTGCCGCGCTGGGGCGTGACGCGATCGGGGTCGCGAAAGAAATAAAGGCACCAGAGCGTCAACACGACGCCGATCCAGCCCAGCGGCTGCCAGATCATAAAGAGGACCGCGGTGACGGCAGCGAAAATGATGACCCATTTGTGGCCTTCGCGATGAATGGGCACGAGGATCGAAGTGAGGCTATCCATCATTGGTCAGAATTCCGGTGCTGGGGTTCAATTGGAGGCAGTCTAGACCTTTCGCGGCCCTCATGCATCTTTCGTGAGAGCGGCGAGACGCTGCGCGGGTTCGTCGCCAAGGTCTGAAACCGCAGTTTCCGGCGACATATCTTCTTCAGCCTGAACGAGAATTTCACGCGCGGCATCGGCTTCGCGCTGGCGGTTCCACATGGCGGCGTATTTGCCGCCCATCGCCAGCAGATCGTCGTGACGTCCACGTTCGGCGATGTGGCCATGATCGAGCACGATGATCTCGTCGGCATCGACCACGGTCGAAAGGCGATGGGCGATAATGAGCGTGGTGCGATTCTCCGAGATGCGCTTCAGGGCCGACTGGATTTCCTTTTCCGTATGCGTATCGAGCGCGGAGGTCGCCTCGTCGAGAATGAGGATCGCCGGGTTCTTCAAGATGGTGCGGGCGATGGCGACGCGCTGCTTCTCGCCGCCCGAAAGTTTCAACCCGCGTTCGCCGACCGCGCTGTCATAGCCCTTGGGGAGGCGCGCAATGAAATCGGCGATCTGGGCCTGTTGCGCCGCGCTCTCGACGTCGGCGTCGGTCGCGGCGGGGCGGCCATAGCGAATGTTGTAGCGGATGCTGTCGTTAAAAAGAACCGTGTCCTGCGGGACCATGCCGACAGTCGCGCGGAGCGAGGATTGCGTGACGTCGCGGATGTCCTGTCCGTCAACCAGCACACGGCCTGCCGAGATGTCGTAGAAGCGGAAAAGGATGCGCGAGATGGTGGATTTGCCCGCGCCCGAGGGGCCGACAATCGCCAACGTCTTGCCAGCGGGCACGCGGAAGGAAATATTGTCGAGGATGCCGCGATCCTTGTCGTAGTGGAACGAGACATTCTCGAAGACGATTTCACCGCCCTTCACTTTCAGATCATGCGCGGCGGGGCTGTCTTCCACCTCAGACGGAATGTGCAGCAGATCGAACATGGTCTCCATGTCGATCAAGGCCTGACGGATTTCGCGATAGACAGTGCCGAGCAGGTTGAGCGGCTGGGCGAGCTGCATGAAATAGGCAAACAACATCGCAAAGTCGCCGACCGTCATCTTGCCGTTGACGATGCCGTGGGCCGACATGAGCATGAGGATGGTGAGGCCGATGGACATGATCGCCGTCTGGCCGCTATTGAGAGCCGAGAGCGAGGTCATGGTCTTGATGGCGGCGCTCTCGTAACGCTTCATGGAAGCATCAAAACGGCGGGCCTCGTAGTCTTCATTGCCGAAATATTTGACGGTCTCGAAATTCAACAAGCTGTCGATGGCCTTGGAATTGGCATCCGTGTCGAGCGTATTCATCTCGCGATGGAAGCGCGTGCGCCATTCGGTGATCGCGAAGGTGAAGGCGATGTAGCAGGCAATGGTGATGGCCAGCACCACCGCGAACCAGATGTCGAAGGCCCAGGCGAAGATGACGACGACGAATCCGAGTTCAAGAATGGTCGGGATGATGTTGAAGACCGAAAAGCGCAGCAGCAGATCGATGGCCTTGGTGCCGCGCTCGATGACGCGGCTGAGGCCTCCCGTGCGGCGTTCCAGATGGAAGCGCAACGACAGCGCATGGAGATGGCGGAAGGTCTGGAGCGCCAGCGCGCGGACTGCATTCTGGCTAACGGGTGCGAAGACCGCATCGCGCACCTGCCCCAGCCCGACCATGAGAATGCGCCCGACGCCGAAGGCAATGATGAGGACGACCGGCATGGTGATGGCGATGGTGGCGGGCGACGAGACGGACAGCGCATTGACCGCATCGCGATAGAGAAAGGGCACGTAGACCGTAATGATCTTGGCCACGAGGAGAAACACGAGGGCGGCGACCACGCGGATGCGCAGATCGCGGCGACCCTGCGGCCAGAGATAGGGCGCGAAGGAGCGCAGCGTGTCCAGACGCTTTTGCTTGGCAGGCGCATCGCCGCCGGTCACGGGATGCACGCCGCTGTCGTCGCCTCGTCCTGATCTCATTCCACGCATGGGTCTGTCCGTCCGGCCATAGCAAAACGCCCCGCCAAAGCTCTGTGCCCTGGCGGGGCGTCAATATTGATACCCTCTAGATAAGCCTTCCGGCCCGTGACGCAAGTGCTACGCGCGAAACTCTACCTGGTCGGCGTGGCAAAGACCTGACCGGGATAGATGAGATCCGGGTCCCTGATCTGGTCCTTGTTGGCCTCATAAATGACCGTATAGCTGAAGCCCGAGCCATAGATGTCGCGGGCGATGTTCCACAAGTTGTTGCCCGGCTGGATGACGACCTTGCCCTGCTTGAGGGCTTCCAGAACGGCGCCGGGTTCGCCGCGCTCGAAGGGCAATTCGACGCGGGCGACGACCTTGCCGGCCTTGTCGAGCTGATCGATTCGCAGGGCATATTGGCCGGGCGCGATGGAGGCCGTCGGGCGAAGTTCCCAATGTCCCTTGCTGTTGGCGACCGCATCGCCGACCGCCTCGCCGCCGACATAGACGCGGACGGTCGCGCCGGGATCGGCCTTGCCGGAGATGATGAGATTGCCGTTCTTGTCGTAGTCGACGGCCTCAAGGATGAGATTGCCCGCATCCGACGGCACGCCGGGGCCCTGAAGCACGCGGCTCGCCTTGCCGGGTTCGGACATGACCACGAGTGCGGGCTTGTCGGATTGTTCGGGCACGGAGACGGCGACGGTCTGGACCGAGTCCTTGACCGAGCCATCGGGATTTTTTGCGGAAAGCGTGATCTCGATATTGCCGGGCTTCAGTGGATTGGCCAGCACGGCGACCCATTCGCCATTGCTGTCAGCGGTGGCCGTGCCTACCACTTCGCCATTGGCCTTGATGGAGACCTCGGCGCCGGGAAGCGCCCGACCTGCGACGACGGTCGAGCCGTCGCGTTCGACGCGGACAATATCGAAGGTGGGGATGGTCTTGTCTTCGGCCTGCTCGGCAGGGCCGCCTGCGGGCTGCTCGGCCACCGGGGCAGAAGCCACCGGCTCAGGTGCGGGCGCGGCGCGAAAGAAAAGAAAATAGGCCCCTATCAAAAGCGCCAATAGCACCGTCGCTGTGGCAGCAATGATCCCCGTGTTACGCATCATACGCCTCATACATGGTTAATCCGTCCCACATCGGAACAGCCGACGGACAGGATGCTGAATTATGAGTTATCATGCAATTGCGGCACCACTGTGAAATCCAGCCTCAAAATTCCCGTCAGGAAAATTCCAGTTGGGGGTCAAACTGGGTTAAGCAAGCCAATAACGAATTCTGTTCCGGAACCTCTCGATGAAACCTTCCAATATTTGTGTCTATTGCGGCTCCAAGGAAGGCGCCGACCCCACCATCATGGAGGCGGCACGGCGCTTCGGCGCCTTGCTCGCCGAAGCCGAGATCGGGCTCGTCTATGGCGGGGCGAGCATCGGGGTGATGGGCGCGCTGGCGCGCTCTGTGCTCGGTCATGGCGGCAAGGTGACCGGCGTCATTCCAGATTTTCTGGCGGACGCGGAAATCCTCATGCATGAGGCGACGGAAGTGGTCGTCACCAAAAGCATGCATGAGCGCAAACAGATCATGTTCGAACGGTCCGACGCTTTCGTGGCGCTGCCCGGCGGCATCGGCACGCTGGAAGAGCTTGTCGAGATGCTGACATGGGCGCAGCTCGGGCGGCACAACCATCCGATCATCCTCGCCAATCTCAATGAATTCTGGGAGCCGCTGGTGGAACTGCTCGACCATATGATCATCCAGAAATTCATGGCCTCGAACATTCGCCGCTTCTATGGCGTGGTGGACAAGGTGGAGGACATCATCCCGCGTATCGAGGCGGCGCTTTGAGGGAACGGCCCAAACATCACACGGCTTTCTTTACCGGCGACGGGCGGCTGGGGAACCAGCTCTTTCAGGCGGCGTTTCTGGACGGGCTGCTCAACCCCGGCGACCGGCTCTATACGACCGGCATGGAAGAACTGCTCGAAGGCTTCGACTGGACGCGCTATCAACTCACGAACCGGCGCGACAGCCGCGCGCATCAAAGCGCCAAACGCTGGATTCGCCGCTTCGGACGGTTGGCGGCAGGCCTGAGACTGATCGATGGCGTGTCGCAACCCCGCCAGACATTCAGCGTCGGCGGGCAGAGCTACAAGCTGCATGGCGGCGAGGTGAAGAAGACGCGCGGGCTCTTCAGCCGCTATGTCTATGTGGACAAGGGCTACTATCAGAATGCGACGCTGGCGCAGAAGGCATCGTTCCGGCTGAAGCCGATACACCTCAGGGCGGCGCGCGCTTTCCTCAACGACTTGCCGGAAAGCCCGCGCGCCTTCGTGCATGTGCGGCGCGGCGACTATGCCAAGTGGACGATCTTCGGCAACAGCCCCCTGCTCGACCTCGATTATTTCCGCAACGGCATGGCGGCGATCAAGGCGGAACACCCGGATGTGCAATTCATCCTGCTGAGCGACGACGTCGAGAGCGTGTGTCGAGTGCTTCCCGACATGCATGTGTTTCAGGGCAGCAATGTTTATGAAGACTTCGCCATGATGACGCTTTGCGATGGCGGCGTGACTTCCAACTCAACGCTGTCATGGTGGGGTGGATTTTTCTGCAAGCGTCATCTGCCGGTGATTTCGCCCAAAGGATTCCTCGCCGCCGGTCTCGACTTCGAATACCCCGTCGGCATCACCGGCGTGTGGATGCGACCAATCGAGCCCTGATACACTCACGGTTCCAGCTATCGAAAGTGAAGATCGCAAGACCCGTCCAGATGAGGCCGAAGGTGACGAGCTGCCCCATGCCCAGTGGCTCGTGATAGACCCAGACGGCGATCGAGAAGGATGTCGTGGGCACGAGATATTGTAGCAGACCGAGCGTGGTCATGTGGATGCGTTGCGCGCCATAGGTGAAGAGCAGGAGCGGCACCGTGGTCATGACGCCGGAGAGCATCAAGAACAGGTCCGTGTACCAGCCGTCGGCAACGAAGGCGCTGCCGCCGTGGCTCGATTGCCAGATGAGATAGCCGACACCGAAGGGCGCGATGACCATCGTCTCGACGCAAAGGCCTTCGAGCGCGTCAACCTTCAGCATCTTCTTCAGATAGCCGTAGAAGGCGAAGCTGACGGCGAGATAGAGCGATATCCAGGGCACGAAACCGAGCGCAATGGTGAAATAGAGAACGCCTGCGCCGGCCAGCGCAATGGCGGCGCGCTGCGCATTGGTGATGTGCTCCTTGAGAAAGATGACGCCCACAAGCACGCTCATCAGCGGATTGATGAAATAGGCAAGGCTCGTCTCGAGGATATGCCCGGAATTGACCGCCCAGATGAAGAGGGTCCAGTTGGAACCGATGATGAGGCCGGAAAGACAAAGCGTACGCATGGCGTGAGGGTTGCGCAGGACGCCGATAAAATGTGTGTGATGCCGGATGATGAGAATCACGGCGGAAGTGAGCAAGAGACTCCAGAGCGCGCGG
Organism: Parvibaculum sp.; assembly: GCA_049303435.1. Taxonomy (GTDB): domain Bacteria; phylum Pseudomonadota; class Alphaproteobacteria; order Parvibaculales; family Parvibaculaceae; genus Parvibaculum. Next base: position 2,405 of record JBAQNC010000156.1, on the reverse strand, counting down.
TGGGCGAGAATTTCGAAAGGCGAGACCTGCGCGATCTGCTTGTAGAACATGACCGAGAGGCCCCAGAGCAGGTAGCCTGTGCCTGCGGCCAAGGCGCCCCGCGCACCTTGCCTGCGCGTTTCAATTTCTGTTTGCGATGTGTCCGGCATGATGCAGAGCTTTCAATTAGGTCTTCCCTCGTCGGGCTCAAAATGCTGAGCGCCGACGAGGCCATGCGCTCTGCTGAACTAGTTTTTGGCTACGTGTTTGCGGGCGGGGGCGCCGTCGCGCAGAAGTTTGTAGGTGATGCTGTCCACAAGGGCCTGGAAGGAGGCATCTACGATGTTTTCAGACACGCCGACGGTGAACCATCGGTTGCCCTTGCCATCGCGGCTTTCGATCATGACGCGGGTGACGGCTTCCGTGCCACTCGTCAGGATACGAACCTTGTAATCCACGAGCTTGAGGTCTTCGATATAGGGCGAATATTTGCCGATATCCTTGCGCAGCGCCTGATCGAGTGCGTTGACGGGGCCGTTGCCCTCGCCCACGGAGATCAATTCTTCGCCATCGACATTCACTTTCACGGTCGCTTCCGAGACCGTGACAAGTTCGCCGCGCGCGTTGTAGCGACGCTCGACCAACACGCGAAAGCTCTCGACCGTGAAAAACTCCGGCACCTGACCAAGCAGACGCCGCGCCAGCAACTCGAATGACGCCCCCGCGCCATCATAAGAATAGCCGAGAAATTCGCGGTCCTTCACTTCATCCAGAAGACGCTGGATGCGCTTGTCCTTGGGATCGACGTCGATGCCCGCTTCTTCCAGCTTGACGAGAATGTTGGAGCGGCCCGCCTGTTCCGAGACAGCGACCTTGCGCTTGTTGCCCACCGACTCCGGCGGCACATGCTCATAGGTCGAGGGGTCTTTCAGGATTGCAGACACATGGATGCCCGCCTTGGAGAAGAAGGCGTTTTCGCCCACGTAAGGCGCATAGCGATCCGGCGCGCGGTTCAATAATTCATCCAGCGTGCGCGAGACATGGGTAAGGCTTTTGAGACGCTCCAGGGTGACGCCGATTTCATAGTGGTCTGCAAATTCCGGCTTCAGCAGAAGCGTCGGGATCAATGAAACCATATTGGCGTTGCCACAACGCTCGCCGAGACCGTTGAGCGTGCCCTGCACCTGACGCACACCGGCGCGGATGGCGGCAAGGGAATTGGCCACCGCGTTCTCGGTGTCGTTATGCGTGTGGATGCCGAGATTGTCGCCGGAGATGCCGGATGCGACGACCTCGCCGACGATGCGTTCGACCTCATGCGGCAACGTCGCGCCATTGGTGTCACAAAGGACGGCCCAGCGCGCGCCGGCGTCCAGCGCCGTCGCGATGCAGGAAAGCGCATAAGACGGATTGGCCTTGTAGCCGTCGAAGAAATGCTCGCAGTCGATCATGGGTTCGCGACCACGCTCGGCGATGGCCCTGACGCTGTCGGCGATGGACTCGAGGTTTTCGTCGTTCGTGATGCCGAGCGCGACGCGGACATGGAAATCCCAGGATTTGGCAACGAGGCAGACGGCATCCGTATCCGCGTCAAGAATTTGCGCCAGCCCCGGATCGTTGGAGGCGCTACGCCCTGCCCGCTTGGTCATGCCGAAGGCGGTGAACTTGGCCGACTTGAGCGGCGGACGCTCGCTGAAAAAGGACGTGTCAGTGGGATTGGCGCCCGGATAGCCGCCTTCGATGTAGTCGAGCCCCAACTCGTCCAGAAGGCCACTAATGAGCCGCTTGTCTTCCACCGAAAAATCGACGCCCTGCGTCTGCGCACCATCGCGCAGCGTGGTGTCGAAAAGGTAGAGGCGGGCTTTCTGTTCGGACTTGCTCATCGTTCTGCTCTCGGTTCCAAAGTCGCAAAGGCGCTCCTGCCGCGACCGGACCCGTTTTCTCACATGAATATTTAAGGCGAGTTTGTACGGCGGCGGCAGACTGGTGTCAGCCGCTAATAATGACGTTCCAGATAATGGCGAGGCGTTTAAGCGCCATGAGGTTGGCCATTCTTGGTTGTGGCGTCGTGCCGTTGAAGTCAGATCAGACCAAAAACATAAAATATTTCAAAGACTTGATCCAGAAAGACGGGCAAGCGCCCGCTCTCTGCCAATGAGAAGTAACAGGTTTTTGAGTTCCGGTCCATGATCATGGCCAGTGAGCGCAAGGCGCAGCGGCATGAAGAGCGCGCGGCCCTTGGCCCCTGTTTTCTCCTTCACGGTCCTGGTCCAAAGACTCCATGTGTCCGCGTCCCAGGGTTCCGGCGGCAGGAGAGCCGCGGCGGCGGCGGCGAAACCGGCATCCTCGATCACAGGCGTGATAGGGCCATTGACCACATTGGCCCAGAGTTCGACATCATCAAAGCGGCCAAGGTTTGGCTGAAC
>JBAQNC010000155.1:0-1516 GCA_049303435.1 Parvibaculum sp. | reverse complement strand
AATTTCTTCTACGCGATGTCGAAGGCGAGATGCTGACGAGCCTGGCAAACCCCAGATATTTCTTGTCACTTCCCTCGACAGATTTCAATCGCGGCGATCTGGCAGCCTCATGGCTCAATGACAATATATTCGAACATCGGACATTCGCTTCAATGTCTCGCAATGGCTTGCCCTATGTCATATTGAATGCAAGCGATCTGAACACGGGGATGACGTTTTCCTTCGTACAGGCGCAGTTCAATTTTCTATGCTCCGACCTTAGCCCCTACCCCGTCGCAAACGCCGTTATGGCATCCTCTGCCGTTCCTGGTATTTTTGCACCGATCTCGCTGCACAATTTCGACGAGAACTGCGCCCAACGTCAACAGCCTTGGATATTCCGCGCCCTGAAGGCGGGTGCCGACAGGGACCGGAACTACGAAGTCGCGCGCGAACTTGAACAATATTCCGAACCGGGAAACATGCAAACGATCAGGCTCGTCGATGGGGGCGTCACCGACAATCTGGGCGTTCGCGGATCGATCATGAGCCCCGTTCTGCACCATGGACATGTCACACAAATGTCTGGCGCCTTCACGCCCTCCGAACTCGATCAGATCGTTGACGTGCTAGTCGTTGTGGCAAATGCGCAAGTCTACAAGCCCTATGACTGGTCGAAAGCGGGCGAAGAGCCTGGTCTGGTCGACACCATCTACGCCTCCTTCGATGCGTCACTCAATCTGCTAAACTCCGAAACGATCAAGCAGGCACGCCGAAGTTTCGAGACATGGGCGGATGCGGTCAATGCACGCAGGGCCCCTCGCGCGGCAAAGGTGCGCGTCCATTTTGTCAGCCTGACCTTCGATGACATTCAGGACCGGGCAGAACGCCGAAAATTCAACGAAATTCCAACCAGCCTTTCGCTGACATCTGAACAGGTAAAATCCGTCGAAGCTCTTGCTCCAAGACTACTGAGCCGCTCTCACGAATTTCAGAAGTTTCTCCTGACTCTCCCCTAGAGAATTGAAAAGCAAGCGCCTCACCCCTCCCGCCATGTGGACTCAAATGCCAAAAATTTTTCAAACTTTCTTTGCCATGCTCATCTCGCTCACCATTCTCGGGAGTTCGGCGGCTTCCGCGCAAGACCGCGCCATTTCAAAGTTCTTTTCCAGAGCCAATGAGGCCTCAAACCTCGAAGTGGACAATGCGGACTGGGCATATATCCTCAGAAAATATATCTCAGTCGGCCCAACGGGCATTAGCCGCTTCAACTATGCGGCTGTGACATCCGCCGATCGTGATCGGCTCAAACGTTATATTTCGAGCCTCGAAAATTTAGATCCACGCAAACTGAATTTGAACGAACAACATGCTTATTGGATAAATTTGTACAAGTCTCTGACTGTGCAGGTCGTGCTGGATCACTACCCGATCTGGTCAATTACAGAGATCAAGTCTGGTATTTTCACGCCCGGCCCGTGGGACCTCCCGATTGCCAAAATTGCGGGCCGCACAGTGACCCTGAATAATATAGAGC
>JBAQNC010000154.1:0-9930 GCA_049303435.1 Parvibaculum sp. | reverse complement strand
ATATCCCCGCGTTCAAGAAGCTGAAAGTCTGGGCGGGCGGCAACGAGAAGGAATATGACACCAAGCCCTGCGAGCGCGCGATGACGATCCGCGATCTGCTGACGCATACGTCGGGGCTGACCTATGGCTTCATGCAGGCGCATCCCGTTGACGCCATGTATCGCGCGGCGGGGATCGACGGGGCAAACACCGTCGGCATGACGCTTGAGGAATTCGTCGAGAAGCTCGCCGATATTCCCCTGCTCTTCTCGCCGGGCACGGAATGGAGCTATTCGGTGGCGACGGATGTCTGCGGTCGCCTTGTGGAAGTGCTTTCGGGCATGCCGCTCGACGAGTTCTTCAGCACACGCATTTTCAAGCCACTGGGCATGGTGGATACCGCCTTCCATGTGCCTGCCGACAAGATCGAGCGTTTCGCCAGCAACTACTTCAAGAATCCGGCTACCCACAAGGAAGGGTTGATGGACAAGGGCGATGCAACCAGCACCTATGCCACGAAGCCGAGCTTCCTGTCGGGCGGCGGCGGGCTCGTCTCGACGATGATGGACTATTGGCGCTTCTGCCAAATGCTGCTCAATGGCGGCGAGTTCGACGGGCATCGCTTCGTGTCGCGCAAGACTATCGACTTCATGCGCATGAACCATCTGCCGGGCGACAAGACGATGGCGGAAATGTCGTCGTCGGCCTTCAGCGAGCTGGCGTCGGAAGGCACGGGCTTCGGGCTCGGCTTTGCGGTGACGCTCGATCCGGCGGAATTGCAGCAGATCGGCAGCCACGGCAATTTCTCCTGGGGCGGCGCGGCCTCGACCTATTTCTGGATCGATCCGGAAGAGGATATCGTCGCCATTCTGATGACGCAGCTTTATCCTTCGTCGACCTATCCGCTGCGTCCGCAGCTGGGCCAGCTGGTTTATGCGGCGATCGGAGACTAAGGCCCTCACCCTCCGTTCGCTTGCGCTCACTCCTCCCTCTCCCATAGGGAGAGGGGAAAGACACCATGCCCCTCTGGATTCCCATCACCATTGCCGCCGCCTTTCTGCAGAACCTGCGTTCGACGTGGCAGAAGCAGCTAACCGGCGTCATGTCGACGATGGCGGCGACCTATGTGCGGTTTTCGTTCGGGTTGCCGGTGGCGGCTGTCTATCTGTGGAGCCTGCATGAGATCGGCGGCTATGCCCTGCCCTCGCCCAACGCGACGTTCCTGATCTATTGCATGGTCGGCGGCTTTGCGCAGATCATCGCGACGTTTCTGCTGGTGGCGCTTTTCGCCTATCGCAATTTCGCGGTGGGAACGACGTACTCAAAAACCGAGACGGTGCAGGCCGCGCTCTTTGGCATGATCGTGCTGGACGATCATCCGAGCCTGGGCGCAGTGCTGGCCATTCTGGTGAGCCTTGCGGGCGTGGTCGCGATCTCGATGGCAAAGGCGCATCTGACGGCGATGAACTTCGTGCGCTCGCTCGGGCAACGCCCGACGCTGATGGGGCTCGGCACGGGTGCGGCGTTTGGCATTTCGGCGGTGTCCTATCGCGCGGCGTCGCTGTCGCTGAGAAGCGAGTTTCTAATTTCGGCTTCCTACACGCTCTTTGTCGTGCTGATCATCCAGACGATGGCGATGACGCTGTGGCTGGCGTGGCGCGAACCCGCGCAGCTTGGCAAGACGCTGAAGGAGTGGCGGCTGAGTTCGCTCGTCGGGCTCGTCGGCGCGCTGGCCTCGGTCGGCTGGTTCACGGCCATGACGATCGAGAATGCGGCCTATGTGCGCGCGCTCGGGCAGATCGAACTGCTGTTCACCTTCGCGTCGTCGCATTTCCTGTTCAAGGAGAAGACAGAGCGGCTGGAGCTTATGGGCATCGCGCTGGTGATCGGCGGGCTGGTCTTGCTGCTGTTCCTGCGGTGATTATTTCTTCGACGGGATTTCCTCGACCGCGCCGCCAGCGGTGCGCCAGGCGGTGAAGCCGCCGGTGATGTGGCAGGCATTTTCCATGCCCATGTCCTGCACGGCCTTGGTGGCGAGCGCCGAGCGCCAACCGCTGGCGCAGAAGAAGACGAATATCTTCGGCTCGGCGAAGACGGGTTTTGCATAGGGGCTTTCCGGATCGACCCAGAATTCGAGCATGCCGCGCGGACAGGAGAACGCGTCGGGGATGCTGCCTTCGCGCTCGCGTTCGCGGGGGTCGCGCAGATCGACGAAGGTGATGTCGGCGCGACCATGCAGCGCAATGGCCTCGGCGGCCTCGACTGCCTCGATTTCGGCGTTGGCTTCTTCAAGGAGCTTCTTGTAGCCCTTTTTCATCATTCGATCCTTTAACCGGGAAATATCAGCGCGGCACGTCGCCCGCGACAGTGGTGCGGTGCATGACGCGGAGGTGACCGTCATAGCCGCCGTCGGCGAAATGCAATGTGCAACGGTTGTCCCACATGGTCAGCATGTTTTCGCGCCAGTGGTGGCGATAGACATATTTGTCCTGCGTCATGTGCTTGTAGAGAAAGCCGAGGATGGCGGCGGATTCCGCTTCCGTCATGCCCTGGACGCCCAGCGTATAGACGGGGCTGACGTAGAGCGCCTTGCGGCCCGTGACCGGGTGCGTGCGCACAAGCGGATGGGGATGGGTCTTGTCGGCTTCCTCGCTGACGATGATCTGCATGGTGCGGTCGCTCTCACCCGCCTGCTCATGGGCGAAGAGACCTTTGGCGCCATAGGGCAGCGCGGCGGAATGGATGGCGATGAGACCATCGAGCATTTTCTTCATGACGTCGGAGAGACCGTCATAAGCGCGCGCGCCATCGGCATAGAGCGTGTCGCCGCCGACGGGAGGCACGACCTTGGAGTGGAGAAGCGTGGCGGCGGGCGGCGCGTCCTGAAAGCTCCAGTCGGAATGCCAGCCGGCGCCGAAATTACCCGCCTTCTCGTTCGCTTCGCGGCGCAGTTCGAGAATATGGGGGTGGTCTTCCATCGGCTTGATGAAGGGATCGACGCCAAAGGGACCGATCTGAAGGGTGAAGGCCTCAAGCTGATCATGCGTGAGCGGCTGGTCGGGAAACCAGACGACGGCGTGATCGGCCCATGCCTGCTTCACCGCCGCAAGCAGGGCGGGGGCCAAGGGACGCGACAGGTCGAGACCTGTGATCTCGGCCCCGAATCCGCTCGGATTCGGCGTGACGTGGATGGTGTCCGATTTGACGGCTGCTTGCGACATGATGGTTTCCTCTCTCCCTGCTGCAATTCTGGCACGGGAGAGAGGGAAGCAAAAGGCGCGATATCAATTAAGCGCTTCACCGCCGATGGTGATGCGATGCAGCAGGCGACGTTCGCCATGATAGTCGTTGGCGGCATAGTGCCAGGTGGCGCGGTTGTCCCAGAAGGCGATGGACCCATCGCGCCACTGGAAGCGGCAGGTGAACTCGGGTCGCACGGCATGCTTGTAGAGGTGCTGGAGGAGCGGCTGGCTCTCTTCCATCGTCCAGCCTTCAAAGCAGACCGTGAAGGCGGGATTGACGTAGAGCGATTTGCGGCCCGACAGAGGATGCGTGACGATGACGGGATGGGTGGCCTCGCCAACAAGGCTCTCGCCCTTGAAACCGCCCGCCTGATCGGAATTCTTGTAGTAGCCGCCAGCACCGAAGGCAGCGGCGTTGGAATGAACCGCGCGCATGCCTTGAAGCGTCTTCTTGAGCCCGTCGGAAAGTGCGTCATAGGCGGCATACATATTGGCGAAAAGCGTGTCGCCGCCCTCTTCGGGCAATTCGCGCGCCAGCAGGATCGAGCCCATCGCGGGCTCCTGATCATAGGAATGATCCGTATGCCAACCGCCGCCGATGTTGGTCTTTTGCGCCTTCTCCTTACGCACTTTGGCAATTTCGGGATATTGCTGGTTCGCCGGGAAGAATTTGTTGATGTCGATATCGCCCCAGCGGCGCGCGAAGGCGATATGCTCTTCCGGCGTCAGCTTCTGGTCGCGAAAGAAGATGACGCCGTGATCGACATAGGCCTGCCGGACGGCTTCCATCTCGCTGTTGCTGAGGCGGTTGAGATCGACGCCCAACACTTCCGCGCCGCAGCCGGGGGTCAGTTTGCGCACCTGAATTGCCGAACCAGTCATAGGCGTTCCTCCTCCAAGGATTTTACTGGCTTGAGAATATGGGCCGGGAGGCGCAGGATTGTAACGGTTGTAACAATCTGGACCGGATATGGCCGACCCGACCAAAACAGATATCGCCCGGGCGCTGGAGCGAAACCAATGGTTTCTCCGCCAGACGCCGGAACTGAAGCGCGCCCTGATCGAACAGGCCCAGACGGTGCGGGCAGACGCCGGGCGCTGGCTCTATGACGCGGGCGACGACGCACGCGGGCTCTATGGCGTGCTGTCGGGCTCGGTGCGCATTCTGGTGCAAATGAATGAGGGTGACTATGCGCTGGCCAATATCGTGGGGCGCGGCTCGATCTTCGGCTACGCAGGGCGGCTTGTCGGCAAGAAGAGGCTGGTGACGGCGGAAGTACGCGAACGCTCGACGCTGATCTATGTGCCCGAAGCGGGGCTGGAAGCCATTGCGCGCAAGACGCCCGATATCTGGGTGGCATTTCGCCGAACTCGCGTCCGACCATCTGGTCGCGGCAACGCGGGCCATGATCGCCAATGCCCGCGAGGCGCCCGAGGCGCGCATCTGGATGCATCTGCGCTTGCTGGCGAACGACGAGAAGACACCCATCATCATTCACATCACACAGGACGAGTTGGCCGAGCTTTCCGGCCTTTCGCGCAAGACGGTTAATCTTGTGTTGAAATCATTGCAGGCCCAAGGAGCGATCGAGACCGGATATCGCCAGATCAAGGTGCTGAATGGGGGGCGGTCGGCAGCGATCTAAATGGCCAATTCATTCGGAGTTAAATAAATTGCCCTAACTTTGTTACGGGAAATTGGGCGGTTGCATTGTGGAGGCAATGCGGCGGGCCAGGAGGATCGACCGTGACACGCAAAACAAAAATCGACGCAACGGAAATGGCCGCCATCGTGCGCGAAGCCGTCAACCGCCTGCCGGGTGGCTTCATCATCTATGGGCCGGACCATGAAATACTGCTCGCCAACGATCAGAACGAGCGCGATTTTCCGATCGCGAACCAATGTCTGCGCGCTGGCCTGAGCCATCGCGAGGCTATCTGCGCCGCGGTCAAGGACGCGATGCCCGGCTATTCCAACGAAGAGGTCAAAGAAGCCGCCGACCGGCTCGTGACCGCGCTGACAAACAGCGAGCCGGTCGAACTGCGGACCGCGACCGGCAAGATCATGCAGGTCATCGAACTGCCATTGAGCTTCGGCGGATCGGTGGGCGTGGGCGCGGATATCACGGCACTGCGGGACCGCGAGCGCGAGTTGAAGAAGGCGCGCAAGGCGGCGGAAGCCGCCAATGAAGCCAAATCCGCTTTCCTCGCCAATATCAGCCATGAAATCCGCACGCCGCTCAACGCCATTCTCGGCATGACGCAAGTGCTGGCAGGGAGCGATCTGAACGAGGAACAGCGCGACCAGATCGAGACCATTCTCGATAGCGGCAAGACCTTGATGGCGATCCTGAATGACGTGCTGGACCTTTCCAAGATCGAAGCCGGACGTTTCGACATTTCTCCGATCGACACCGACCTTGAGCAGCAGCTTCATCGGCTGAGCAAGCTCTGGGTGCCCCGCGCAGCGGAAAAAGGGCTGGTGCTGAAGATCGAAGTAGATCCAGAGATGGTCACCTATCTGCGCTTCGACCTGTTGCGCGTGCGTCAGTGTCTTTCCAATCTCGTCTCGAATGCCATCAAGTTTACCGACCACGGCGCGATCACGATTTCGGCGCGCAGCGACAGGCTCGGCGACGGTGTCTATGAGGTCCGCCTGACCGTCAGCGACACGGGCATGGGGATGAAGGCGGAAACCCTGGAGCGTCTCTTCGCGCCCTTCACGCAAGCCGATGCGGCAATAGCGAACCAGTATGGCGGCACGGGTCTTGGCCTTTCGATCAGTCGAAAACTTGCGCGGCTGATGGGCGGCGACATCACTGTGACGAGCGAGGAAGGCAAGGGCTCGACATTCACGCTGACGTTCCATTGCCTCAAGGGGCAGGATGCGATGGACAAGATCGACCAACCGGAAGGCGACAAGCCGAATGGCCCACGCTGGGCGGACGGGCTGGCGATCCTGCTGGTCGATGACCATCCGCTCAACCGGAAGGTCGCCAAACTCTTTCTGGAGCCGATGGGCATTACGGTCGTGGAAGCGGAAAACGGCAAGGACGCCCTGACCATGCTTTCGGAACGACACTTCGATCTGGTGCTGCTCGACAGGCATATGCCAGTGATGGACGGGCCGGAAACACTTCGCCGCATCAGAGCAAAAGGCTCGGGCTTTGAAGATATTCCGGTGATCGTCCTGACAGCGGATACGCTGCATGAGGCTCTGGGGCATCAAGGCGAGCTGGATGCCGATGGCATGTTGCAAAAGCCTATCGACCATCGCGATCTGCTGCTGGAAATCTGTCGCGTGCTGGAAAAAAAGCATGGTCGCGCGCCGATGCCACGCGAGCCTATGCCCGATTTGCGTCGGGCATGAAAAAGCCCTCCTCCATCTTTCGATGAGAGAGGGCCCGTTCGGACGAAATTCTATTCAGCCGCTTTTTGCGACCAGACCAGCCATGCGATCGAGACGCTGGGCGATGATCTGTTCGGCTTCGGCGATCATGCGGGTGACGAGTTCCTTGCAGGTCGGGATGTCGTGGATCAAGCCCTGCACCATGCCCGCCGACCAGATGCCGTGATCGGGATCGCCAGCTTCATAGACGACCTTGCCACGCGCGCCGGCGACGAGATGACGAATGTCATCAATGGTGGCCCCGCCCTTCTTTTCGATGGCGACGACTTCCTGAGACACAGCATTGCGCGCGACGCGGGCGGTATTGTGCAGGGTGCGGAAGATGAGGTCGGTGGCGCGTTCGTCGTTGGCGACGATCTGTTCCTTGACCTTCTGATGGATCGGGCTTTCGACCGTGCACATGAAGCGCGTGCCCATGTTGACGCCTTCGGCGCCCAGCGCCAGAGCGGCGACGAGACCGCGCGCATCGCCGAAACCGCCTGAAGCGATCATCGGGATTTTGATCTTGTCGGCGGCGGCGGGGATGAGGATCAATCCCGGAATGTCGTCTTCGCCGGGATGGCCCGCACATTCAAAGCCATCGATGGAGATGGCGTCGACGCCCATACGCTCAGCCGAGGCGGCGTGGCGAACGGCGGTGCATTTGTGGATGACCTTGACGCCATGCTTCTTGAAATCATCGACGTGTTCCTGCGGCTTGTAGCCCGCGGTCTCGACGATCTTGACGCCGCTTTCGATGATGGCCTGACGGTATTCGGCATAAGGAGGCGGTGTCAGGGCCGGCAGGATCGTCAGGTTGACGCCGAAGGGCTTGTCGGTCATTTCGCGGCAGGCCTTGATCTCCTTCACGAGGTCTTCGGGCGTCGGCTGCGTCAGGGCCGTGATGAAGCCGAGCGCGCCGGCATTGGCGACGGCGGAGACGAGCGAGGCGCGCCCCACCCACTGCATGCCGCCCTGAACGATCGGATGCTCGATGCCGAACATTTCCGTAAATCTTGTCTTGATCACTGAAGCTCTCCCTGAATTATTTTTCTGGGTCATTTCTAGCAGCAAAGTTCAGGTATTTGCACGCCTGTTTGCGGTCCGGGACCCCACCCCTTCGTTCCCTTGCGTCATCCGGCCTGCCAATGGCCCGTCCCGCGAAGTCTTGAATTCCCCGGCCAAGGGGACCATCTTGTGACCAGAAACAAACGGGGGGAGTGTTCAATGATGAACAATGAGAAATCCTGGACGGGCAGTCGATGACGGCGAAGAAGACGGGCAGTTCGGCTGAAAGCGGCGGGCTGAACAGCGCAGCGGGCTGGGACGCCTTTCGGATATTTCTGGCGGTCGCGGAAACGGCGAGCCTTTCGGGCGCGGGGCGCAAGCTGAAGCTCAGCCATGCGACCGTCGGTCGTCACATCGCGGCGCTGGAAAAGGAACTGGGCGCGAAACTCTTTATTCGCGAGCCCGTGGGCTATGCGCTGACGGCGGCGGGCGAACGGCTCCGCGCGGAAGTCGAGCCGATGGCGACGGCAGCCGAACGCGCGGCGCGGGCCGCGCTTGCCGAAGACGGCGAACCGCGCGGTGTGGTGCGTATCTCCGTTGCGCCGGGAATTGCCGGGCAATGGCTGGTGCCGCATCTCAACGAATTTCACGCGGAATTTCCCGCCCTCGAACTCGAGTTCGTGACGGAGAGCTGGCCTGCCAGCGTGCGGCGTCGCGAGGCGGATATCGTCGTGCGGCTCTATGGGCCGGGCGAGGAAAATCTCGTCGGGCGCAAGATCGGGCGGCTCGGCGTCGCCTTTTATGCATCAAAGGACTATGCGGAAAAGCATGGGCTGCCGAGCAAGCGCGAGGAATGGGCGGAGCATAATATTCTCGGTTTTGCCGGATCGTCGGCGCAGGCGGAATTTTCGCGCTGGAGCGGACATGTGACGCGCGACACGCCGACCCATTTTCGCTTCTCCTCCTCCATCGACATGCTTTACGGCGTGCTGGCAGGCACGGGCATTGCGGCGCTGACCTGCATGACGGGGGACGCCTATCCGCAGCTGGTACGGATTTCGCCAGACAAAATCTTCTCCACTACAGATATCTGGCTGCTGGCGCATCCCGATCTCAAGGACACGCCGCCGGTGCGCACGGTGATGGATTTCATCATGGCGAAGGCGAAAGCCGACCGTGCAAAACTGACGGGACGCTGAGCACCCTGTACGTTCCTGAACAATCGAATTGAAGCAGGCGGACAGGCGCGGACAGCAAATACGCGTCATAGTCCGGCTCAATAATTTCATCCCGGAGGAACCCATGCCGCTTCCCGCTTGCCTTGAAGGCCATCTCGAACTGCCCGTGGTGGGCTCGCCGCTTTTCATCGTGTCGGGTCCCGAACTCGTGATCGCGCAATGCAAGGCCGGCATCGTCGGCTCTTTTCCGGCGCTGAACGCACGGCCCGCGCATGTGCTGGAGGAATGGATCGTCCGCATCAAGACGGAACTTGCCGAATATCAGGCGGCCAATCCCGACAAGAAAGTCGCGCCCTTCGCGGTCAACCAGATATGCCATGCGTCGAACGATCGACTGGCGCATGACACGGAAGTCTGCACCAAGCATGAAGTACCGATCATCATCACGAGCCTGCGCCCGCCGGCGGAAGTCGTGGAAGCGGCGCACTCATACGGCGGCGTGGTGTTTCATGATGTGATCAATGTGAAACACGCCAAGAAGGCAGCAGAGCAAGGCGTCGACGGGTTGATCCTCGTTTGCGCCGGTGCGGGCGGCCATGCGGGCACCTTGTCGCCCTTCGCGCTGGTGCGCGAGGTGAAGCAATGGTTCAAGGGGACCATTCTGGTGTCGGGCGCGCTCAGCGATGGCTATGGCATCGCCTCGGCTCTCGCGCTTGGCGCGGACCTTGCCTATATGGGCACGCGCTTCGTGGCGACGGCGGAAGGCAACGCCGATCAGGCCTACAAGCAAAGTCTGATCGACTATGCGGCAGGCGATATCGTCTACACGAACCTCTTTACCGGCGTGCATGGCAACTACCTTGCGCCGTCCGTCGCGGCTGCCGGTCTCGACCCGGCGAACCTGCCGGAAGCCGACAAGTCGAAGATGAATTTCGGCTCGGGCGGCAACATGAAGCAGAAGGCCTGGAAAGACATCTGGGGCTCGGGTCAGGGCATCGGCCAGATCAAGGATGCGCCGCCTGTGGCCGAGCTGGTGGACCGCCTGAAAGCGGAATATGCGGAAGCCTGCAAGAGCTTTGTGGCGCGGATGCCTGCTTAAGAAAAGGCCATCACCCAACCCTCTCCCAGAGGGAGA
>JBAQNC010000153.1:0-6072 GCA_049303435.1 Parvibaculum sp. | reverse complement strand
CAATGCGGGCGAGCGAGCGCCCTCGCCCACCACGCCCGAAGCGGAAATCTCGCCGCCCGCGACGCCGAGCGTGGCTTTCTTCACGTCGATCTGGCGGTTGTCGAAATCAAGCGCGCCTTCGAAGTGGGCGTTGTCGAAAGTCACGGGGCCTTCGAAGACACCGGCGATTTCGGTTGTGGTCTTGCCGACGGAGAGATCGAGCGTGACGGTCGAAATGTTGAGGCCGTCACCCAGCGCATAGTCGGCATGGCCTGTCATGGCGATGCTGTGGGGACCGGCCTGAAGCGTGAGATCCTTGACCTCGACGCGGTGCGCGAGTGCATCGAGCGTCAGGCTGGCATGCGCCCTCTCAAGCGAGACGGGTGCCTGGGCGAGACCGGGGATGGTGAACTGGCCCTTGCCGGCTTCGACCTCGAGACGCGCGGTCCTGACGCGACCATCGCGCAGGATTTCCAGATCGCCGGTGGCCGACATGGGCGCGTCCGTGACATCCCAGTTGCGGAAAGCGGGCGACATGCGCGCCAAGGCGGCAGGCACGATGTTGGTCGCCTGCATCTTGACGGAGGCGACCTCGGCGTCACTGGGGAGCGCGCCTTCGAGTTCAAGGTGGCCGGTCTTATCATCCAGCTTCACGTCGGCCTGAAGGTTTGCTGCAAGACCACCGCTGCCACGGAAGACGGCGAGATTGGCATTGGGCGCTTCGAAGGTGACGCCATTGACCTGATCGTCGACACGCAAGGTGGCGTTGTGAATGCCAATGCGGCGCAGATAAGCGAGCGCCGGGACATCGGCCTTGTCGTTGGCGAGCGTATCGAGCATGGGACCGAGCACGAGGCCGGTTGCCGCCGCATCCTGCGCCACGGTCGGTTCGTCCGATGCCGCCGCCTGGCCAGCGGCGGAGGCCAGACCGAGCGAAATGCCGGTAGGACGACGCACCAGAGTTGCCGTGACGTCGTAGATATCGACCCGTGTGGGCGCGAGAGTGCCGCGCAGAAGAGCGGGGATGCTGAGCCGGAAAGAAAGCTGCGGCAGGGTGACGACCGTATTGCCGTCGGCGCCCTTGACGTCGATATCGACCACGCGCAACCCGAGCTGACGCGTGTCCGGCGACCAGCGCAAGATCGTGTCGCCAACATGAATCTGGCCGCCTTCCAGTTCAGCGCTGGCGGCGTCCTCGACGATCTGGCTGAGGATGGGCAGCGAGATCGGCCCGGTCGACAAACGCCAGGCCAGGAAGGCAAGCAGGACCGCCGTCGCCGCAACGGCAACGCCCACAACCTCCAGCAAAATCTTACTCGTTCGACGGATCAAGGAACGGACGGTCTCCTGTGGGCCCCTTCCCGGGTGAGGGGCGCGCACATCCTGAAGCAAAAGAACGGCCAGAATGAGAACCGCATCACTTTTTAGCGGCGCGCGCGGGCAATGTCTTCACATTTGACGAGATGCGGTCTGACAAGTTGCCACTTCCCGTTTACCATGAGGCGCAAGAGAAATCCCCAGCTATCCAGATATGGAGACCCAGATGGCCAAGGCGGCAGCCCCCGAAAAAGCGGTGAAGAAACCGGCGACAAAAACCGCGAAACCCACCGCCATGCCCAATGGACTGGACGCGGGCAAGAAAGCGCCCGGTTTTGCCCTGCCCGCCGATGACGGCTCGATCGTCAAGATGAAGGATTTGAAGGGCAAGAAGGTCGTTCTCTACTTCTATCCCAAGGACATGACGCCGGGCTGCACGACGGAGGCGATCGACTTTTCGGCCAAAAAGAAGGCATTCGAAAAGGCGGGCGCGGAAGTCTTCGGGATTTCCAAGGATTCCGTCGAGAGACACCTCAAGTTCCGCGACAAGCACGATCTCAGCGTCCGACTGCTGTCGGACGAAGGCGGCGAGATGCTGGAGGCCTATGGGGTGTGGGCGGAAAAGAGCCTCTATGGCCGCAAGTTCATGGGCATCAACCGCGCGACATTCCTGATCGACGAAAATGGCGTGATCGCGCGCATCTGGCAAAAGGTCAAGGTGAAGGACCATGCCGACGAGGTGCTGGACGCGGTGAAGGCGCTTTGAGCGAAGGAACGGCAGAGACCGGGTTTGCCTCGCTGGCGGCAGGCGCGCGGGCGGTTCTCATGTGCGGAGAGGCCGAAGAAAAGGCCCGGCTGGCGCATGCGGTGGCGAAAAGCTGGCGCGCGGACAACCTGCCCCTCACCGCGCCCGGCGACGCCGAGATGCCGGTTCGACCCAACCGACCGGCGCGGCCCGAATTGCTCTCCCATCGCGATATGCCCAAACGCACCTTCAAGGGACCCAGGGGTCGCTTTGCCCTGCTGCATGCGCTGGCGCATATCGAACTTAACGCCATCGACCTTGCCTTCGACATGGCCGGACGCTGGGCGCAAGCCGATCTGCCGCGCGCCTTCTTCGACGACTGGGTGCAGGTGGGCGACGACGAGGCCAAACATTTTCTCGCCATCGAGGGACGGCTGAAGGCGATGGAGGGGACTTATGGCGACCTGCCCGCCCATAACGGCTTATGGGAAACGGCGGAGGAAACCCGCCATGACCTTCTGGCCAGACTGGCCGTGGTGCCGATGGTGCTGGAAGCGCGCGGGCTCGATGTAACGCCGGGCATGATCGAGAAGCTCAAAGCGGCTCAGGATCATGCGAGCGCCGATGTGCTGACCATGATCTATCGCGACGAACAACAACATGTTGGGGCAGGCACCCGGTGGTTTTCATATTTGTGTCATTCGCAGGGTCTATTAGCTGAGCCCACATTCCATCATCTGGTGCGAAAACACTTTCGCGGATTGCTGAAACATCCATTCAATGTCGAAGCGCGCGAAACGGCAGGATTGACGCCACCCTTCTATTTACCCCTTTCAACTGTCAACTAATTGCATCGGGTAATTGCATCGGGTAATTGCATCGGGAATGAAAAGTGCTTTGAAATGGGGCACATATGAGTGACACTAAATGGGACAGTAGCGGGGGCTGCTGTTCGCCACGGTATGGTTGTTTCGTCAGTTATGGAGAATTGGATAAAGAGCCTGTTAACCATACATGCGCAAAACTGTCGCATGTGTACAAGAACAGGCGCAGTTCGCCATCTGACACAGTGACAAGGGGACATGGCGCATGAGGGGCGTGCACCATAAGGGTTCGGATTTCGCAGACGGCATCAGACGGTTCATCCGTCACCACTATGTCGAACGCCAGATCTACCTCAGAAGCCACGGACAGGTTCAATTCATCTCGCTCTCGCCTTTCACACAGGCGGTGTTTCTGGGAATTGCCGTCGTGTCTTTCGGCTGGGTCGCCTTTTCCTCCGTCAACGTCGTATTCAAACAGCAGATCATCGCTTCCAAGGACCAGCGCTACGTCAAGATGCAGAGCGCTTACGAGGAGCGCATGGCGCAGTTGCAATCCTCCTATGACGAGCTGAACGGCCAGCTGGTCATCTCGCAGGAACGCTTTCTGGCGACGACGCGCGAGCTGGAAGACAAGCACCGCCACCTGGCCGCGCTGATGGGCCAGCGCCGCGCCGCCAGCAGCGAACTCGACCAGATGCGTGAACGCTATGCCGCCACGCTGCAGAAGTCGAAAGGCCAGACTGATGGCAATACAGTTCTGATGTCGGTCGATCAGGAGTCGGAAGGCGTCAATATTGCGCAAACCACGACCCGCCCGCAGCATCACGACGCTTCGGCCACCTATGTCATCGACGGCGGCGAAAGCGGCGGCCTCGATGTCGCCAGCCTTGCAGGCAGCGGATTGGCCGACAATGCTGATCAAATTGGCACAGTGTCCCTGATTGATGCAAAACTGACCAATCTGGATCACGCGCAGCAGAACCTGATCAACACCATCGATGAAACAACCGATCGTCGCATCCGCGAATTGACCTCCATCATCGACATGACGAATGTCGCCGATGTGGGCACGCTGGTGAAGAAAAACGGCAGCGCGGCTGACACGGAAGAAATGGGCGAAGGCGGCCCCCTGCTGGGCCTCGCCGAGGGCGAGGCGCTGGCTGGCGCGGGCAATGAAAATGCCTTCAGCAAGCAGCTTTCCCGGGTCAGCAACAACATCAATGCGCTGACCGAACTTGAGAATACCATTGCGAAATTGCCGCTGGCAGAGCCCCTGAACGGCTATCACGAGAGCAGCGGCTTCGGTCCGCGCAGAGATCCCTTCACCGGGCGCATGGCCTTCCATGCCGGTGAGGACATGGCGACCGCCTGGGGCACGCCGGTCTATGCCACGACGTCGGGCACAGTGGCCTATGCCGGGCCGCATGGCGCCTACGGCAATATGATCGAGATCAACGTGGGTAACGGCTTCAAGACGCGTTATGGGCATTTGAGCCGCATTAACGTCAAGGTTGGCCAGAAAATTGCATTTCGAGACATCATCGGCCGTGTTGGGTCCACCGGCCGGAGTAGCGGGCCGCATCTTCATTATGAAGTGTGGTTCGATGGCATCGTTCGCGACCCGACCAAATTTGTTGAGGCAGGGCATTATGTTTTCACGAAGCAAAGATAAAGACACCGCCACACCCGTGGCTCAGGCGGCACCCGTTGCGCCCGGCGCGACGTTGAAACGCAATGGCGTGCGCACCGCGCCGTCGATCATTTCGTCCGATCTGGTGGTTCACGGCAATCTGGTCGCCACGGGCGATATCCAGATTGACGGCACGGTCGAAGGCGATATTCGCAGCCAGTCGCTGACCATCGGCGAAAAGGCCTCGGTCAACGGCGAAGTCGTGGCCGAAGACATTGTGATCCGCGGTCGCGTGATCGGCACCATTCGCGGTCGCCGCGTGCAGCTCTCTTCCACCTGCCATGTCGAAGGCGACATTCTTCATGAGGCGCTCGCCGTCGAAACCGGCGCCTTCTTCGAAGGCAATTGCCGCCATTCGGAAGACCCGATCGGCCAGGCCAGCGCCAAGACCGCTGCGCCGCGTCCGGCAGGCGCCATGCCCAGCAGCATGACATCGGCGCCGCGTCCGGCACCCCGCCCGACCGAGGCCTCATCCAGCCCGGTTGTGGTCGGCGACAATGGCGTCGTGGTGAAACAGCGGCCCGCCGCGCAGTAAGCCAAAGTCATTCCGCCTCCACTCGAGGCGCAGACATGAAGAAGCCCCGGTGAGAATGCCTTCACCGGGGCTTTTTTGGTTTTGGCAATCAGGTTTCCGTTTCGTCGTCTTTTTTGGCTACGCCGGATGCCGCGACATCATTTTGACGATCCGAAACCTTGCCATAAACGGCGCCATCACGGCGGCCAATACCAATGACGCGAACCTCGATCTTGTCGTCATAGACTTTATAGACGAGCCGGTAACCCGCACTGCGCAGCTTGATTTTATAGCAGTCTTTCAGATTACGGAGCTTGGCGCTTTCCACGCGCGGCGTTTCCAGACGCTTTTCCAGAATATTGAGAAATTCGTTTCTGATGGTAGCGCCAAGCTTGCGCCACTCCTTCTCGGCTGATTGCACAAATGTCAGCTTAAAGGTCACGCAGCTGCTCAAGGGTATATTGCGTTGAGGGCTCGCCTTCACGCTCACGAACCATCGCCGCGTCCTGCAAATCCTCAATCAGATCGATCATTTTCTCGTAAGCTGCGGCGGTGACCAGATATGCAACAGGCTTGTTCCTGCTGAGAATGGCAACCGGGCCCTCCTCCGCCTCCGCAATAATACGGGCGGGTGAGCGCTTCAACTCACTGATGCTCGATACGTCTGACGCTTCGATACGCATTCCTGATACTCCAATGATGGCGCAAATATAGATACTTAAAATAGCATCGTCAAGGGTACCTATTTATGTACTCTAAGCAGCATATGAAACGGGTGTGCATCCATAAAAATGCCCCGGTGAGAGCGCCTTCACCGGGGCATTTTTGTTTTTGGCAATCCGTTGGAGATCAGTCGATGTCCTCGACCGCTTCGACGCCGCCCTTGACGCGGGCGGCGAGGGCGGCGGCCATGAATTCGTCGAGGTCGCCGTCGAGCACTTCGGCGGGCGACGGGCTGACGACGCCGGTGCGCAGGTCCTTGACCATCTGATAGGGCTGCAAC
>JBAQNC010000152.1:0-20929 GCA_049303435.1 Parvibaculum sp. | reverse complement strand
GCTGTAGACCATCGATAGTCCGTCATGCAGGCGATCGGTCAGGGCAGTGGCAACAAGAGGCCCTTGCTGTTCGGTGCTCTCGCCCTGCTGGCGATACTCGATCAACGAGGTCTGGACTGTGGTGTCTTCGATCATCGACACATAGTCGAGCGCCGTCATATCCGCCATGCCGCCTTCGGGATGGCGTGTGTCGAGATAGCTGCGCAGAAGCGAGAATTGTTCCTGGGTTGCCTTGGCCGGTTTGCACTCGCCCAATAAATCCTCGTTTTGGGTGAGGACGCGGCGGAAACTGCGATTGGGTCTGAATTCATCGACGATGATGCGGACCGATACACAGGCCGTGCATCCGTCGCAGGCTGGCCGATAGGCGATGTTCTGGCTGCGACGAAATCCGGCCTGGCTCAACGTGTCGTTCAGGGCAATTGCGTTTTCACCCAGCAGATGCGTGAAGACTTTCTTTTCATAACGCCCAGGCAGATAGGGACATGGCTGGGGCGCCGTGATGTAGAATTGAGGGAAGCGATTGCTGAATTGGTCTGTCACAGGTCACTCGCGTCTCGACTGTCGGCGGATTGCTCAACCTGCCAACAATAGAACGCTCGTGGCGTCATGACGAGAGGGTGCTTCAGGCCGATCTGTGCACGAAGACCGTGCCGCAGAGATAATCATGCAGGCAGCGACGGCGGTAGTTGAGGAAGGGCACGATCAGAAGCAGCAGCGAGCCAAGCGGCACCGTGACATAGAAGAGGATCGTCTGGAGAGCCGCCTGAACATAGCCGGGACGCTGGCCATCCCATGTGCGCAACTCGATGCCCTGCCAGCGCATGCCCGGCGTCGCCGATTGTGGGCCACCCAGCGTGAGGGTGAAATAGGCAAGTGCAATCAAGGGAGTAAGCGATATCCCCGGCCACAAGAGGCCAAAAGTCAGGATGCCGAGAACGCCAAAAACGACAGTCGCGGCAAGCGACGCGATGACGATGACGGCGATATCTGCGAGAAAGGCGAGGGTTCGCGCCCAGATGATGCCGTCAAAGGCGCCTGCGGGCCAAACATGAAGGGTTTTGCCGCCTGCTTCGCCCAAAATCTGGTCGGACAGGCTGTTTTGCTCACTCATGGAATCCTGACGCTCCGGTCGTTCTCACAGAT
Organism: Parvibaculum sp.; assembly: GCA_049303435.1. Classification (GTDB taxonomy): domain Bacteria; phylum Pseudomonadota; class Alphaproteobacteria; order Parvibaculales; family Parvibaculaceae; genus Parvibaculum. Next base: position 19,783 of record JBAQNC010000152.1, on the reverse strand, counting down.
AGTGTAGATAGGAAGGCCTCAAGGATTCGACAAGTAGATGCAGTCTGCCTGTTTTATAGAGGTCAGGGCCTCAGATTTGGCGGTGTGGGCGGGGCTTCGCGCAGCAGCATGATCGAAAGACGCCGATTTGCGGCCATGCGCGTGTCTTCAGGGAACAGCGGTTCTGAGTCCGACTTGCCGACGACCTGATAGACGCGGTCGTCCGGTACGCCCTGCTGCTCAATGATCCTGCGGGCTGCGTTGGCGCGCTCGGAGGTCAGCTCCCATTTGGAATAGCCGGGAGGGCCCTGGAAGGGATTGCTGTCGGTATGGCCGGAAATGCTGATCCGGTTGGGCAGGCGCAGCAGAATCTTGCCGACCGCTTCGAGCAGGTGCCGTGTCCGCTCATAGGGTTCGGCATGGCCAGCGGGGAACATGGAGCGACCGTCCTGGTCGATGATCTGGATGCGCATGCCTTCCGGCGTTTCGTCGATGATGACGTTCTTGGAGAGTTGCGCCAGTTCCGGATCGTCCTGCATGGCTTGGCGGATGCTTTCCGTGGCGCTGCGGAAGTTTTCCTCGTCGACCGAATTTGTTTCGACGGGCGAGGTGTTCTTGCTGATCTGTCCCTGAGCGGCTTTCTCGGAATCTTTCGACTCGCGTGTGCCGTTTGAGGCGTCCGCCGTGCGTTTGTCGTTTGTCTCGGGGCTTTTCGGCGCGGCAGGTGTCGAGATCGTCATGACCACACGTGGCGCGGAGCCTGCCATGCGTGCGCCATTAATGTCGAATGCCGTGCCGCCGAGCACGCCGCCTGCGCCGCTTGTGGATCGGCTGACACTGGCCGGCGCAAAGTAATCCGCCAGACCCTGCTTTTGTTCCGGCGTGGTCATGCTGATGAGCCACATCAACAGAAAGAAGGCCATCATCGCCGTCACGAAGTCGGCATAGGCAATCTTCCAGGCACCGCCGTGATGGGCATGCGCGGCCTTCTTGACTTTCTTGTAGATGATTGGAGCGTCAGCCATGATCTGGCCCTTCTGTGCCGATTAGCTCGCGGCGGGTTGCAGATTGGAGGTTGATTGCTCGACTTCGAGGAAGGTTGGACGGACATCGGACATAAGCGCTTTGCGGGCGAATTCGATCGAGACTGCCGGTGCATAGCCTGCCATGTGAGCGAGAAGCCCGGCCTTCATCGAGAGATAGTATTTCGACTCTGCTTCAAAGATCGTCCGCAATGACTGGGCCATGGGGGCGAACAGACCATAGGCGCAAAGCACGCCGAGGAAGGTGCCGACCAGCGCGCCGCCGATGAGGTGACCGAGAATTTCCGGTGGTTGATCAATCGAGCCCATCGTGTGAATAACGCCGAGCACGGCGGCCACGATACCCAGAGCGGGCGTGCCGTCGGCAAGCGCCTGGATGCCACCGACCAGCTGTTCGGTTTCCTGATGATGGGTTTCGAGTTCTTCATCCATAAGCGTTTCCAGCTCATGGGCGTTTTCCGTGCCGAGTGTGATCATGCGCAGGTAGTCGCACATGAATTCGACAGCGTGGTGATCTGCGGCAAAGGTTGGGAAGGCATTGAAGATCGCCGAGTCTTTTGGATTTTCGACATGGACTTCGAGAGCCAGATTGCCCTTGCTCTTGGCCAGTTTGAAGAGGGTGAACTGAAGACCGAGAAGTTCCAGATAAGCCGCCTTGCCATAGCGGGGCCCACGGAACAGCGTGCCGAAGACGCCGGCAATACCCTTGAGCACGGCAGGGGGATTGCCGATGACGAAGGAGCCTGCAGCCGCGCCGAGAATGATGATGAATTCAAAGGGCTGAAACAAGACGCCCAGATGCGCGCCGGAGGCTGCATAGCCACCGAACACACTTACCAAAACGATGAGTAGTCCCACCACGAGCCGCATCGCGTCTGCACTTTCTTCTACTGAAGTCCACCAAACCACGGGCGCGAAGCGAACCCGCAGACATCCTGTCTTGTTGCATTGTGGTGGATGCCTATTAACACCAAGTTTAACGAATACGTTTTGCGCAAAATTCTACCGGGTTGCGTATCTGCGGGTTGCAACGAGCCTGTCGGGAGGCCTAAATCCGGAAGCAGGGGAATTGCCAGTTTGTCGCGGGCCCGGTTCGGGGCGCATCTGGTCAGAAAGTATTAAGGGAAGGTTGCCCGATCATGGTCGATGACAAGCGGAAATTTCGTAACGCTCTGGGGCATTTTGCGACAGGCGTGGCGGTCATCACCACGCGTTTTGACGAAAAGGAGCCGATTGGCATCACCGTCAATTCCTTTTCATCCGTCTCTCTGGATCCGCCGCTCATCCTCTGGAGCCTTGACGACAAGTCCGATACCTTGCCCATCTTCAACGCGGTCAATTGCTTTACCGTCAACATCCTGAGGGAAGACCACCAGGATATTTCCAATCGTCTGGCGCGACAGGGCGATCATGGCCTTGAGGGGCTGCCGCTTCGTGCAGGCGTTAACGGGTGCCCTGCGCTTGAAGATGCGTTGGCTCATTTTGAATGTGAAGTCTATGCGCGCCATGAGGCGGGCGACCACATCATCATTTTGGGCAAGGTCACGCATTTTGAATATAGCCAGGATGGTCGCCCGCTTCTCTATCATCGCGGTGGCTATCAGGGACTTGCGACAGGTACACCCTGAGTTATTTGCCGATCCCGTTTTCCCGATCCTTGCGATCCAGATCCGTCAGGTTTTCCCGCATGAGTTCCATGCAATCCAGCATGGAAAGATAGGTGTCGCCGTCCACACCCTGGGTCGCGACATGGTGGATAGCCGCATATTGATTGCGGCCAATATGTTTCGCCGCGTGCAGTCGTGGCGTCAGGTAGATGCACTTGGCGCGGCGATCGGTCGGGTGTTGACGGCGTTCCACCAGGTCCATCGCCTCAAGCTCGCTGATATAGATGCCGATTGAAACCTTGTGAATTTCAAGGGCATGCGCCAGTTCAGTCTGGGTCTGACCGTCGCGTTCCAGAAGGCTGGAGATCAATCGCGTCTGGTTGCGCGTAAGCGGGCTGCGTCGGTCATAGACAGTGGCGAGCAGGGAGCCGACATTCAGCAGTAGGTTAAGTAAATATTGTGGGGAGAACCTGTCATCGCCGGTGTCGATATCGTTGCTTTGATCGGCAACCGCACTTGCGGCCACTGGTGATGGCTTTTTTGTCGTCATAGCTTTTTGTCCCCCGAACCTGATGCCTTTTTAGCACGGTTATCGTGATTGTACGACTTGACGGTTGGCGATGAAGAGTGTTTTCGTAAGGTAGCTTTACTAAAATGCGCGATGTTGTCCAGCGATCCCTGGACAACATAAGACGCTAGTCGGGAGGAGAGTAAGATGGCCGATCCGCAGGTGGCCGATGATGCGGCGCAGCAGGTTTTGTCCGCAGGCGATGCAGCGACACAGCAAGCCGTGGCAGCGCTCGTCGGTGGAGGCGGGGCGGAGCCTTGGTATGCGCTGGGGCCGCTGGTCGACAAGGGCGGGCCCATTGTCATTTTGCTGATCGTGCTGTCGGTTGTTTCCGCAGCGGTTATCCTGCTCAAGATATTCCAGTTCTGGACGGCGGGCCTTTCGCGTCGGCAATTTGTCGATCCTTCGATCGAACGGATCGAGGCGGGAGACCTGGAAGGTGCGCTCAAGATTGTTTCCAAGCCGAAGACGCCATTGGCGCGCGCCATGGCGGCGGGCATCCGGGCCAAATTGCGTGGCGATTTGCGTGACGAAGACGTGGCGTCCGAAATCGCGCGCGTCGGCGCTGTCGAACTCGGCAATCTGCAAAGCTATTTTCGCTGGCTTGAGATCATCGGCAATGTGTCGCCGCTGCTTGGTCTTCTCGGTACCGTTATCGGTATGATCCAGGCGTTTCAGAAGCTTGAGGCCGGTGGCGCCAAGGTCGATCCTGCGCTTCTGTCAGGTGGCATCTGGACGGCTCTGTTGACTACCGCGGTCGGGCTTGTCGTGGCGCTTCCGGCCATCACGGCGCTCAATCTCTTTGAAGGCAAGGTCGATCAGGTCCGGCTTTCCATGCGTGATGCTTCGGCGCGCGTCATAGCGGGTCTTCATGCGCGGCCATCGGCTTCGCGTTCCAAGGCGGCGCAGTAGAGTCACGGAGCTTCGACATGTTCGACGAGCCCATCAGGCGTCGCGCCGGTTTCAGTCTTACGCCGTTGATCGACGTGGTCTTTCAGCTTCTTATTTTCTTTATGCTGACGACTACCTTCATGCATTCGCAAATGCTGACGGTTTCGACGCCTGCACCGTCGCAGGGCGCTCTGCCGCAAGACGCCAATGTCGTTGAAATATGGCTCATGGCTGATGGGTCGATGCGGGTGGCGGAAAAGCCGGTCATGCCTGAAAACCTGACCGAGGCGGTGAAGAAGGCGCTGGATGGCCGCACAGACCTGACCGTCTCCATTTTTGCCGAGCGGGGCGCGCGCACTCAGGAATTTGTGGCCGCCGTGGAAGCGGCGCGCAATGCGGGCGCCAAGAACGTCGCAACAGCCAAGGTGGACAAGTTCACGCCATGATTGAATTCGATGAACCACGCCGCAGGCCGCCCTATGAGACAATGGTCCCGCTGATCAATGTAGTGTTTCTGCTGCTTATCTTCTTTCTGCTGGCTGGTACGATGGAGCCTTCCGAGCCAGTCAACGTAAATTTGCCGGCAGGCCAGATCAGCGACAAGAATTCGCGTGTGCCCGCCACTCTTTATCTGGAGAAGGATGGCTTTGTCTGGTTGGGCAAGAAAATGGTGCCGCCGGAGCTTAGCGGTTTGCTGGTCAAGGACTACCTGAAGGAAGAGGGCACAGATCGCGTCGCAATCAAGGCTGACCGGGACGCGCCAGCAGATTCCTTGTTGACGCTTATGGAAGGTCTGCGTCAGGCGGGCGTCAAGCAAGTTACCCTGGAAACGGAACAGGGTCGTTGAATGTCAGCCATATATTCCATGTCGGATAATCAGATGCCACGTCCACCGCGGCTTGCGCCTTTTCTTGTCGTGGCGGTGCTTGTCCACCTGGTTCTCTTCTTTTTCGGACTTCTGTTTGGCGGCATCTACGGTGTGCCGGGGCCGGGTGGCGGCGATGCGCTGACGTTCCAACTCGCGGCGGGCGACGCGAATTATCGCTTTGCCGCGCCGCTAGCGCCGGAGGTGAAACCCAAACCGATCATCGTGCCGCCGAAGGTCAAGCCAAAACCGCAACCAAAGCCCAAGGTCGAGGTTGCGCCGCGCAAGAAAAAAGGGGAAGCGCCACGTCCTGTTGAGGAAAAGCCAAAGGAAGAGCCTCAGCCCGAACTTACCTTGGAAGAAGAGCTGGCTGCTATGGGCGCTGTCGGCGGCAAGGGGCAGGGCGCGCGCGGTCATGCGCTGGAGACCTTCAAGAACAAGAAAGGCAATTCGCTCACAGGCGCCCAGATCAGCACGCAGATGCCGGGGCGCGTTTTCGAGCTGAATATTTTTGGCCGTGGCGATATCGAAGGCGCCAACAATAACATCAACACCGTGATCAAGCTCAATCCCGACGGGTCGAGCGATATCACACTGACGCAGTATTTCTACCAGACCTATCACAGCCAATATTCGTCGACCCGTTCGGAGAGTGGCACCGGACGTTGGTGGATTGAAGGCAATCGCTGGTGTCACCAGTCGCCGATCATCAATTATGACACCAAGGACTGTTTCGACCTGACGATGTCGGGTTCGGAATTGCGTCTCTACTATGCCCCCTGCTCGAGAGATTCATCGGCGCTCTGTAAATCTGGTCGGCTTGCGGGCGTTGGTCGTGTGAAATAGAGCCAATAGAGCGCCGCTCCAAGTGATGCGAGCCTTTGCGCTTCCGGCCTGTTAGGCTTCTGAAAAATCGATTCAGAAGAGGCGGATCATGAGCGAGAAAGTTGCGTTCCTTGGGCTCGGGGTCATGGGCTATCCGATGGCCGGGCATCTGGTGAAAGCCGGTCATGAGGTCACGGTTTATAATCGAACTTCGGCGAGATCAGATGCCTGGGTCGGTCAATATGGTGGTCGTGCCGCGAAAACGCCGCGTGAAGCGGCTATGGGCGCGAGTTTCGTTTTTACCTGCGTCGGCAATGACGATGATGTTCGTGCGGTGACGCTTGGCGCAGACGGCGCTTTTTCCGGCATGACGAATGGTGCCATTCTTGTCGATCATACGACGGCCTCGGCTTCACTGGCGCGTGAGTTGGCGGAAGTTGCGAGGGAAGCCGGGTTTGGTTTTGTCGATGCGCCGATTTCTGGCGGGCAGGTGGGTGCTGAAAACGGCGTCCTCACCGTCATGGCAGGCGGAGCGGACTCAGACTACGCGAAGGCCGAACCCGTTATTGATGCATATGCGCGCGCTGTGCGGCTGATGGGGCCTGCGGGCTCAGGTCAACTCACCAAGATGGTCAATCAGATTTGCATCGCCGGTGTTGTAGAGGGCTTGGCCGAGGGCATTCACTTTGCTCAGCGTGCGGGGCTTGATCCAGCTGCGGTGATTGATGTCATCTCCAGGGGGGCGGCGCAAAGCTGGCAGATGGAAAATCGCTACAAGACCATGATCGCTGGCGAGTTCAATCACGGCTTTGCCGTCGACTGGATGCGCAAGGACCTGGCGATTTGTCTCAATGAGGCGCGCAGCAATGGCGCTCATTTGCCTGTCGCGGCACTTGTCGATCAATTTTACTCCGAGGTGCAGGCAATGGGCGGCAATCGTTGGGATACGTCGAGCCTTGTGGCCCGTCTGAATAAGGACACAAAGTTCCGCTAGGATTAAATGATGAAAGAACTCCGTTTTGAATCACTGGATCAGGTCATTGACCGGCTCAATCCGTCCTATCCCGTCTTTGTCGTCTTTCCCGAAGTGCTTGAGGCGCGCGCGAAAGCCTTTCTGGAAGGGTTTCCCGGAACGGTTCTCTATGCCGTGAAGTGTAATCCCGATCCGCATGTCTTGCGTGCGCTTTACCGTGCGGGCATCCGACATTTCGATACGGCGTCATTGCCCGAGATCGCCAAACTGTCGGAACTGTTCCCCGATATTCACTGTTATTTCAACCATCCGGTGAAGTCGCGCGGGGCGCTCGAATCCGCATCTGACGTCTATGGCATCGAGCATTATGTGGTCGATCATGTTAACGAGTTGAACAAGCTCAATGAAGTTGTCGGGACGGATATCACGGTTGAAGTGCGCGTCACCACGCCCAAGAACAAGTCGGTCTACAACCTCTCCTCAAAGTTCGGCGCGCAGCCCGATGATGCCGTGGCCTTGCTCAAGGAAGCTCATGCGCGAGGGAGCCGGACGGCGATTGCCTTTCACGTGGGCAGTCAGTGTCCCGACCCATCTGCCTATCGCGCGTCGCTGGAAGTGGCAGTGGATGTGGTTCGACGCTCTGGCGTTCCTGTCGAGTATTTCGATCTGGGTGGTGGTTTTCCGGCCGACTATGGCGATCCCATCCCGCCGCTTGAGGCTTATTTTGACGAAATCCGCGCGGCCAAGCGTGATCTCGCCATTGATGCGCCACTCTTTGCCGAGCCTGGCCGCGCTCTGGTTGCCGATGGTTGTTCGGTGCTGGCTCAGGTTCAGCTTCGCAAGGGCGATGACCTTTATATCAATGACGGCATCTACGGCACCCTGTCGGAAATTCATCTTTCCGATTTGCGTCCGCCCGTGCGGGCCATTCGTCGGGGCAAGACACATGAGCTTGCCGGTGCGCTGAAGCCGTTTCGTCTCTTCGGTCCGACCTGCGACAGTCTCGATGTGTTCAAGGTGAAGTTCGAGCTTCCCGATGACATTGCCGAAGGCGACTGGGTCGAGTTTGCGCGTCTCGGCGCTTATTCGATTGGCATGCAGAGCGGGTTTAACGGTTTCTTCACCGACACAATTGTGCAGGTTTCCGGCGCAAGCCCCATATCTGGTTTCTGAATCTCTTATTTTCTTGTCCGTTCACTGACTGTTCTTTTATCTTGGTTGCTCTTTATGTTAACGATGATAACATTAAGGCGTTTGGACAAAGAGGGAACGAGGGATGAAGGCAAGGTTAAGAGGTCAGAAGACGCGCTATCATCATGGTAATCTGCGACAGGCTTTGCTCGACGCGGCCATGACCTTGATCGATATCCGCGGACGTGATGCCTTGACCCTGCGCGAAGCGGCGCGGCGTGCTGGCGTATCGGAGGCGGCGCCTTATCGACATTTTGCAAATCTGGATGAACTTCTCGGCGCGGTGGCGCTGGAAGGCTTCGAGATGCTGATTGGCGATCTGGAGACGGCGGGCAAGGCGCGCGCGACAAGAGCGGCCTATCTCGCTTTCGCGGTCGATTTTCCGGGACGCTATCAATTGATGTTCGGGCCGCTGGTTGACCGCAAGTCAGTGGCGCAGCGAAAGGAAGAAGTCGCTCATATCGCTGAGTTGACTGAAGACGCGGGCGGGCTGGCGGCGCTTCACGGGCTTGCGTCGCTCAATCTCGTCGGGCTCGGGGACTTCGCGGCCTAGAGGTTTTTCAGCAATCTGGCGGCGGCGGGTGCGAAATAGGTGAGCACGCCATCTGCGCCCGCGCGCTTGAAGCTCATCAGGCTTTCTAGGATCACGCGGTCGCGGTCGAGCCAGCCGTTTTCGATGGCGCCTGCGAGCATCGCGTATTCGCCCGATACCTGATAGGCGAATGTCGGCATGCCGAATTCCTGCTTTACGCGTGCCAGCACGTCGAGATAGGGCATGCCGGGTTTCACCATCACCATGTCCGCGCCTTCGGCAATGTCGAGCGCGACTTCGCGAATGGCCTCGTCGCCATTGGCGGGGTCCATCTGATAGGTGCGTTTGTCGCCCTTGAGCGCGCCGGTCGAACCGATGGCGTCGCGGAAAGGGCCATAGAAAGCGGAAGCGAATTTCGCCGCATAGGACATGATCTGCGTGTCGGTGTGTCCGGCCTTTTCGAGGCCGGCGCGGATTGCGCCCACGCGGCCATCCATCATGTCGGAGGGCGCGATGATGTCGCAGCCGGCTTCCACCTGCATCAGCGATTGCTGAACGAGAAGTTCGACCGTCTCGTCGTTGAGGATGCGGTCGCCGTCCATCAGCCCGTCATGACCGTGGCTCGTATAGGGGTCGAGCGCCGCATCGCAGAGCACGCCGATTTGCGGGAAGGCGGCCTTGATCGCGCGCGTCGCCTGAGCGACCAGATTGTTCGGATCGAGCGCCAGCGAACCTGTCGAATCGCGTCTGTCGAGCGAGGTATGCGGGAACAGCGCAATCACGGGGATGCCCAGCTCGACGGCCTGTTCGGCGGCGCGCACCGCTTCGTCCACGCTCAGCCGTTCGACGCCGGGCATCGACGCTATCGCTTCGCGTTTGCCCTTGCCCTCGATCAGGAAGAGGGGCCAGATCAGGTCGTTGGCCGAGAGCGTGTTCTCGCAGACGAGGCGACGGGACCACTCCGCCTTGCGATTGCGACGCAGGCGGGTGGTGGGAAACATGGGCGACGGGTTCATTTTCATGGCGCAGACTCATAACGAATGAACGGCTTTCTGGCAACGTGCCGCAGCGTCAAGGCATGGAGCAGGTGCGCGCCTTCGTTGACAGGGCAAAAACCGGCTATTACTCAAGGGCTGACGCGCCGATTTGCGCCAATGGAGGGTCTTTATATGCGGTTTGAACTCACAGAAGAGCAACAGGCGTTTCAGGATATGGCGCGTGCCTTTGCCGCAGAGGAACTGGCCCCTTATGCCGCCGATTGGGACCGACAGGCCTTCTTCCCGGTCGAGACGCTGCGCAAGGCGGCGGCTCTGGGGCTTGCCGGCATATATGTGCGCGAGGATGTCGGCGGCTCGGCGCTGACCCGTCTTGACGCCGCACTGATCTTTGAAGCCCTGTCATCGGGGTGCACGTCCACTGCCGCTTTCCTATCCATCCACAATATGGCGTCCTGGATGATCGATACATTCGGGAGCGAGGCGCCGCGCCGCAGGTGGCTGCCGCGCCTGACGACGATGGAGATCATCGCCAGTTACTGCCTTACCGAACCCTCCGCCGGGTCCGACGCGGCCTCGCTTCGCACCAAGGCGGTCAAGGATGGCGATCATTATGTGATCAATGGCGGCAAGGCGTTTATATCCGGCGCAGGCACATCCGACATTTATGTCTGCATGGTGCGTACGGGCGGCGAGGGCGCGGGCGGCGTGTCCTGCATCGTTGTCGAAAAAGGAACGCCGGGACTTTCTTTCGGCACGCCTGAGAAAAAGATGGGCTGGAACAGCCAACCGACGGCGCAGGTCATGTTTGATGATTGTCGCGTGCCGGTTGAAAATCTCATCGGTGAAGAAGGACAAGGTTTCAAGATTGCCATGATGGGGCTTGATGGCGGTCGTCTGAACATCGGCGCTTGCGCCTTGGGCACGGCGGGCGCGGCGCTCGAACGCGCCAAGACCTACCTCACCGAACGTCATCAGTTCGGCAAGCCTCTGGCCTCCTTTCAGGCGCTTCAGTTCAAGCTTGCCGACATGGCGACGGAGCTGGAAGCCGCGCGCCTTCTGCTGCTTCAGGCAGCCACCAAGGTCGATGCCAAGACGCCGGATGCGACCAAACACGCGGCGATGGCCAAACGCTTTGCAACGGATGTGAGCTTCGAGGTCGCCAATCAGGCGCTGCAAATTCATGGCGGCTACGGCTATCTCAATGACTTTCCGCTTGAGCGTCATGTGCGCGATTTGCGCGTGCATCAGATTCTCGAAGGCACGAATGAAATCATGCGCGTGATCATCGCGCGTGAAATGTTGAAGAATTGAACTGAATATGTCTGACGAACCAGAAGTCCTTTTTGCGCGTGACGGCGTTGCGGGTGTTATCACACTAAACCGTCCCAAGGCGCTCAATGCCCTGACGCTCAATATGGTGCGTCTCATGCACCCGCAGTTGCAGGCCTGGGCGGCGGACGATGCCGTCAAGCTCGTCATCATCGAAGGCGCAGGCGAAAAAGCCTTTTCGGCGGGCGGCGACATTCGTGCGCTGCATGATTGGGGAAAGGCGCGCGATCATCACGTGATCGACTTCTATCGAGAAGAATATCGTCTCGATAATTATATCAAGCATTATCCCAAACCCTATATCGCGTTGATGAATGGCATCGATATGGGCGGCGGTGTCGGCGTTTCGGTCAATGGCTCTCATCGCGTGGCGAGCGAGCGTCTGACCTTCGCCATGCCGGAGACGGGCATTGGCCTGTTTCCGGATGTGGGCGGCACCTATTTTCTGCCGCGCTGTCCGGGCGCGGTTGGCATGTTTCTCGGCCTCACCGGCGAGCGCCTCAAGGCGTCGGACGCGATCTATGTCGGCATTGCGGATGTCTTTGTCGCGTCGGAACATTTGTCGGGTTTGAAGGCGAAGCTTGCCGCAGGCGAGAGTTTCGATAGCGCTGCAAAAGAGTTTTCGTCCGATGCTGGCGAAGCGCCGCTCAAGACGCATCGTGACAAGATCGATCAACATTTCTCCAAAGGCTCAGTGCCGGAGATCATTGCGTCGCTGAAGGCCGATGGCGGGGAATGGGCGACGAAAGTTCTGGCGACGCTGGAAACAAAATCTCCGACGAGCCTGCTCGTCACCTTCGGTCAAATCAGGGCGGGCGCGAAACTCGATTTCGCCGAGGCGATGAAGCTGGAATTTCGCCTGACCAACCGTTTCATGCGCGGCCATGATTTTTATGAAGGCGTGCGTGCGATCATTATCGACAAGGACCAGTCGCCCAAATGGCAGCCCGCCACGCTTGCCGACGTAAAGGCGTCGGATGTCGAAGCCTATTTTGCCTCGCTGGGTGAAGACGAACTACAACTGGTCTAAGCTGAATCAAACAAACTCAAAAGTTCAAAACCGGGAGAGAGACATGGCCGCTATCGGATTTATCGGACTTGGCAATATGGGCGGACCAATGGCGCGCAATCTCGTCAAGGCGGGACATGCGCTGAAGGTTTTCGATCTGAGCGAGAAAGCCGTTGCCGGCCTGGTCGAGGCGGGCGCGATAAAGGCGGCGACTGCCGCCGATGCGGCGAAGGATGTCGAGTTTGTCGTCACCATGTTGCCCGCAGGCGAGCATGTGCGCGCCGTCTATCTCGGCGATAAGGGACTCATCGCGGTTGCGAACAAGGGCACGCTCTTCATCGACAGTTCGACGATCGACGTGCCCTCTGCGCGTGATGTGATTGCGGCGGCCGATGCCGCCGGTATGGCGATGATCGATGCGCCCGTGTCGGGCGGTGTCGGCGGCGCCGAAGCAGGCACGTTGACCTTCATGGTTGGCGGGACGGAGGCGGCCTTTGCCGCAGCCAAGCCTGTCCTTGAAAAGATGGGCAAGAATATTTTCCATGCCGGTGGTGCGGGTAATGGTCAGGTCGCCAAGGTCTGCAACAACATGATTCTCGGCATTTCCATGATCGCAGTGTCGGAAGCCTTTGCGCTCGGCGAGAAACTCGGTCTCGATGCGCAGACGCTGTTCGATATTTCGTCCACCGCGTCCGGTCAGTGCTGGTCGATGACCTCTTATTGCCCGGTGCCGGGGCCTGTGCCTACGTCGCCCGCCAATCGTGATTATCAGCCGGGCTTTTCAGCCGCGATGATGCTCAAGGATCTGCGTCTCGCGCAGGATGCGTCGAAGACGGCCAGAGCGCCGACGCCGCTTGGCGCGCAGGCTGCACAACTTTATGCCTTGATGGAAGCCTCCGGTCATGACGGGCTCGATTTTTCGGGCATCATCAAGATGATCAAGGGCGAAATCTGAGCCTCTGCTTTTCCGCCCTGGGAAAATTTGTTCATGGATAATTTTTTCCTAAATTTGCCCTAATCCGGCGAATGCGGGTTTGTCTATCCAAATTCGAAACGATTTTGGATGCAATTGCCCCTCTGATACGCGTGTGAAATCTGGCTCTGTCGCGGTTTCAAAGGGTTTTTCGCAAATGCAAGATGTCTCCTGTCCGGTCTAAACCAGTCGTTAGGATAATCCGGTCTAATGTCCAGCAAGGCAGGAGCCTGAGCGGCACTGAAGAGAACGACGTTGCGTCTGGAAGGGCAGAACAAATGGCTATGACAAACTCGCAATCGAATGTTGTTGTTTCAAACGATACGAGCAGTGCGTCCAAAGCTGCCTATCTCGAAGCATTGACCTATGTCGAGCGTTTGCATCGCCGCTTGCTTGACGTGATCAAGGACGAACTTGACCGTGTCGGTTGCTCTGAAATTAACAGCGTCCAGGCTCTGCTGCTCTTCAATATCGGTGACGCGGAAATGACAGCGGGCGAATTGCGCACGCGTGGTCATTACCTTGGTTCGAATGTCTCCTACAACCTCAAGAAGCTGGTCGAAGCCGATTACATCAGCCATCAGCGTTCGCGTCTTGACCGTCGTTCGGTGCGTGTCCGCTTGACGGACAAGGGCCGCGCCATCTGCAAGGCGATCGACGAGCTTTACAACAAGCATTGCCGTTCGGTGGCCGAAGTTGGCGATATCAGCAATGAAGAGCTGGTGCAGATCAACTCGACGCTTCACAAGCTCGAACGCTTCTGGACGGACCAGATCCGTTATCGTCTCTGAATCCTTCCGTTTTTGGCCTTTTAGCTTCGCGTCTGACCCCGCACAGAACTTGCAGCCCGTAACACTGTTCGTAGAATTGCGCGCTTCGTTGTTCCAAATCAGGACAGCGTGACGATAATTGGTTAGACTTGAGACTATGGCTGAACGGGCGGCTTGCGTGAAACGCATCCAGACATATTTTTTCTTTGCTCTGATTGTTGCCCTGTTGGGCGGCGGCGGCAATCTTGTGTCTGTCACAGGGGCCTTCGCTGGAACAGGTTACGACCCTGTCGAGACGCAATGGATCGACCCCTGGGCGGCAAATTCCCAGACTGAGGTTGTGACCGATCCGGCGCTCAAATCGACCGTGCCCATGTTGGGCGACGCCGGATTCTGGCCCGTGGTGCGCTCCATCTCCATGTATCGCCAGATCCAGCACTGGGGCGGTTGGGAATCCATCCCCGAGGGAGAGCCCCTGAAGCAGGGCATGCGAGACAGTCGTGTCGCCTTGCTGCGCAAGCGCCTGCTGGCGACCGGCGACATGGCGGCGTCGGAAGGCGATCAATTTTCGTTTGACCAGAGTGTCTTCGACGGAGTCCGGCGCTTTCAGGTGCGCCACGGTTTGTCGCCAGATGGCGTGGTCGGGCGGGGAACGGTTGCTGCGTTGAACGTCCCCGTCTCGACGCGCATCAATCAACTCGAAGTCAATCTCAAGCGCCTGAGCGAAGTCGCGCCCAAGCTTGGGCGCCGCTATGTCTTCGTCAATATCGCGGGTCAGGAAGTCGAGGCCGTCGAGAACGGGCAGGTCGTCATCCGCAAGCGCGTGATTGTCGGCAAGGAAGATCGTCAGACGCCGGAGCTTACCAGCAAGATCAATTTCATTGCGCTCAATCCCTATTGGAACGTCCCGCTCTCCATCGCCACCAAGGACCTTCTGCCCAAGATAAAAGCCAATCCGCAATTTCTGAGCCGCATGGGCATCCGGGTTTTCAAGGGCTGGGGCATGAATGCGCCCGAAGTCGATCCTTCGACGATTGACTGGTCTGATCCGGACGTGACGCGTCAGTACCGTTTGCGTCAGGACCCCAGCCGGTTGAACTCGCTGGGCACGGTCAAGATCAACTTCCCCAATCAATATGCCGTTTATCTGCACGATACGCCGGTCAAGACGCTGTTCGGGCGCAATGCGCGCAATTTCAGCTCCGGTTGCGTGCGTGTGCAGGATGTGCGCGATCTGGTCTCCTGGCTGATGGAGGAGAATAAGGGCTGGAGCCGTGCGCGTATCGACAAGGTGATCGCCGGCGGAGAGCATATGGACGTGCCGCTGGCATCATCTGTTCCGATTTACATGATGTATCTCACAGCCTGGGTGGCGGAGGATGGCGTCGTCAATTTCCGTGACGACGTCTATGACCGTGATGCGTCTTTCGGACCCACTGCCTATAAAAACTAGCGTAAGCTTTATTCAGGGGAATCGTCGGGCATCCCGTCCTGCGATGAGGGGCATTGATTGTCACGCATAGCGAAATTTCCATATCTTGAGCATGAGGGCATCCTTGCCTTTGCCCATCGTGGTGGCGCAGGTCGTTGGCCGGAAAACACGATGCCGGCCTTTCAGGGCGCGATCGATCTCGGCTACCGCTATATCGAAACCGACGTCCATGCGACGCGTGATGGCGTGCTTCTGGCTTTTCATGACGATCAGCTTGATCGCGTGACGGACAAGCAGGGCGTCATTGCCGAGATGGATTTTCAGGAGGTGTCGCGGGCACTTGTTTCGGGGCTCGAACCTATTCCGCGTCTGGAGGAGCTGTTGCTCGCCTGGCCGGAAGCCCGGATCAATATCGATCCCAAGCGCGACAATGCCGTGGGGCCGTTGATCCGTGTCTTGCGCGATTGCGATGCGATCGAGCGCGTATGCGTGACTTCCTTTTCCGGCGCTCGTATTGCTGCGGTGCGGGAGGCTTTGGGGGCCAGGCTCTGCACGGGCCTTGGCCCCGCCGCAACGACGCGGATGCGGTTTGGAAGCTGGTCGGGCCCGCTCGGGTTTCTCTGGGGCGGCTTTGTGGGCGGTTGCGCCCAGATACCGATTCATCAGTACGGCATTCGTCTGGTGGACACCGCCTTTGTCGGGTTTGCCCATGAGAATGAGCTTCAGGTTCATGTCTGGACGATCGACGATCCGGTCGAAATGAACCGTCTGTTGGATATCGGGGTGGATGGGCTGATGACGGACCAACCCGCTGTTCTCAAGCGGGTTCTGGAGGAAAGAGGCCTCTGGAGCGCCTAATTAACCAGCTAAATGCGTGAATTTGTGCGACAATTAGCTTATAGTTTGTTCAGTTTGGCATGTTTAACTTAAAGGCGTTCCGTTTGGCGCGGAGAGTTCACGAAATTTGATTGGCAGCGCCTTACTGCGGTCAAGACAGGTACAGGATTGCGGCATGGACTATCAAGCGAAGCTCAACGACGCGCTCGCATCGGTTAAGGACGAGGGCCGTTATCGCGTATTTGTCGATATTCTGCGTCATCGCGGTGATTTTCCGCGTGCGACTTTTCATACGCCGGAAGGTTCGCGCGAGATCGTGGTCTGGTGCTCGAATGACTATCTGGGCATGGGCCAGCATCCGCTGGTGATCGAGGCAATGCACAAGGCCATCGACGAGGTGGGTGCGGGGTCCGGCGGCACGCGCAATATTTCGGGCACCACGCATTATCATGTCGAGCTTGAGTCCGAGCTTGCCGATCTTCACCAGAAAGAGTCGGCGCTTCTTTTTACATCGGGTTACGCGGCCAATGACGCGACGCTTTCGACGCTTGCGCGCGTCTTTAGCGATTGCGTCATCATCTCCGACGAGATGAACCATGCCTCCATGATCGAAGGCATCAAGCGCGGCGGCGGTCCGAAGCGTCTCTGGCGTCACAACGACCTTGGCCACCTCGAAATTCTGCTCAAGCAGCTCGATCCGGCGCAGCCCAAGATTGTGGCGTTTGAATCCGTTTATTCGATGGATGGCGACATTGCCCCGATCGGCGAGATTTGCGATCTGGCCAAACAGTATAATGCCATGACCTATCTCGACGAAGTTCACGCCGTTGGCCTTTACGGCCCACGTGGCGGCGGCATTGCCGAGCGTGATGGCGTGCTGGACAAGGTCGATATCATCGAGGGTACGCTCGCCAAGGGTTTCGGCGTCATGGGTGGTTATATCGCGGCTTCTTCCGTGTTGATCGATGTGCTGCGGTCCTATGCGCCCGGTTTCATCTTCTCGACATCGATGGCGCCGGTTCTGGCCGCTGGTGTGCTCGCCTCGATCAAGCATCTCAAGGCAAGCAATGTCGAACGTGAGCGGCATCAGGAGCGTGCCGCCACTTTGCGTCGGATGATGGCGGATGCCGGTTTGCCGGTGATGATGTGCGAAAGCCATATCGTGCCGGTGATGGTCGGCGATCCCGTCGTGTGCAAGCAGGTCAGCGACGATCTCTTGCAGGATCACGGCATCTATGTTCAGCCGATCAACTATCCGACCGTTCCGCGCGGCACCGAGCGCCTGCGCTTTACGCCATGCCCGGTTCATACCGATGACATGATGCGCGATCTCGTTCGCGCGCTTGATCAGGTCTGGACGCGGCGCAAGATTTCGCGTGCCGCCTGAGGGCGAAAATAAAACACCATCTCAGCCGTCCGGCTCTGCTGGCGGTGGACGTGAAGTTATTTTCGAATTCATTCCGCTTGGCGGTAGCGTCAAGGCAAGCGCCATTGATGTGTTGACCGGCATCGAAGTGTCGGTCGTCGGGCCTGCAACGCTAGCATCGCGCGGCGAGCTTCAACGCATTGCCTTGACGAAACTCAAGCAGCGACTTGCCAGAGAAGACACGCAATCAAGCAAGCCTGATATGCCGCCCAGAGGCGTTTCAGGTGGCGGGATTATCGTGTAGAAGCTGGAAAGATTATTTCTTGCGGCGACCGCGAGGTGCTGGCGCACCGGCAACCTTGCCCAGCCCGATCTGCTTGGCGAGCTTCGAGCGTTGTGCGGCATAGTTCGGAGCGACCATCGGGTAGTCCGGCGGCAAATTCCAGCGAGCCCTGTATTCTTCCGGCGTCATGCCATATTGCGAGCGCAGATAGCGCTTCAGCATCTTCAGCTTCTTGCCGTCTTCGAGGCAGATGATGTAGTCGGCTGTGATCGATTTCTTGATCGGCACGACGGGCGTGAGGTTCTGGTTGTTGCGCTCGACGCCGCTTTCGAGATCGCTCAACGTGTCATGAACGGCGCGGATCACATCCGTCAATTCGCCTGCGGAAAGCGAATTATTGCTCACATAGGCAGAAACTATCTGGCCGGCCATCTTGAGCAGATGGTTGTTGTTTTCGGCAGATTTAGGATCGTGTTCGTTCATATTAAAGTGCGTCCTCGTCAAACCAGCGCCCTGCAGCTTATGCCTTTTGCGCCTGTCAGAGAAATTCTATTTATATTTGTGTCGATATGTAAGTGCAAAAACATATTTTTATGACGTTCTTCTTATTCGTCTTCTATTTTCAGAGTGAAACGATGAATTCAATAAGGCGTATAACTTGGCCTGAACGGTAGAGTTGATTTTTATTAGTGGAATATCTTCTCATTCAGAGTTTTCATAGTATTGCTTATCATCACCTTTACTGGATTTATTCTTTTCACATGCCGAGTTCGTGGTTACGCAGGATGAAGTGCTGGTGAATTGAGGGCTTTCAGGCGAACTTCTTTTGAAATTTGAGTTTTATCATTGATGTCGGACAGTCAGTGCGACGAGATCGCGCGATAAATTTACGCCTCAGAACGTGGTAGGCCGGTTGGCCCGGAGCCGCGATATGTGGTATGACGCAAACTGGCAGGGCGACTTTGAGTAAGATCGGTCGCTCGACCGTTATTTTCCGTCTGAGAAGGTTTATTTGATGTCCTCAAGCAATGCGGTCGCGGGTCAGGCTGTCGCCAATGGGTTTTTCACCGATAGCCTCGCCAAGAGCGATCCTGATATTCAGGCGGCTATCGACAAGGAGCTTCACCGCCAGCAGACCCAGATCGAGTTGATTGCCTCGGAAAACATCGTCTCGCGCGCCGTGATGGAAGCGCAGGGCTCGGTGATGACCAACAAATATGCCGAAGGTTATCCCGGCAAGCGCTACTACGGCGGCTGCGAATTCGTGGACATTGCCGAAGAGTTGGCCATCGAGCGGGCGAAGAAACTGTTCGATTGCGCCTACGTCAATGTGCAGCCCAATTCCGGTTCGCAGGCCAATCAGGGCGCGATGATGTCGTTGGTGAAGCCCGGCGACACCATTCTGGGCATGAGCCTTGCCGCAGGCGGCCATCTTACTCATGGCGCAGCTCCGAACCAGTCGGGTAAATGGTTCAATGCCGTGCAATATGGCGTGCGGGCGCAGGATCATCTGGTCGATCTGGATGAAGTCGCCGCACTTGCCAGGGAGCACAAGCCCAAGCTCATCATCGCTGGCGGCTCGGCCTATCCGCGCATCATCGACTTCAAGGCCTTCCGTGAAATCGCCGATAGCGTCGGCGCCTATCTGATGGTCGATATGGCCCATTTTGCAGGGCTTGTTGCTGGTGGCGTGCATCCGAGCCCACTGCCTTACGCCGATGTCGTGACCACGACGACGCACAAGACTTTGCGCGGTCCGCGCGGCGGCATGATCCTTTCCAACAACGAGGATCTCGGCAAGAAGATCAATTCGGCGATCTTCCCCGGCATTCAGGGCGGCCCGCTGATGCATGTGATTGCCGGCAAAGCGGTCGCCTTCGGCGAAGCGCTGCGTCCGGGCTTCAAGCTCTATGCCCAGTCGGTCGTCGACAATGCGCGAGCACTCGCCGCGACGCTGGCCGAGGCCGGTCTGGCGATTGTCTCGGGCGGCACGGATACGCATCTGATGCTGGTCGACCTGCGGCCGAAGAAGCTGACCGGCAAGGTCGCCGAGGCGGCTCTGGAACGCGCCAATATCACCTGCAACAAGAATGGCATTCCCTTCGATCCCGAAAAGCCGATGGTCACCTCGGGCGTCCGTCTCGGCACGCCTGCGGGCACCAGCCGTGGCTTTGGCGTCGCCGAATTCCAGCTTGTGGGCAGACTCATCAATGAGGTTCTGAGCGGGCTTGCCGAAAATGGTAAAGGCGGCAATGCGGCTGTCGAGGCGTCGGTGAAAGAACGCGTTCTGGAATTGTGCGGCCGTTTCCCGA
>JBAQNC010000151.1:0-13576 GCA_049303435.1 Parvibaculum sp. | reverse complement strand
CGTCAGAACCGACGCCCGAAAGCCCGTCCCGGCAGGGGCCTCACTCATCGGCCTCTCCCTCATCGAACAAGCCGTCGGGCGGATCAAGCGTCAGACATCCAGCCTCAAGATCGACTTCCGGCACATTGTCGTCGGTGAAGGGCACCAGAACTGTCTGGCCACCTTCCGGTCGGGCAATCTCGAGAAGATCGCCCGCCCCGAAATTCTGAACAGCGCTAACATGGCCATAGAGCTGGCCATCAACGCCCATCACCCGAAGCCCGATGAGGTCGGCCTGATAATAGCCCTCCTCTTCATCGACCTCCGGCAAGGCAGCCCGATCAACATAAAGCTCGGTGCCCCGCAGGGCTTCAGCCATATCCCGATCGGTAATGCCTTCAAGCTGGCAGATCACGACGCCCTTGCTCGCGCCCGTCACCTTGATCTTGAAGCGCCGCGTACCGTCCTTGGTCTCGACCGGACCATAGTCGGCCACGCCATGAGGATCCTCGGTAAAGGGCTTCACCCGAACAAGCCCGCGCACCCCGTGAGCGCCAACTATGACGCCCAGACACACACGTGCTTTCTCCGGACTGTCCGCCACCATGGCCCTGACCCGAAGGCTTACGCCTCGGTCGGGGTTTCCTCGGCGGCGGCTGCTTCAGCCGGGGCTTCTGCAGGAGCCGCAGCAGCTTCAGTAGCCGCAGCCTTGGCTTCTTCTTCAGCCAGACGCGCCGCTTCGATGCGCTCCTGAGCCTTTGCCTTCGGCTTGGCCTTGTTCGGATTGTTCGACGCAACGCGCTTCACAACGCCGGCGGCGTCAAGGAAACGGGCGACACGGTCCGTCGGCAGAGCGCCGACCGAAAGCCAATGCTTGGCGCGTTCCAGATCGAGCACGACGCGGTCTTCACGTTCCTTGGGCAGGAGCGGGTTGAACGAACCGATCTTTTCGATGAAACGGCCATCGCGAGGTGAACGCGTATCCGCAATCACGATGCGATAGTAAGGACGCTTCTTTGCGCCACCACGAGCCAGTCTGATTTTCAGCGACATATTTTCTACCTTCTGAGTGAACTCTTGAAACTTTTCAAACTCGGGAACCCGGCCACCGCCGAAGCTCCAATCTCTACTTCTTCTTTTTCTTACCGCCGGGAAGGCCGGGTAAACCACGCCCCGGCGTCGGGCCACCTAAACCCGGCAATCCACCACCCGGCGGCAATCCCGGCAAACCACCGGGGAAGCCACCCTTGGGCAGCATGTCTTTCAACGCATCAGGATTGCTGGCGACCTCAGGCGGCAATTCGGGCATGCTACCGCCTGCGCCGAAAAGCTTGCCCAACATGCCGCCACCCTTCTGGCGCGCCATCTGTTTCATCATGTCAGCCATCTGACGATGTAACTTGAGCAGACGATTGATTTCCTGAACTTCAGTGCCCGACCCCGCAGCGACACGGCGCTTGCGACTGGCATTGAGGAGCGCTGGATTTCGACGTTCAGCCTTCGTCATCGACGAAATGATCGCCGCCTGACGCTTCACAACGCTATCGTCCATATGCGCATTGGCGGCAGCGGCCTGCGCCTTGGCGACACCCGGCAACATGCCAAGCACACCCTTCATGCCGCCCATGCGCTTCATCTGCGCCAGTTGCTCCGCCATGTCGTCGAGGTCGAACTGACCCTTCTTCATCTTGGCGGCGATCTTGTTCGCTTTTTCAGCGTCGATCGTCTCGGCAGCTTTTTCGACAAGGCTGACAACGTCACCCATGCCGAGAATACGACCGGCTACGCGGTCGGCACGGAAATCTTCCAGTTGGTCGAGTTTTTCACCCGTACCAAGCAACTTGATCGGCACGCCCGTGACGCCACGCATGGAAAGTGCAGCACCGCCACGCCCGTCGCCATCCGTTCGCGTCAGCACGATGCCGGTGACGCCGACACGGTCCTTGAACTGCATGGCGACATTGACCGCGTCCTGACCCGTCAGACTATCGGCGACAAGCAGCGTCTCATGCGGATTGGCGACGTTACGCACTTCGATGACTTCCGCCATCAACGCTTCATCGACATGCGTGCGACCGGCGGTATCAAGCATGACAATGTCATAGCCGCCGAGCTTCGCCGCTTCGATGGCGCGCTTGGCGATCTGCACGGGCTGCTGGCCCACAATGATCGGCAGCGTCGCAACACCCGTCTGCTCGCCCAGAATTTTCAGCTGTTCCTGCGCGGCGGGACGTCGCGTATCGAGCGAAGCCATCAACACACGGCGCTTGTCGCGCGCCTCGAAGCGCTTGGCGATCTTGGCCGTCGAAGTCGTTTTACCCGAACCCTGGAGGCCAACCATCAGGATCGCGACAGGCGGCGCAGCATTGAGCGAGATCGAGCTGTCGCCCATGCCGCCAAGCATCTCCACCAGTTCATCGTGAACGATCTTGATGACTTGCTGACCGGGCGTGATGGATTTGAGAACTTCCGCACCGATAGCGCGCGGCTTCACCTTGTCGATGAAATCCTTGACCACAGGCAGCGCCACGTCCGCTTCGAGGAGCGCACGGCGCACCTCGCGCAGGGCGTCGTCGACATCGCTCTCGGAGAGCGCGCCGCGCCCCCGAAGCTTTGTGAAGACGTCGCCAAGGCGACCTGAAAGATTCTCAAACATCAGCCGGTTTTCGTCCCGAATGTCACAACCAGGATCCAAAGCAAACACGCACCCGCGAGCGAATATCGCCGGCGGATGTTGACCCGGGCTCAGTGCCTCGGGCGGATCGGGCGGATCAAATGTCCCGAAAGTTGGCGCAAAATATGCTCAGAGGGGCTTCAAGTCAAGGCAACGCTGGGTTTCCAACCAGACAAATAGCTTCAAACTGTTTGAAAATGTAAACAGAAGTTTACGCTATTTATTTACAGGACCTTAAAGTCCCTATGTAATGTTTGGTCATTGCCGAATCCATTTCGGCTAGTAAATGCGTGCGTAGGAGCATCAATAATGGCTCAATCGATACAAGCTGTCTCGCCCCCTTCATCCCTTGTGACCGCGTATAAATCACATGCGAACGCCAGCGAGGCGCCGCATACCTCCCAGCAAGGCCAGAATGCCGATCCCTTTGGCCCGGCGATCATCGCTGACACGCCACATCTTTCGGGTGCCGCCGTCTCTGCAATCAAGGAAGTCGCCGCAAACACCACCGCCCCCGCCGCGGTACTTCCCGGTTATGACCGGACGGGCCACAGCACAAGCGGTGCCGGAAAATGACCGATGCGCTCTCAATCGCCATTGGGGGTCTGCATACCGCTTCCCTGAAAGCGAGTGAGGCCGCCAATCAGGTGTCGCATATCAACGTGCCGGTGCCACCGCCAACTCCCTCCGACCCGCCCACGAATGAAAATCCGGCTGTGATCAATGATACAGGCAAGGCAAAGCAAGAGCCTGATGCGCTGAAAGCCATTACCGACTTTCAGAAGGCCGCCCGCGCCTATGAAGCCCATGTGAAGCTCGTACAGGCGCTCAGCGACGCGCAGAACCAGATTGTTGAAGCACTGGGCTGGGCTCCATCTGCCGACAAAAGCGGTCCCGCGAGTACCGCCAAGGCCTGAAAATGGCTGATTACTGAAGGTTTTCGAGCAACAATTGAAGACTGGCTGCCGCAAACGCACGCATATTGGCGGCTCTGTCCTCCAATTCGCCCGTACTGACCGTCATCGACATTTCAAGACCACCTGGCCCCGCCAACGCCAGACAGGCTGTGCCCGCGGAATCGCCATAGCGACTCCCCGCAGGACCCGTTGCCCCGATTTCGGCCAGCGCCCAAGTCGCCGAAAACTGGTCGCGCAATGTGCCGGCGAGAAGCGTCACAAAGGGCTCGCTGAGCGGCTTCTGTGCACCTGCCTTGATGAGCTTTTCGGCAGGCAGGTCGATCAGCACTTCCCGCGCCTTCTTGGTGTAAACCACCGCCCCGCCCAGATAATAGGCCGACGCCCCCGGCACCGATAAAAGCGCTGCGGAGACGAGCCCCCCCGTCGAAGACTCAGAAACCGCTACCGTTTCGCCCCGCTCTTTCAGTCTTTTGGCAATCTCCTGAGCAAGCGGAAGCAGGGTCTGCATCGGGAATATCCTTCTTTGAGACTGGCTATATGCTGGTTATGGACCGATATTCTGGCCAGATCCGACACAGTATCGGCGCGAATAGGAGCCGACAATCGGCAATTCAGTGGAAATTCGGGGCAGAAAAGGCCATATACCGACCATCATGACTGGAAACGGCATTCCCTTTCGCAAGATGAATGGTCTGGGCAACGACTTCGTCGTTCTGGACTTGCGAAGCCGTGCCCTGAATTTGAGCGACAATGCCGTGCGCACCATTGCCAATCGCGAGACCGGCATTGGCTGCGACCAATTCATCACCATCGAAAATCCGCGCCACGGCGGCGACGCCTATATGGGTATTCGCAATCAGGACGGCGGCATTGTCGAAGCATGCGGAAACGCCGCGCGCTGCATCGGCCAGATCGTGCTCGATGAAACAGGCAAGGACAGCGTCACGATCGAAACCCGCGGCGGCGATACCGTTGCGAGCCACGGCCCCGACGGCACGATCACCGTCGATATGGGTGAACCGCGCCTCAAGTGGAATGAAATCCCGCTGTCGGAAGAATTTCAGGACACGCGCGCCATCGAACTTGAAGTGGGCCCGCTCGGCGCGCCCATCATGCATTCACCCGCCGTCGTCAATGTCGGCAATCCACATGCGATCTTCTTTGTGAAGGATATCGACGCCATCGACCTTGGGCGCATTGGCCCGATGCTCGAACACCATCCTCTTTTCCCGGAGCGCGCCAATATTTCGGTCGCGCAGGTGATCGACCGTACGCACGTCAGGCTCAAGGTCTGGGAACGCGGCGTCGGCCTCACCAAGGCTTGCGGCACGGCCGCTTGCGCCACCGTGGTCGCCGGCGTCCGCAAGCGCATGACCGAGCGCCTCATTACGGTCGAACTGCCCGGCGGCGACCTGCAGCTCGAATGGCGCGAAGCGGACAACCATATCTTTATGACTGGCCCCGCCACGCTCGACTATGAAGGCGAATTAGACGAACGCCTCATCAATGGCGAGATCACCTCGGTTGCAAGGGCCTGAGCCATGAGCAAGACAAAAGGCACAGAGATCGTCACATTCGGTTGCCGCCTCAACACCTATGAGTCGGAAGTCATGAAGGACCACGCAGCGAAGGCGGGCCTGGAAGGCGCGATTGTCTTCAACACCTGCGCAGTCACGAATGAAGCCGTGCGTCAGGCGCGACAGGCGATCCGCAAGGCGCGCCGCGAAAACCCCAACGCGCGCATCATCGTAACGGGCTGCGCGGCACAGGTGGCGCCCGAAGATTTTTCCGTCATGACGGAAGTTGATCTCGTCATCGGCAACGACGAGAAGATGCGAGCCGAAAGCTGGACGCCTGCACAGGCGCTCCACACCAACGAGCGCGTACGCGTCAATGACATCATGTCGGTAACCGAAACCGCAGGCCATCTGGTACAAGGCCTCGAAGGCCGTGCGCGCGCATTCGTACAGGTGCAGAACGGTTGCGATCACCGCTGCACCTTCTGCATCATTCCCTACGGTCGGGGCAATTCGCGCAGCGTGCCAGCGGGCGAGATCGTCAACCAGATACGTCTGTTCGTCGAGAACGGCTATCGCGAAGTTGTCCTCACCGGCGTCGACATCACCTCCTACGGCGCGGACCTGCCAGGCACGCCAAGCCTCGGCAATCTCGCAACACGCATCCTGAAGCTTATCCCCGAATTGCAGCGCCTGCGTATCTCATCAATCGACTCCATTGAAGCCGACGACGCCCTGATGCGTCTCATCGCGGACGAAGAGCGCCTGATGCCGCATCTGCATCTCTCACTCCAGTCGGGCGACAACATGATCCTGAAACGCATGAAGCGGCGTCATTTGCGAGAGGATTCGATCCGCTTCTGCGAAGAAGCCCGCAGACTTCGTCCCGACATCGTTTTCGGCGCGGATTTCATTGCGGGCTTTCCGACCGAGACGGAAGGGATGTTTGAAAACACATTACGGCTTGCCGATGAATGTGGGCTCACCTGGCTCCATGTCTTTCCCTATAGTCCGCGCCCCGGCACACCTGCCGCGCGCATGCCCCAACTCGATCGCGGTCTCATCAAGACACGCGCCGAACGGCTGCGCATGAAGGGCATGGAACGCGTGCGCGCCCATCTCGAAACCGGTCTCGGCGCGACACAACCTGTGCTGATGGAAAGCGAAAATCTGGGGCGCACAAACCAGTTCACGCCCGTGCGCCTCGTCGGTTCGGGCGTCCGTGCCGGCGATATTCTGCCTGTGCACCTTGCAACCCATGACGGACAGAGCTTCGAAGGTCGAGTAACGGCATGAGTGAGACAAATTCGGACAATACCGAAACGCCGGATGCAGAGACCAGCAAAAGGAAATCTCTCTTCCAGCGCATGAAGGAAGGGCTGACGCGCTCGACCCGAACGCTATCAGATGGCATCACCGGTATCTTCACAAAGAAGAAGCTCGACCGCGCCACGCTCGACGATCTTGAAGATCTGCTCATCACGGCCGACCTCGGCATTGACGCCGCCGCAGACATCGTCGCCGCCATCGGCAAGGGACGGCACGACAAGGAAGTCAGCGCAGACGAAATCCGCACCATCGTTGCCGACGAAATTGCGAAAGTTCTCGATCCCGTCGCCAAATCCTTCGTCATCGACGACAGCAAAAAGCCTTTCACCGTACTAATGGTCGGCGTCAATGGCGCAGGCAAGACGACGACTGCCGCCAAGATCGCCGCCCGCGCGAAAGCCGAAGGCAAAAGCGTAATGCTCGCCGCAGGCGACACGTTCCGCGCCGCCGCCGTCGAACAATTGAAAGTCTGGGGGGAGCGCCTCAATGTGCCGGTAGTTTCGACCAAGATCGGCGGCGACGCTGCTGGTCTTGCCTATGAAGCGCTCGCTCGTGCCCAGGACGAAAAAACAGATCTTCTTCTGATCGACACCGCTGGCCGCTTGCAAAACAAGACCGATCTGATGGCGGAGCTTGAAAAAATCCTCCGCGTTATCCGCAAACTTGATCCCGACGCGCCGCACGCAACACTTCTGGTGCTCGACGCCACGACCGGCCAGAACGCTCTCAATCAGGTCGATATTTTCGGCAAAATTGCAGGCGTCACCGGCATTGTGATGACGAAGCTCGACGGCACGGCGCGCGGCGGCATTCTCGTCGCCATCGCCAAACGCTTCGGCCTGCCCGTCCATATGATCGGGATCGGCGAACAGGTCGACGATCTGCAACCTTTCGACGCCAAGACTTTCGCGCGCGCAATCACCGGAGCAAATGGACTGGAATGAGCGAACAAAAAAAGCCCGGCGAACAAGTCTTGCGCATGCTTCTGGAAATCGGACCTCTGGTGGTCTTCTTTCTGGCAAACGCCAAAGCCAATCTCGTCTTTCATAACGATCCGGCTCAGAACATTTTCTATGCGACGGCCGCCTTCATGATCGCCATCGCGCTTTCACTCGGCGTTTCCTATTCCAAATATCGTCGCATCCCTACCATGCCGCTTGTCACCGGCGCCTTCGTGCTTGTCTTCGGAACGCTCACATTGGTGCTGCATGACGATGTCTTCATCAAACTCAAACCCACATTGGTCAATCTGCTCTTTGCAGGCGGCCTGCTCGGCGCCGCCTGGTTTGACCGGCCTCTGATGAAGCAACTCTTCGATGGAGCCTTCGACATCACGGACGAAGGCTGGATGATCCTCACCAGACGCTGGGGCTATTTTTTTATCCTTCTCGCCGCAATCAATGAAGTCATCTGGCGGAATTTCTCCACCGACTTCTGGGTCTCCTTCAAGCTTTTCGGCATCATGCCACTGACCATCGTTTTCGCGATAGCGCAGGTCGGCGTGTTGACCCGCCATGCAACGGATCAGGACACGCCAGAGACCCCGGAAGCAGCGGAATCCAAATCTGCCGACTAATCCACCTCATGATGAATCGTGCGGTCTTTCGTTTCCGGCAGGAAAACCATGCCGACGATAAAGCAGACGCCCGAAATAATGATGGGATACCAGAGCCCGTCATACATGCTGCCCGTCGCTGCAATGATGGCGAACGCCACGGGTGGCATGAACCCGCCGAACCAGCCATTGCCGATATGATATGGTAGTGAAAGAGACGAATAGCGGATACGCGCCGGGAAGAGTTCGACCAACATGGCCGCGATGGGCCCATAGGTCATCGCTGCGAAAATCACCAACAGGCCGATCAGCAAGATCACCATAGGCTTGTTGATTTGCTCTTCATTGGCCCCTGCGGGATAGCCCGCGCCGATCAACGCGGCTTCCAACGTCGCACTGAACACTGGCGCTTGCGCATCA
The DNA here is from genome assembly GCA_049303435.1 of Parvibaculum sp. Classification (GTDB taxonomy): domain Bacteria; phylum Pseudomonadota; class Alphaproteobacteria; order Parvibaculales; family Parvibaculaceae; genus Parvibaculum. Next base: position 5,185 of record JBAQNC010000151.1, on the reverse strand, counting down.
GCATCCGTTCCCTTTGCGTCATAGGAAGTAATGACAGCATCGCCGACATGAATAGTCGCGTCGCCGCCCTCGCTTGTAACGTTGCTGTAGGGGATGCCGAGTGTCACCAGCGCGGATTTCGCAACGTCGCAAGGCGATGTGAAAGCGGAGACACCCGCTGGATTGAATTGCAGCGAGCAGGTCGCCGGGTCGGCATGCACACTGACCGGGGCGCTATCCTGAGCCCGTTCAAGCGCAGGATTGGCGTAATGGGTGATCCCCTGAAAGATCGGCATATAGGTCAATGTCGCCAGCAAACAGCCAGCCATGATGATGGGCTTGCGACCGATCCTGTCGGAAAGTGCGCCGAAAATAATGAAGAAGGGCGTTCCAATCACCAGCCCGCCCGCAACCAGAATGCTGGCGGTCAACGCATTCACCTTGAGCACCTGCGTCAGGAAAATGAGGGCGTAAAACTGGCCTGTGTACCACACAACGGCCTCGCCCATCGCCAGACCAAAAAGCGCCAGCAGAACAATCTTGAGATTGCTCCATTTGGCGAACGAATCCCGCAAGGGCGACTTCGACACATGTCCTTCGTCCTGCATGGCCTTGAAGACGGGCGATTCATCAAGGCGCAATCGGATCCAGACGGAAACCGCGAGAAGCAGAGCCGACAGAAGGAAGGGCACGCGCCAGCCCCATGCTGCAAAGGCATCAGGCTCAATCACCGCACGACATATCATGATAACGATCAGGGAGAGAAAGAGCCCGGCCGTCGCCGTCATCTGGATCCAGGAAGTAAAGGCGCCGCGACGATCCGCTGGCGCATGTTCAGCTACATAGGTTGCCGCGCCACCATATTCTCCGCCGACCGCGAGACCCTGCGCCATGCGCAAGAGAACAAGGCCGATGGGTGCAAAAATACCGATCGACGAATAAGTCGGAAGCAAACCCACCAGAAACGTCGAGAACCCCATGATCAGAATGGTGATGAGAAATGTGTATTTGCGCCCGACGAGATCACCCAACCGGCCAAAGACCAGCGCACCAAACGGACGAACCGCAAAACCAGCCGAAAAAACCAGCAGGGCAAAAATAAAGGCCGTTGTATCGTTGAGGCCGACAAAGAACTGCTTGGAAAAGATCGCTGCCAGCGCGCCATAGACGAAGAAGTCATACCACTCGAACATGGTGCCAAGCGAGGAGGCCAGAACCACCCGCCGCTCGTCCTTGTTCATACCGCTCCTGCGACCCTGCACTGCCTCTGTTAGCCCCACCGTATCCCCCAGACTTCGATTCATCACTGCGCACACAATGCCGCGAACAAATGGATGAATCTAGGTAGTAATATTGGGGACCGACTGGGGCCTATCCAAGAACGCCTTCGGGATTGACGAAAGGTGTAATGACAGATCTGTCGGCAACCTGATGAAATTGCCGCAATGCCCAATGCACGCTGGGGAACGCCAATTCGTCCCAGGGAATATCGTCCCAGTCGAACAGAGCCACATCGAGACTCTCGACACCGGGAGAAAATTCCGCCCTCTCCATCTCCGCCCGATACATGATCTGAACCTGGGCGATGCGAGGAATGCTATAAATTGCCAGTACATCGCGAATGCGAATTTCGACATTCGCTTCCTCGCGCGCCTCGCGACATGCGCCCTCTTCCACACTCTCGCCGTGCTCCATGAAACCGGCAGGCAATGTCCAGAACCCTTTGCGGGGTTCGATAGCGCGCTTGCACAGAAGGAATTTTTCCTCGTACGTCACGACAGAGCCCACAACAATTTTCGGGTTATCATAGTGAATAAGACCGCAGTGATCGCATATGTCGCGCGCCACGCTATCTCCTTCTGGCACACGAAGGCCAAAAGACAATTCAAGCCCCGAACCTGCTTCGCGATGTTTCATCGCACCCACCTTCCTGGCCTGACGTTCACGTGTTTCACCGCGACTATTACCATTTCGTGAGGTTACTCCGTCATCAAATGAATTGCTCATTTCACTTACCAATAGTCCGAACACTGATTTCGGTATTTCTGTACAAAAGTTAATCAATGCCGTCAGAATTATGCCGAAAATTGACTCTTTCAAAGATCTTCCGCAACCGGAATGCTAACTGCGACATTTTCACATGTCTTCGCTCTTGCCTCGTCACGAACAAGGGTGCATATCAGAAACCAACGGGGCATCTCAATTACTGAGATGATCAAGCGTCGAGTTTCGATCACCTTCGCACCTTGTTTCCTATTTAGATAGAACACTGTCTATCGAGACAGCGTTCTTCAAACTTTTGTATCCGGAGGATTTCAATCATGGCAGCAAAGAAGTCAGCGGGAAGTTACGATCTCGAAACCTCTCTCAGTCATCTGCTTCGCCGCGCCCAGCAGTTCGCTTACGACCAGTTCGTACAACAGATGGGCACCAGCACGATCACCCCTCGTCAGTTCATTGTGCTCTTCGCCGTCAATGAAGAAGAGGGTCTGAGCCAGACCGATCTTGTGAACCGCACAGGCATTGACCGCTCAACGCTCGCCGACATGATCAGCCGCATGATCAAGAATGGCCTGCTGGCCCGCAAGCGTACCGCCGAAGATGCGCGTGCCAACGCCGTTCGCCTGACCGCCGCCGGTCGTCGCGCTCTCAATGGCAGCCTGCCCCGCGCGCTCGCCGCCGAAAAAGCCCTGCTGGAACTGCTTCCCAAGACGGTTCAGGCCGACCTGCTCAAAGGTCTGGCCCAACTTGCAACGGCAATCGGCGCCACCAAGGAAGTCGAAAAGAAGCCGGCTCGCGCAACACGCCTTCCCGCGCCCAAAAAAGCGACCTCAAAGCGAGCCGCCCCCAAAAAGGCTGCCAAGCGCACATAAACCCCGACGTCGCTTGACGCACGGCATCTGGTGAACTGATGTTTTCAGGGTACCGATGCCGTGCGAAGCAACGGCAGGATTTCCGAATCCACAATCTCGGGCGTCAAAGGCCCAACATGCTTATAGGTAATGTGCCCCTTGCCATCGACGATATAGGTCTCAGGCACGCCATAGACGCCCCAGTCGATCGACACGCGTCCCTTCGTGTCCGCCCCGATCCGGGTAAACGGATTTCCCAATTCCTCAAGAAAACCCCGCGCACTTTCCGCTGAATCCTTGTAGTTCAGTCCATAGATAGGCGCCTTCGTCATCCGCTTGAGCGCGCTCAGCACGGGATATTCATCCCGGCAGGGAACGCACCATGATGCCCAGACATTGACGATGACTGGCTGACCGCCCCCGAAATCGCTTGTGGCAAGACCCGGTCGATCCACACCGGGAATAGGAGACAGCGAAAACTCAGGCACGTTGCGACCGATCAGGGCGGAGGGCACGCGCGAGGGGTCGCCACGAAACACTGCGACCAGAAACAGTCCAGCCATGACCAGAAAAACCGCAGCGGGAACGAGCGCGCCCCATCTCACATTTTTCACATTCCCATCCCGCATTTTCGAATTCAACGATCCGATCCGGAAATTCGCGCCGGCGCTCTTTTGCGCGCACCTTTATCGCCTTCAAGGGCGCTCAGCAATTTGCGTTGACGCACAAGATCGATCCTTGTCGCGACGATCAGCCAGACCATGACGATCACGACGATCACATAGGCAGGCCAGATGAAGTCCGCATAGCCACCCATGTCGAAATAACTGGCCATCTTCAAACCTCCGCCGTTGCAAGGCGAAGCGCACGGACGCGCCGACGCAGGATTTCAACCCGCATTCGCACAAGCAGCATCGTCATGAAGAAAAAGGTGAAGCCCACCGCCATCAGCATGAGCGGGATCAACATCGAACTGGCAATCTCAGGTCCGCCGATGCGGAAGACACTGGCAGGCTGATGCAATGTATTCCACCACACGACCGAATAGTGAACGATGGGCACATTGATCGACCCGACAAGCGCCAGTACGGCCGCCGCGCGCGCCGCGCGAACCGGCTCCTCGATCATCGCCCAGAGCGCGATATAGCCCAGATAAAGAAACAGCAGGATCAGCATGGAGGTTAGGCGCGCATCCCATACCCACCAGGTTCCCCACATGGGGCGACCCCAGAGCGAGCCGGTTACCAGCGCCAGAAATGTGAAAGCCGCCCCGAGCGGCGCTGCGGATTTGGCGCAGACGTCAGCCAGGGGATGCCGAAAGACAAGAGCGACAAGGGACGCACCCGCCATGACCATATAGGCGAACATCCCCAACCAGGCGGACGGAACATGCACATACATGATGCGCACTGTCTCGCCCTGCTGATAGTCAACCGGCGAATCCAGCAAGGCAAAATAGAGCCCGGCCCCGATCAATAGAGCCGCGACGATACCCAGCGGCACGACGAGCTTGCCGCTCAGCGTCATGAAACGCGTCGGGTTGGCGTAAGCGTGAAAGCGCTGGGTGAAAGTGAGATCTGACATGGGCCTTATGTACCGGCGCTGTGACGGGAAGGGCAAGAAAAGGCTTCAGGCATTTTGCCGCGCATCATATCACCCCCCTCACGAGCGCAAATTGGCTTTGAGCGCCGCCGCAGCCGCCACAGGCCCCAGAACCAGACTGACCAGCGTCACCGCCCCCAGCAACAACATGGCCTGCTGTGAGGCGCCCGGCATATCCACATCACCCCCTGCCGCCGCCACGCCGAAGATCAACACCGGTATATAAAACGGTATCACCAGCAACGAGGCCAGAAGGCCACCACGCCGCACGCTGACCGTCAACGCCGCGCCAATCGCCCCCAACAGGCTCAAAGCCGGCGTACCTACAAGCATTGCGCCGACAAGTGGCAAAAAATGGGCGCTGTCGAGATTAAGCAATAACCCCAGAAAGGGCGCGGCAATTACCAGCGGCAGCCCCGTCGTCAGCCAATGAGCGACGATCTTGGCCGAAACCGTCAGTTCCAGCGGCAAATGCCCCATGATGAGGGCATCCAGCGTGCCATCCTCGAAATCCGCCTGAAACAGGCGATCAAGAGTCAGCAGCGAAGACAAAAGCAGCGCCACCCACAAAAGCCCCGGCGCAATCTTCGCCAGCAGATTGAGGTTCGGCCCGATCCCCAGAGGAAGCAGACTAACCGCGACCAGAAAAAAGAAAACCGCCATGCCGCCGCCGCCGCCCACTTGGGTCGCCAGCGCAACATCGCGTTTCACGAGAGACATGAAAGCCCGCATCATGCCCCGATCTCCATAAC
>JBAQNC010000150.1:0-31452 GCA_049303435.1 Parvibaculum sp. | reverse complement strand
AGGTTGGCCTGCTGCAGGCCGATGACGCGCGGCAAGGTATGCGTGAGACCAAAACCGGGATGAAAGCCGAGCTTGACGAAATTCGCGGCAAAGCGCGCTTCAGGCGCGGCGACGCGGAAATCGGCGACCATCGCAAGGCCGAGGCCCGCGCCGATCGCTGCGCCCTGCACGGCGGCAACCACCGGCGTCTTGCAGGAAAACAATCGCACCGCCTCGACATAAAGCGGATTGACGTTGGACGGCTTGCCCGTGATGAGCCCGTCGCGGCGCACAAGATCGGCCCCGCCGCAGAAGACCTTACCTTCCGTGCAAAGCACGATGGCGCGAACGCGCGGATCGGCGTCGGCCGCCTCGAAGGCGTCGGCCAGATCGCGGATGAGATCGACGCTGACGTGATTGTTCGGCAAGCCATGGATTTCGATCTCGGCGACGTGATCCTTCACGGTCGCCGTGATGTCGTTATATTTTTCCGCGAGCATTTCTCGTCCCTGTTCTTTTGTCTCTGTGGCTATCCTTCGAGACGGGCTCTTGGCCCTCCTCAGGATGAGGTCTGAATAACTTGACCCTCACCCTGAGGAGCGGCGCAGCCGCGTCTCGAAGGGCGAGGCCCGGATCATCGCTTCAACTTCAACAGATCACGCGCGATGACCCAGCGGTGCACTTCCGACGGCCCGTCATAGATGCGCATGTTGCGCACCTGGCTCGCCATCATCTGCAAGGGCATTTCCTTGGTCATGCCCATCGCGCCGAAAGTCTGCATCGCCTGATCGACGATATCCCAGGCCATCTCCGTGCCGAAGACCTTGATCATCGACACATCGGTGCGCACGTCGCGCCCCTGATCGAGCTTCCACGCCGTCTCATAGGTCATCAACCGGCAGGCCTTGATGCGCATGGCGGCATCCGCCACCCACCATTGCACCGCCTGACGCCGCGCCAGCGGCTCGCCGAAAGTCGTGCGCTGCGGCGCATATTCGCAGATCATGTCGAGCGCGCGCTGGGCGATGCCGATGCACCATGACGCCATTTCCAGACGCCGTGTCGAAAGCCTGATCTGCATGGGCGCGAAGCCCTGCCCCTCGACGCCGAGCAGCCGCGAGCCAGGCACGCGGCAATCTTCAAGCGCGACCTCATAGGTGAAGGCCCCGCCGATCATCGGAATGCGGCGCAGCACCTTGAAGCCCGGATTGTCGCCATCGACGAGAAAGGCCGACATGCCGCCGCGCGCGCCCTTCTCCTTGTCCGTCACCGCCATGACGATGGTGAAGTCGGCTTCCGCCGCGCGGCTTGTCCAGATCTTGCGGCCATTGATGACCCAGTCGTCGCCGTCACGCACGGCGCGCGTGATCATGGAGGCCGGATCCGCCCCCGCGCCGGGTTCGGAAATGCCGATGGCGGAAATCGTTTCGCCGCGCGCATAAGGTTCGAGGTATTTCTCGCGCTGCTCGTCATTCACCGTCGCCATCAGCATGCGCAGGTTCGGGCTGTCTGGCGGCAAGACATAAGGCGTGATGGTGCGGCCCATCTCTTCATTGACGCCGATCATGGCCACCGTCGGCAAATCCGCCCCGCCCATCTCTTCCGGCGCATCGAGACCCCAGAGACCAAGCTCCCTGGTGCGCGCATCGATCTTCGCTTTTTCCTCAGGCGTGATCCGCGCGCCCTCGCCCGCCGCATCGCGGGCCAGCACCTTCGCCTCAAGCGGCATCAACTCGTCACGCACGAAACGTGCGACGAGATCTTTCAACATGCGGTGATCTTCGTTGAGTTCAAAATCCATTTGATGCTCCCTTTACCAAGTGTCAACAAAGCTGCGGCGTTTGCCTTCGCCCATTGTGGCGGGAGGCACGGACTTCAAGCCGCGCATGATCCAGCGGCGCGTCTCGACGGGGTCGATGACGGCGTCGATTTCGAGGAAGGCGGCCATATTCGTCGCCTTGCCGTGTTCGTAGGAACGCGCGACCTTTTCGTCAAAGAACTTCTTCTGTTCAATGAGGTCCGTGATCGCTTCCATTTCCTTGCGATAGCCGAGCCGCACCGCGCCTTCGAGCCCCATGCCGCCGAACTCGCCGGTCGGCCATGAGATGATAAAGAAAGGCGCATGGAAACTGCCGCCCGCCATGCCCTGCGCGCCGAGACCATAACCCTTGCGCAGGACGACGGTGAACATCGGCACCGTCATGGAACCCGCCGTGACAAACATGCGGCTGACGCGACGCACGAGCGCGGTCTTTTCCGCATCCGGCCCGACCATGAAGCCCGGCGTGTCGCAGAGCGACAGGATGGGGATGCCGAAAGCATCGCAAAGCTGCATGAAGCGCGACGCCTTGTCCGCGCCATCGCCGTCGATCGCGCCCGCCAGATGCGTCGGGTTGTTGGCGATCAAGCCCATCGGACGGCCTTCGATGCGCACGAAGGCGGTGATCATGCCGTGGCCGAAATCACGGCGCAATTCGAGCACGGAGCCCGTATCGCAAAGCGCCTCGATGACCGTGCGGATGTCATAGATACGCAGACGGTTTTCGGGGATCAGATGACGCAGCAGACGCTGGTCGCCTGCCGTCCAGTCTTTCGTGTTGCCCTGGAAGTAGGAGAGATATTTCTTCGCTGCCGCAACCGCCTCGATTTCATCCTCGACAAGAATGTCGATGACGCCATTGGGCGCCTGCACGGAGACGGGGCCGACTTCCTCCGGCGTGAAGACGCCAAGCCCGCCGCCCTCGATCATGGCGGGACCGCCCATGCCGATGTTGGAATTCTGCGTCGCGATGATGACATCGGATGAGCCCAGCAGCGCCGCATTGCCCGCAAAACAGCGACCGGAATTGATGCCGACGCGCGGCACCAGACCCGACATGCGTGCATAGTCGAGGAAGCTCGGCGTATCGAGACCGGCGACGCCCAGCGCATCCGTGTCGCCCGGACGCCCGCCGCCGCCTTCTGTGAAGAAGACGATGGGCGTCTTCCACTTTTCGGCGAGGTGAAAGACGCGATCCTTCTTCTTGTGGTTCATCGCGCCCTGCGTGCCCGCAAAGACGGTGTAGTCATAAGAGAGAACCAACGCGCGGGATTTCTCCTCGTCGAAATGCGCGCCATTGATGGAGCCGAAACCCGCGATCATGCCGTCCGCCGGGCTCATCTTCATCAACTCGTCCATCGGACGACGCCGACGCTGGGCCGCCAGCATCATCGAGCCATATTCGATGAAGCTGTCTTCGTCACAAAGATCGGCGATATTCTCGCGCGCCGTGCGCTGGTTGGTCTTGCGACGCCGGGCCACGGCATCGGGACGGGATTCATCGAGACCGGAATTGATCCGCGCCTGAACTTCGGCGAGATCGGGCCGCACATAATCAAGATCGACCTCCACCACGGCCACCGCTTGTCCTTCACCGACATCGCTCTCCTCAATGAAGACGAGCGGCTGGCCTTCGAACAGGACTTCGCCCGGCACAGCGGCGACGAGACGGACGATGCCGCTGACATCCGAGGTGACGAGATGTTCCATCTTCATGGCTTCGAGCACGGCGATCTGCTGGCCCGCATGCACCGTGTCGCCGTCAGCGACCTCGATGTTGACGACCTTGCCCTGCATGGGGGCGCCGATCGGCGAAGAGTTTGCCGGACCCTTGATATGCGTGTTGTCGTCCTTGACGCCGCCATCGCTGCTGCTGGCGAAATAGCGATGCGTCTCGTCAGCGGGCGTAGCAAAGAGTTCGCCTGCATGGGCCTCGATGAAGCGCGTGGTGATGGCGTTTTTGACAAAGGCTTCATGCGCGACGAGCGAGCGCAGGAAGGAGATATTGGTGGTGACACCCTCGATACGGAATTCGCTGAGCGCGCGCGAGGCGCGACGCACGGCGTCGGCATAATTGGCCGACGGCGAATGCACGATGAGCTTGGCAAGCAGCGAGTCGAAACTGGGCGACGTGCGATAGCCCGCATAGCCGAATGTGTCGACGCGCAGACCCGGACCCGACGGCGGCTCGAAGACGGCGAGCGTGCCGCCAGCGGGTTTCGCGTTGCCCGTCGCGTCCATCGTTTCCATGTTGACGCGAAGCTGGATCGCATAGCCACGCGGGGCCGGAACGGAGGCCTGTGTGAGACCGAGCGATGAAAGGCTCGCGCCGCCGGCAATCTGCAACTGCGTCTGCACGAGATCGACGCCGGTTATTTCTTCCGTCACCGTATGCTCGACCTGGAGGCGCGGATTGGCCTCGATGAAGGCGAAGGTCTTCATATCGTCGGCATCGACGAGAAATTCGAAGGTGCCGAGATTGTCGTATTTCGCCGCGCTCGCGAGCTTCACGGCGGCGCCGGTCAGGGCCTCGCGAAGCGCGGGCGTGAGCGAGGGGCTCGGCGCGATCTCGACAAGCTTCTGGTTGCGACGCTGGGCGGAACATTCGCGCTCATGGAGATGAATGATCGCGCCCGTGGCGTCGCCGACGATCTGCACTTCGACATGGCGGGCATGTTCGATGAGCTTTTCGATATAGACATCACCGGACCCAAAGGCCGCCTTGGCTTCGGACTGACAACGCGCATAGGCCTCATCCACGGAGGCCGCATCGCGCACGGGCCGCATGCCGCGACCGCCGCCACCGGCGACCGCCTTGATCATCATCGGACCGTGATCGGCAAAGAACTGACGCGCCTCTTCAAGCGAAGTCGCGCCCTGCGTGCCCGGCAGCAGAGCCACGCCCACCTTTTTCGCCAAGGCCTTGGCCTTGATCTTGTCGCCGAAAAGCTCAAGCGCCTCGACATGGGGACCGACGAAGGTGATGCCCGCCTTGGCGCAGGCGCGCGCAAAATCGGCGTTCTCCGAAAGAAAACCGTAGCCGGGATGGATCGCGTCGCATTTTGCTTCTTTCGCGGCGGCAACGATCTGCGCGATGTCGAGATAGGCCGCCGCGCCATGGCCTATCAGCGCATGGGCATCGTCGCTGACGCGGGTGTGGAGCGACATGGCGTCGTCTTCGGAATAGACCGATGCGGTGGCGATGCCGAGGTCGGCGGCGGCGCGCGCAATACGGATGGCGATTTCGCCTCTATTGGCGATCAGCAAATGGGTGATAGTCATAACGCTCCCGGGATCGGCTTGTTTTGAATTTTGATTGACGACAGGTTAGACCGCGTGGGGCCGTGAAGAGAAGGGCCCAGGTGCGAATAGGCCCGATTGGAGTAGAAGTTTGGCGATATCGACAAAAGAGGTGGCCATTATCGGCGGCGGACCGGCAGGCCTGATGGCCGCCGAAGCGCTGATCGCTTGCGGGCGCCGCCCGCACCTCTTCGACGCCATGCCCTCGCTTGGCCGCAAATTCCTGATGGCGGGCAAGAGCGGGCTCAATCTGACCCATTCGGAAGACTATGCTGCGTTCGTCACCCGCTTCGGTGACGCCAATGCCAGATTGCGGTCCGCGCTGGACCACTTCACGCCGGATGACATTCGCCACTGGGCGCAAGGCCTCGGTATCGAGACATTTACAGGATCCTCAGGACGCATCTTCCCGACCGACTTCAAGGCCGCGCCACTGCTGCGCCATTGGCTGAAGCGCCTGCGCGACGGAGGGCTCACAACCCATGTACGCCACCGCTGGCAAGGCTGGGCGCAAGACGGCGCGCTGAAATTCGAAACGCGCGAGGGCGAAACCATTTTCAAGGCCGATGCGACCGTGCTGGCGCTGGGCGGCGCAAGCTGGCCGCAACTGGGGTCGGACGCTGCGTGGGCGACGTGGCTGGCGGAACGCGGCGTGGAAATCGCTCCCTTCCAGCCCGCCAATTGCGGCTTCGACGTCAACTGGACGCCTTTCATCAGCGAGCGCTTTCCCGGCGCGCCCGTGAAGTCCGTCACATTGGGCTTTGAAGGCGAGACGCATCGCGGCGAATTCATCGTCACGACAACAGGCGTCGAAGGCAGCGGCATCTATCACCTCTCGGCAGCGCTCCGCAATGCAATCGAACGCGACGGACAGGCCATATTATTGCTGGACCTGACGCCGGACCGAAGTCTCGACCGACTGCGCGGCAATCTCTCGCGCCCGCGCGACAAGTCCTCCTTCGCCAATTACCTGCGCAAGGTGACCGGACTGGACGGGATCAAGGCGGCACTGCTGCGCGAGTGCCTGCCGAAAGAAACATTCAATGACATGGAAGCGCTGGCGCAGGGCATCAAGGCACTGCCGCTGACACTTGTCGCGACCCGACCCATCGCCGAAGCCATTTCGAGCGCGGGCGGCGTGCGGCTTGACGCCATCGGCGAACACTTCATGCTACGCGCATTGCCCGGCGTCTTTTGCGCGGGCGAAATGCTTGACTGGGAAGCACCGACGGGCGGCTATCTGCTGACCGCCTGTTTTGCAACGGGGAAAGCTGCGGGAACAGGCGCAGCGAACTGGCTGGAGGAAAAATGATGCCGATGGAAATTTTCGCGATGGGCGACCAGCTGGATGGTCTGCGCTGGACGCTGCTGGCGATCTCGCTGCTGACCGCCACCGGCTATCAGATGATCGAAAGCCATCCGGCCGACACGCTGCGCACCATCCTGAAAACGATTTCGGTGAGCGCGCTGGCGCCGCTGCCTCTGCTGAGCCTCGGCGACGGACCGATGCTCGCTCTCGTCGCGCTGACGCTGGCGCTCGCTTTCGGCAGTCTTGGCGACTTCTTCCTGTCGCTCAAGGACGACACGATCAATTTCAAACGCGGACTCATCGCCTTCCTTGTCGGACATATTTTCTATCTCGTGGTGATGGCGCCGCATATGGGCGCGCCCTCCACCCTGCAAATGGCCGGCATGGCAGCGCTGCTTTTCATATCCGGCGGCACATGCGTCTGGCTGACGCCGAAGCTCGGAGCCTACAAGGTACCGGTCTGGGCCTATATGGGCGTGATCTCGGCCATGGCTTTTGCGGCGCTCACCATGCCAAACCCGCTGACGGGGCTCGGCGCATTGCTCTTCGTTTTTTCCGACGCCGTCATCGCCGTGAACAAGTTTGCGCGTCCCGTGCCTGCACGCGGACCCATCGTCTGGATCACCTATTACGTCGGGCAATGCCTGCTGGGCATCAGCCTGCTGCTGATGCTGGTGCATTAGAGCGAAAGCATGTGGCCTTCCTGCGGGTGTACGCGACCATCGAGCATGTCGAGATAGACATGCTCGATATCGGCAGGTCCACGACCGGGCACGACTTTCATCCATTGATCGACCGATTTGAGAAACGCCTGCCACTTGGCTCCATAGCGCTGCTCGATGCCGCCCGGACCCCAGTCCTTCGTGCGCTTGGCGATCTGCGTCGGCGCGAAGAAGAAGACGGGCTTGGGCCCCGGCAGGGCTTTCTCGACACCGCGCGCCTCCCAATGGGTGCCGCCGACGACACAGCTATATTTCATCGCGTCGCGAAAATGATTGTGCAGATTGGTAATGACCTCGGCATTGCCCGCCATATCAACGAAGACCACCGGCAGGTCCGCCGGGATCGTTGAAATCGCATCATAGGTCACGACACAATCGTAATAGCCCGTGCCTTCAACGAAAGCCTTGTTGCCCGGCGAGGTGAGGCCGATGACCTCGATGCCGGGATGCTGCGCCAGAAGGAAGGCCGTGCCGAGCGCGGTCTTGCTCGACGCGCTTGAGAGCACGACGGCTTTCGCACCGAAGAAATCATTATCCGCGATGAGATCGTCGATGAAGAAGGCGGTCTTGAACAGCGGCCCGAGCAGGCATTGCTCATCCTCGCGCGCCTTGTCGTAAGTCGGATCGTTGGCGACGCGCGTGTACTGATTATAGACGAGCGCCAGATGCGAGCGGTGCGGCGAGACCTCGACGAAACCCTGCGGCTTCACGCGATCCACCTTCAGCACCACATGGCTCGACATGGCCAGATAGCCATAGATGCGCTCGCCCACCGCGATGCCATCGCATTTCGACGCCACGACATCGCCAAAACCCCAGACGGGGATACGGCCATAGCCTTCGGGCGCGGGAAAGAAATCCCAATATTGCATCGCCTCGCCAAAGGCGGCGTAGGTGACGTTGTTCGACGTGAAGGCGTATCTGTCGACCTTCACAAGTATCTCGCCGTCGCCCAGATCGGGCAGCGTCGTTTCGACCATCTTGTGCGCCCGCAAATCCTTGCGCGAAACGACAAAATTCTCGACTACCTGAGACATCGGCTTCCCTCTCCGTCTAGAGCAATGTCAGAACTTGCCCTTGTCGATCTTGAAGATATCCGGATTTTCCGGATCGGCGACATAGTTGAGACGCAGCGCCGCGATGCGACGCTTTTCAGGCGCGGCGGCCTTTTCGTCCTTCTTGTCCGCCTCGACCTTCCCGTCTTTCGCGGGCGTGGACTTCACTTCCACTTCGCCCTGCTGATAGAGCAGGGTGACGAGGCGACCCTTGGCGTCGCGCCCGCTGAAGACGCGCAAGACGCCATTGGGCAGTCTCTTGTTGACGCTCACCGTCCCGGGCACGAAACCCTGACCGGCAAAATAATGGCCCAGCACGCTTGCCGTCGCGCCAAGCTGTTTCGGCGTCATGCCTTTCGCAAACTGCGTGTTCCAGATGATATTGACCTGAATAAGCGCCTTGGAAGAATGCCCGAGCACATAGACGATTTCGGCAACGCCGCTATCGGCGACCACATCCTTGACGCGGATGGCAAGGAGTTTGGTCTTTTCCCTCTCGTTCTCGGCGACGCGGATATTTTCATCTTTAACGCCGAAATCCTTGGTGATGGCGGCGCGCACTTTCGCCTCGTTATCGCCGAACATCGCCGAGCGAAAGCCTTTCACGTCAACCGGCACACGGGGCAGATTGCTCCGCTCCGCAACGACTTGCGGATTGAGCGCATCGGCCTCACGCGCCGCAAAATAATCCACGGTCATCTTCCAGCCCAACGCGACAAAGATGACGAGGCCAAGCGCCAGAAAAGCAATTTGCCGGGTTGAAAGACCGGACGGGGTCAATTTGGACATCGTTTAAAAGCTGCCTCCCCGGCAGATACGCATATTTCAGTTCGGTAAACGGGTAAAAATCATTGCCGGTTATTTGTCGGCATAACCATAGGCGCCGCTCTTCCACTCATAGAAGACATAGCCCGGTGCATCCATGTCGCCCTTGGCGTCAAAGCCGATAGAGCCCAACACAGTGTCGAAATGATCGGCGTGAAGCGCGGCTTCGACGTCGGCCGCATCGGTCGTGCCCGCCTTTTCGACCGCGCCCGCCCAGGCCTGGATCGCTGCATAGGTGTAGAGCGTATAGGCTTCGGGCTCGTAATCCTCGGCGCGGAACTCGGCGACAAGCTTCTCATTCGCGGGGTTGAGACGCGGGTCGGGACCGAAGGTCATCAGCGTGCCCTCGCCCGCCTCGCCCGTGATCGACCAGAATTCATCCGTCACCAGCGCATCGCCGCCGATCAGGATCGTCGTGAGCCCCTGCTCGCGCATCTGGCGCACGATGAGACCGGCTTCGGTCTTGTAGCCGCCGAAATAAAGCACATCGGCCTTGGCCTGCTTCAGCTTGGAGATGAGCGGGCTGTAATCCTTTTCGCCTGCCGTGATCGATTCATGCAGCACTTCCTCGACGCCGCCGGCATTGAGCGCCTTGGCGAATTCATTGGCCAGCCCCTGACCATATGTCGACTTGTCATCGACGACTGCAATGCGCTTGTCGCCGAATTCCTTCACGACATAGGCCGCAGCCGTCGGTCCCTGCGCATCGTCGCGCCCGCAAACGCGGAACGTATTCTTGAGGCCGCGCTCGGTGAATTCGGGGTTCGTGGAGGCTGGCGTGATCTGGACGATATTCGATTCCGCATAGACATCGGAGGCCGGAATGGAAGCGCCGGAGCAATAGTGACCCGCCACGAAGACAGCCCCCTTGGAGGCCATGTCATTGGCGACGCTCACCGCCTGCTTGGGGTCGCAGGCGTCATCGCCGATTTCGAGCACGAGCTGCTTGCCCAGCACACCGCCTGCCGCATTGATATCGGCAACCGCCTTTTTGGCGCCGTGGACGAATTGCTCGCCAAACACCGCCTCGCTACCCGAAACAGGCCCGGCCACGCCGATCACGATGGTGGTTGAGGCTTTTTCTTCCTTCTTGTCGCAACCCGCAAGGGTGAGAGACAAAACAGCAAGGGCGGCGACGAGAAGGCGCTTCATAAGGTTCCCCCGAACAAAAGATATCTTATGCGCCAGCATAGCCTCAAAAGGCATCGCGCCGGAACCGCCTATCGACAGGGAAACGGCGATATTGTCCGAAACCTGAGCGCTTTTAGCGTTTCGACCGCCAACCGAGCGCCCACGTCCGCTCATAGGCCCAGGGGTATTGCCTGACCATCTGGCGCGCCCGCGTAATGCGGAAAGTCAGAAAAGCTGTGGCCATAAGGAAAAGCGCATCACAGACAAAGCCGGAAGGCAGCAGCAGATCCCCCTGAAAGAGCGCATAGACCAGAAAGCGATCCGCCAGCCCCAGAAGCAGGCAATAGATGACAAGCTGCCATTGCGGTCGCCAGTTGAGCGCCAGCGCCCGGCCCGTCATCAGCGCGCAGCCGCCGCCGAGAATACCCGTGATGAAAAAGGAGACGAGCGGCGTAGTGCCGAAGATCGCTGCATAGTCGCTCATTTCGTCGCCTCCACCTTATCTGACGTCGGAGGTCTCGCGCCTTCGAGATAGGCGTCGCGCACGGCAGGGTCTTTCAGAAGCGCCGCGCCCGTGCCGCTCAACTCGATCCGTCCGTTGACGATGATGTGGGCCTGATCGGCGAGCTTGAGCGCCTGAAAGGCATTCTGCTCGACCAGCAGGATGGTCATGGCGTCCGACGCATTGATTTCGGCGATATTGGCGAAAAGCTGCTTGCTGACGAGCGGGGCGAGCCCCAGCGAGGGTTCGTCCAGCAGGAGCAGACGAGGACGGCTCATCATGGCGCGCGCAATGGCGAGCATCTGCTGTTCACCGCCCGACAGCGTGCCGCCGCGCTGGGTGAGACGTTCCTTGAGGCGCGGAAAAAGCGCCAGCATGCGCTCGAGATCTTCGTTGAAATATTTCGGATCGGCGACGATCGCGCCCATCTGGAGATTTTCGAGCACCGTCATGAAACCGAAAATGCGCCGCCCTTCCGGCGCATGGGCAAGACCCAGACGCGCGATCTGATGCGTCGGTAAATGGGTGATGTCGCATCCATCAAAGATGATCTCGCCTGCCGCCGCGCGCGGCTCGCCGCAAATGGTCATCAGGAGCGTCGTCTTGCCCGCGCCATTCGCCCCGATCAACGAGACGACCTGGCCTTCGGGCACATCGAGATCGATGCCATGCAGCGCCTCAATGCGCCCATAGCCGGAATGGAGCCCGCGAATTTTCAGCATCAATGCGCCTCCCCGACAAAGGCGGCGACTTCACCCTCGTCCTCGACGCCAAGATAGGCGCGGATGACATCCGGGTTGACGCGGATTTCGGCGGGCGTGCCCTCGGCGATCAGGCGTCCCTGCTCCAGCACATTGATGCGATCGGAAATCTGCATGACGACGCTCATGTCATGTTCGATAAGCAGAATACTGATTTTGTGCTCGTCGCGAATTTTCAGAAGCAATTCATTGAGCGCGAGGCTCTCGTTGGGATTGAGACCGGCGGCAGGCTCGTCGAGACAGAGAAGCTTGGGCCCCGCGCACATGGCGCGCGCGATTTCCAGACGCCGCTGCGAACCATAGGGCAGGCTGCCTGCCAGCGTGTCGGCCTCGCCCGCCAGACCCGTCTGCTCGAGCCAGTAGCGCGTCAGATCGCGCGCTTCACGCTCGGCCTTGAGAAAACGCGGCAGGCGCAAAAAACCCGCGATGGAAAACATGGACGCCCGCATCAGCGCCACATGCTGCGCCACCATGAGATTTTCCGCGACGCTCATCGCCGGAAACAGACGGATATTCTGGAAGCTGCGCACGACGCCCGCCTGCGCGATGCGGAAGCCGTCCATGCGTTCCAGATAATGCGTCCGGCCGTCGGGATGATTGAACGACATGCGACCGACATCGGGCTTGTAGAAACCTGTGATGCAATTGAAGGCCGTCGTCTTGCCTGCGCCATTGGGGCCGATCAGCGCCGTGATCTGACCGGGCGCGGCCTCGAAGGAAAGATCGTCGATGGCGAGGAGGCCACCGAAACGAATGGTGAGATGCTCGACAGAGAGAACGGGCTTGCTCATCGGCTCGCCTCTCGTTCAGGCTCGCCCAGCAGCAAGGTCGGATCGCGATGCGACAGAAGCCCCCGCGGCCGCCAGACCATGATGAGCACCATGGCCGCGCCGAAAGCGACCATGCGGAACTCGGCGAGATCGCGGAACCATTCCGGAAGGCCGACGAGCAGAAGCGCGGCCAGCACGATGCCGATCTGGCTGCCCATGCCCCCCAGCACGACAATCGAGAGGATGATTGCGCTTTCGATGAAGGTGAAGCTTTCGGGACTGATGAAACCCTGACGCGTCGCGAAAAACGAGCCCGCAAAACCGGCAAACGACGCGCCGATGGCGAAAGCCGAAAGCTTGATCATCGTCGGGTTGAGTCCAAGGCTGCGGCAGGCGATTTCGTCTTCGCGCAAGGCCTCCCAGGCGCGCCCGATGGGGAGCTTGCGGATGCGCAACGTAAAGAGATTTGTAAAGAGCGCCAGCACGAGAATGAGGTAGTAGAGAAAGATGATGCGCTGGTCGGGCGAATAGGCGAGCCCGAAAAAATCGGCGAATGTCGTGCCGCCATCCTTGGCGGCGGGCAGCAATTGCAGCCCGAAAAAACTCGGTCGCTGGATGCCCGACAAGCCATTGGGACCGCCGGTCATGACCTGCCAGTTGATGATGACCTCACGCACGATCTCGCCGAAGCCGAGCGTGACGATGGCGAGATAATCGCCGCGCAACCGCAAGACCGGAAAGCCGAGCGCCAGACCCGCCCCGCCAGCAAAAAGCCCGGCAAGCGGAAGGCAGACCCAGAAGGAAAGCCCGAACGTGGCCGACAGCAGCGCATAGGAATAAGCGCCGACGGCATAAAAAGCGACGTAGCCCAGATCAAGAAGCCCTGCGAGACCCACCACGATGTTGAGGCCCCATCCGAGCATCACATAGATGAGAATGAGCGTCGCCTTGTCGATCAGGTTGCGGTCTGAAAATCCGAGCCAGGGCAGAAGCACGGCAAAGCCGATCATGGCGAGGCCGACATGATAGCGTGAGGCATATTGCGCCAGACGCTTCGGCACGTAATGCGGCAACAATTCGGCGCGTGTGAAACGGTCGACAAAATGCACACCGTAATGCTGCACGATCAGCGTAAAAAAAAGCCGCCCTGCAAAGACAGCGGCGGCGGCATAGACGACCCAGACAAGACGCACATCGAGCGCGAGACCACGCGCGGAGGCGTCGAGCTTGAAACCCAGCAGCGGAAAGGCGAGCAGCGCCGCAACAAGCGCGGCGGCGCCTGAATCACGCACCAGCGCGACATAGTTCGGACGGGAGGCGGCAGCATTCATCGCTCAGACCTTTTCGATCTCGGGGCGACCGAGAAGGCCGGTGGGGCGGAAGATGAGCACGAAAACGAGAATGG
Source organism: Parvibaculum sp. (assembly GCA_049303435.1). GTDB lineage: Bacteria > Pseudomonadota > Alphaproteobacteria > Parvibaculales > Parvibaculaceae > Parvibaculum. Next base: position 17,874 of record JBAQNC010000150.1, on the reverse strand, counting down.
AGAAGGCCGCGACATCCTTGTACTCGATGCTGAAATAGCCCGACCAGAAGGCTTCGATGAGGCCGATGGCCATGCCGCCGAGGATCGCGCCGGGCAGCGAGCCGATGCCGCCAAGCACGGCGGCGGTGAAGGCCTTGATGCCGACGATGAAGCCGATATAGAAATCGATGACGCCATAGTAGAGCGTCACCATGAGCCCCGCCACGGCGGCGAGCATCGCGCCGATGACGAAGGTGAGCGAAATCGTGCGATCCACATTGACGCCGAGCAGCGAGGCCATCTTCATGTCCTGCGCGGCGGCGCGCTGCGCGCGACCCAGGCTCGTATAGCGGATGATGAAACTGAAGCCGGCCATCAATACGATGGTGAGCGCGATGATCATGATCTGGAGATAGGAAATCGTGACCTGAAAATTGCCGTCGTTATAGACGTTGAATGACCCCTGAACCATCGGCTGCAAGGGTTTGACGCGCGCGCCCTGCGAAAGCTGCACGAAATTCTGCAACACGATGGAGACGCCGATCGCGGAAATCAGCGGGGCAAGACGCGGCGCGCGGCGCAGCGGGCGATAGGCGACGCGCTCGACCGTCCAGCCATAGACGCCGGTAAAGAACATCGCAAAGATGAGGACGAGAAAACAGGCAATCGGCACGCTGGTAATGCCGAACATCGCCAGCAGCATGAACCCGACCAGCGAAATGAAAGCGCCGATCATGTAGATATCGCCATGCGCGAAGTTGATCATGCCGATAATGCCGTAAACCATCGTATAGCCGATGGCGATGAGCCCATAGGTAGCCCCAAGGGTAACGCCGTTGATCAATTGCTGTAGAAAATAGGCCATCCGCCGAGCAAAACCCCCGTTGCGCTCACTTCCCCACCGGTCACCGGGGCTGAAGCAACCCGGCAGCAGACCCAATGACAAACATGGGCCAGACACTGCCATTCAATCGGGAAAAGGACAAGCCACTCAAGGGCTTGAATGCCTCAAGCCGGAACCTGTCGGACGAAAAGCGGTCGGATCGGCTCAACCGCGCTCGCGCCCGCTCACGCGCCAGCGCGCAACAATCGCCTCAAGCTCCTCAATACTCATATTGGGCGCCTTCCAGCTTTCCGAGAAGCCGAGGCTATGCGTCTTGGGCTTGGTTTCGGCTGCCATATCGTCAAAGCGGATACGCATGGGCATGGCGACGCCCTGACCGAAGGCGATGGCCTCGCGGTCGCCCAGCAGCGGCAGGAAGTCGAGAAGATCGAGGGCGCCGTCATGGGTATTGGCGCGCATCACGGCCTGATCCTTCTCCGTCGAAAGCCGCATCGCGATGGCGGTGCTGCACTGGGACAGCACGGTCGGGTCGAGTTCGGATGGACGCTGCGTGACGAGCGCCAGCGACAGGCCATATTTCCGGCCTTCCTTGGCGATGCGCGAAAGCGCCTGACGGGTGGGTGCGAACTTGTCGGCGTCGGATGCCGGCGCATAACGATGTGCTTCCTCGCAGACGAGCAGCATGGGCAAGCCGCCCTTGCTCCAGACCGCAAGGTCGAAGGCGAGACGCGCGATCACGGAGATCACCACGTCGAGGATTTCAGAAGGCACCGAGGAGAGATTGATGACCGTAATCGGCTTGCCATCATGCGGCACGCGAAACAGGCGCCCCAGCGTTTCAGTCATCGTGTCCTGAACGGTCAGGCTACCGAACATGAAGCTGTAGCGCTGATCGCTGACCAACGTCTCGATACGCGTCTTGAGACGGCGATAGGGCACGGTGGAACGCGCGCGATCGAGCTTGCCGAGCTGTTCGTCGATAAAGGCCACCACATCGGACAGGCGATAGGGCGTGGGCGTGTCGACGGTGATGCCTGAAAATTCCGAGCTACGGCGCGTGAGAGTGGTCGCGCGCACGTTCGAGGCATCCGAAAAGCGCCGCTTGGCATAGACGACGCCATCGGAAAGGATTTCGGTTTCCGCTTCACGCGATGCGTCCGAGCTTGTCAGCGCTTCTGTAAGTTCCTGGAAATTCAACAGCCAGATCGGCAGGTTGAGATTTTCGGGATTGATATTCTCCGCAAGATCGCCAAAGGCCTGTGGATATTCGTTATGCACATCGAGAACGACCATATGCGCATAACTATGCTCTTCCAGAACGCGCTGAAGAATACAGGTCAGCGCCGTCGACTTGCCGCAACCCGTGGTGCCCACGACAATGAAATGCTTGGAGAGAAGTTCGTCGATCAGCAAGCGCGCAGGCACGGCGCTGTCCTGATAGAGCGAACCGACCTTTATGCTCGCGCCATTCGGACGCGCATAGACGCGGGTGAGATCGTTACGGTCGGCAAACATGACCGTATCGCCAAGGCTGGGCAGATGCGCCACGCCACGACGAAAGGCAAGACGTCGCGATTCCAGATCGAGCACAAGCTCGCCCGCGAGATTAAGCTCCACAAGGCCGATTTCATTGTCTGCGGAGTCGAGCGAAGGCGTCGGCGAACTCACGGCGGAAACAATACCCAGCACGGAGGTCGTCGGCGTCTCGATCTTGACCAGCGCGCCGATCTGAATGCGCGCATCACGCTTGTGCCCGCCTTGCACAACACCTCGATCGAGCACTGCGATGGCCTGTGCGCCAGAGACCGAGACGATATGTCCAATGCTTGCAGGCCGCGCCGCTGACGCCACCTGTCCATTGGCGGAAGCCGGAAAGCTTGCGGGCGTTGACTGGATGTTCTGCGTCATGGCGTTTGACCTTGCTTGGAGCCAGGCTCAGGATTCCCCTGAACGAGCGGCATCGTTTGCCGTGTCTGTACTGGCGACGATGCAGGATTTTTTGAAAAGGCCGCGCTCTTGCCGCGAGGGGAAACACGCGACGCGGAAGCAAGCACCGAAGTTTTTTTCGCATCGAGATCCGGCGGCAGGGTGACGACAATCGTGGTGCCGCCGTCGGGCTTGCTGGAAATGTGAAACTCGCCGCCATGCTGGCGGACAAGCGCCGCCGCTATCGGCAGGCCAAGGCCCGTACCTTCATGCGCGCGCGAATAGGCCGACTGCACCTGACCGAAAGGCGCAAGCGCCACCTCGATCTGCGCCTCGCTCATGCCGATGCCCGTGTCGGCAATGGCAATGCTGGCGCCGCCGCCGGGAATGGCCTGAGCCACGACAAAGATGCGTCCGCCTTCCGGCGTGAACTTGTGGGCATTGGACAGAAGATTGATCAGCACCTGCTTGATGCGCTGGCCGTCGACAACCATGACCGGCAGATCGGCCGCAGCGCGAAACTCCAGCGCTTGTTTCTTGGCGCGCGCCCTGTCGCGCACGAGAATGAGCGACTGATCGATCAACTCGCGCAGACCGTATTCTTCCTTGTTCAGCTCAAACGTACCGCTCTCGATCTTGGAGATATCGAGAATGTCGGAAATGATGTTGAGCAGATGCCGCCCCGCGCCTGCAATATGCTCGGCATATTCGACGCCCTTGCTCATGTCGCGCCCTTCGGCGGCATAGTGAACAAGCAGATCGGAAAAGCCGATAATGGCGTTGAGCGGCGTGCGCAGCTCATGGCTCATATTGGCGAGAAACTCGGACTTGGTGCGACTGGCCAGATCGGATTCCATCCTGGCGGCGCGAAGCGCGGCCTCCGAATGCCTGCGCGACATCAACTCCCCGAGATTCCGGGAATAGCTGCCGAGCAATGTCTGCTTTTTGGGAGAAAGGTCCCGCCTGCGCATGAAATTCGCCGCCTGATCATTTAGCAGCTCAAACTAGGCAAATATGATTGAAGGTCTGTAAACGGAAAAACCTCGATTAAAAATCCGCAGAAATCAGCATTTTTCCTGAAACCATGATTCCACCCGATCATGGTAAAAATTCAATGAAAAATACTTAACGTGGCTCACGCGAACGACCGATCAGAAGTAGCTGACGAGACCGATCAGGCCGAGGGTAGCGCCGACACCATAAGCGAAATTCATGGCCCGCTGCACGAAGCGGCGCGAAAGGCGCTTCTGGAACTGTATGACCGGCAGGATTTTCGGATCGAGCGGCACTTCACTATATTCCAGCTCATCCTCCAGCACTGTCACATGCGCCCGCACGCAGGCTCCGCGATGGCTGACAAGCTTGCCGCAGGTTATCTCACCCGACACATGAGCCGTCGCGCGCAGGATGACCTCGCCTTCGGCATTCAGATGACCGTCGAATGTCCCGGCAATCTCCGCGCGTGTCACATTCGCCTTGCCCGCGACCGATCCCGTCGCACCGATCGAGAGCAGCATGGCGCGCAGATCGGTCCCCATGAGGTTGCCATCGACAAACATCGAGCCCTGCGTCTCGAACGAGCCTTCAAGCGCGCTGTTTTCGCCGACCACGATATCTTCGCTGCCTGAGCGCATCATGCGGACGGGCGGACGACCCCGCTTCTTGATTTCCTCACGCGAGCCGTTCGACGGCAGGGCGCCGGGAAAATTCTCGACCTGATCGCTTTTCATTTTCGGTCCTCTCGCTGGTCACAAGACAAGACCCGACGCTGCGCTCCCGCCCTTGTCCCGGCAAGCCTAGCCCCCTCCAATCTGGAGCAATGCGGTGCAACATGAGACAGATCGCGCCCTTGCTGCGCCATTTTGAAGAATTAAAAATTGGTTACGCCGCTCTCACCGGCCCCGATGCTAAAAAACAGGAGAGACTGGCGACTCACTTTTGATGCGCCTAGCCTCTCTTGAGGTGGACCAGGCAGGGAACGGAATTCATGACCTTGATGAAGATGCTTTGGGCAAACATCACGCTTTCAGTCATCAACCGCTATCTGGTCTTCACGCTCTGCCTGCTGCTCACCTGTATCGGCCTGCTGACCCAGCATTTGTGGCTGGGCGGATGGCCGCTGACCATCATCGCCGGATTTTTCACCGTGGTCGGCGTCATCGATCTCCTGCAGGACCAGCATGCGGTACTGCGCAACTACCCGATCATCGGCCATATCCGCTATCTCGTCGAAGCGATCCGCCCCGAAATCCGGCAATATCTGCTGGAAGCCGACAATGACGCCCTGCCCTTTTCGCGCAGCCAGCGCTCGCTCATCTACGCCCGCGCCAAGAACGAACATAGCGACAAGCCATTCGGCACGCTGATGGACGTCTATGAGAACGGCTATGAGTTCATCAGCCATTCCTCGCGCCCCATGCCGGAGACCGACCCGAACCTCTACCGCATTTCCATCGGCAACGAGCAATGCGGCAAACCCTATTCCAGTTCGGTGCTGAATATTTCCGCCATGAGCTTCGGCTCGCTCAGCGCCAACGCGATCGCCGCGCTCAATCGCGGCGCAAAACTGGGCGACTTCGCGCATGACACCGGCGAAGGCGGCATCAGCCCCTATCACAAGCAATATGGCGGCGATCTCATCTGGGAGATCGGCAGCGGTTATTTTTGCTGCCGCAACGACGACGGCACATTCAACCCGACGCGCTTTGCCGAAAATGCCGCGCTCGATCAGGTCAAGATGATCGAAATCAAACTGAGCCAGGGCGCCAAACCCGGCCACGGCGGCATTTTGCCGGGCGCCAAGGTGACGCCGGAAATCGCCATGACGCGCGAAGTGCCCGAAGGCGTCGACTGCATTTCGCCCGCACGCCACAGCGCCTTCACGACGCCGCTGGAGATGATGCAATTCATCAAGCAGTTGCGAGACCTGTCGGGCGGCAAGCCCGTGGGCTTCAAGCTTTGCCTCGGCCACCCCTGGGAGTTCATGGGGATCGTCAAGGCGATGCTGGAGACCGATATCATCCCGGACTTCATCGTGGTGGATGGCGGCGAAGGCGGCACCGGCGCGGCCCCTGTCGAATTTGCCGATCACATCGGCGTGCCGCTGCGCGAAGGACTTCTCTTCGTCCACAACACGCTGGTGGGCGCTGGCCTGCGCGACCAGATAAAGATCGGCGCCAGCGGCAAGATCGTCAGCGCTTTCGACATGGCCCGCGTGCTGGCGCTGGGCGCAGACTGGGCCAATTCCGCACGCGGCTTCATGTTCGCGATCGGCTGCATCCAGTCGCGCAGCTGCCACACCAACAAATGCCCGACGGGCGTGGCGACGCAGGACCATCTGCGCCAGCGCGCGCTGGTGGTTCCCGACAAGGCCGAACGGGTGGCGGGCTTTCATCGCAATACGCTGAAGGCGCTGGCCCAGATGCTGGCCGCCGCCGGTCTCGACAATCCCGACGAACTTGCGCCGCATCATCTGGTGCGCCGCGTCAGCGCCACGGAGACACGACTTTTCTCCCAGCTTCACTATTTTGTGAACCCGGGAGAAATCATCGAAAAATCGCCATCCTTGAGCGATTTCTACAAGACAAGCTGGCAAATGGCGCGCGCCGACAGTTTCGACGCGCTCCGCGGCTGAAGGTGATCAACCTTCGGCAAAGACCTTCTTGAGTTCGGTCTTGAGGATCTTGCCATTGGCGTTGCGCGGCAAGGTTTCCGGCCAGAAGACGACCTTGACCGGCACATTGAAGGCGGCAAGCTTGCTGGCGACGAGATGACGAAGTTCATCTTCCGTCGCTGTCATGCCGGGCTTGAGATGCACCACCGCGCCGGGCTCTTCGCCAAGCGTGCGATGGGGCACAGGCACGATCGCCGCATCCATAACCGCAGGATGTTCATAAAGAACATTCTCGACCTCGACGCAGTAGATGTTTTCGCCGCCGCGAATGAGCATGTCCTTGGCGCGGTCGATGATGAAGCAGAAACCTTCTTCGTCGATACGCGCAAGGTCGCCGGTGTGCACCCAGCCATCGACGAATGTCTCGGCGGTGGCTTCCGGCTTGTTCCAGTATTCCTTGACGACATTGGGACCGCGACCGCAAAGCTCGCCCACTTCATTGGGCCCCAGCGTCTCGCCCTTGGGACCGATGATCTTCATGTCGCAAACCGGAATGGCCGGACCGCAGCTTGAAGGACGGTGCTCATAATCCTCGCCCTGATGATGGGTGAAGGTGGCGGAGGTTTCCGTCATGCCCCAGCCATTGCCCGGCTGCGATTTCGGAAAAGTCTCGACAATCTTGCGCACGAGCTCAGGAGCGGAAGGCGCACCACCATAGGAAACACCTTCGAGCGAAGAGAGGTCGTATTTCGAACGATTGGGATGTTCGATCAACTGCCAGGCAATCGTCGGCACACCACCGGCATTGGTGATCTTTTCAGCTTCGATGAGCTGCATGGCGCGTTCGGCATCCCACTTGTGCATCAGCACGATCTTGTTGCCCGCAAAAAGCATCGGCGACATGATGGCGTGGCAACCCGTGGCATGGAAGAAAGGCACCGACAGCAGGATCGACTTCTGCGGACCCTTGGGATCGGGCTGGGGCGGAATTTCGCCGCGACGCAGATAGGTGCGCGCGCCGGAAATGCCCGCCGCCATGATGTTCGACATCATGTTGCGATGCGTGCCAAGCGCGCCCTTGGGCTTGCCCGTCGTGCCCGACGTATAGAAGATCGTCGCATCGTCGTCGCTGTCGAGCGACACATCAGGAAGCGGCTTGTCGTCAAGCTTGCCCCAGTCGTTGACCTTGCCGACGACATCTTCGAACTTCACAACGACCGGATCGGAGACATCATCGACATCATCCGTCAGACGCGACACATAGGCATGTTCGAGCGCGGGGCAATTATCGAGATGCTCCTTCACGCGCTGGTAGAGACCCGCATCGCACACGACGATCTTGGAGCCTGAATCGGTCAGACCATATTCAAGCTCTTCGCCCGTCCACCAGGCGTTGAGCGGCGTCACGATGGCGCCCGTCAGCGACGCACCATAAAAGGCGACCGGCCATTCGGGCAGGTTGCGCATGATGATGGCGACGCGATCGCCCTTCTTGACGCCTTTGGCGATCAACTCATGGGCAAAAGTGATGGCGGCGCGGGCAAAAGCCTCGAAGTTGGCCCGCTCATCGTCGAGCACCAGAAAAGTCCGCTCGCCATGCGCGCGACCCAACAGGAAGGAATCGCGGATGGTCGGCGGCGCATTCTTCCAGACGCGGATTTTCTGGCCGCGAATGACCTTTTCTTCCATTTCGAAGGGAATGCCGGGCGCCGTCAGAAAGGCATGCGCCTCGGCAATGGTCATGGCGGGCCAGGCAGGTTTGGCGATTTCAGTCGTGGTCATGGATTTACGCAGGCTCCCGGAAAACGTGTTTTGTCTTGATTGAGCGGGAGAATGGGGGCGAGGGGCTGGCTCACGCAAGAAAAAACGTGGCGCGCGCGACGTCAAACCGCGCCTCTCTGCCCGATAGCAGCGATATGAACCTATTCTGGCTCCCGAAACCGGGTCCTAATCGGCTGAAACGGGCAGTGCTGCCTGTTTTGACGCCATAAATCGCCGCCACCCGCCAAAGCTCGTGATCTCCTCCGCGCCTTCGAGCCCCGATGACTCGCAGAGGAAACCCTTGACCTTGCGCCCGCTGACAAGCTCCAGCGTACCGATGCAAAGCGGTGCAGGCACGCCGACCATGAAGTCGCCAAATGCAGCGCGTGGCAGACGCCAGACCTCAAGCTCGATCGAGGCCCCGCCTGTCTCCACCCGCACCAGACCGGGCCGGAAGGGCGGCCCGCCCGCCAGCGCATAAAAGCGATAGGCCGCCGCCGTCTTCGTCCGCTCGACAAACATGCCCCCGCGCGAGGTGAGTTCATGATTGAGCGGCAGGCCGCCCATATGCGCGCCAACGACGGCAAGCTCGATAAAGGCGGCATCCTCGGCCTTGACCTGAAGCTGGGGCCCGCCCGCAGGCAAGCCGAGCGCCGTATGGACCCGCGCGCCAAGTTCCATCAGCCGCGCCTCACGAAACGCTGGCGCGGCAAGTGTGATGCCGAAGGGAAGACCGTTCGCCCCAACCCCCGCAGGCACCGCGATGCCGGAAAGATCGGCCAGATTCATGAAATTCGTATAGGTGCCAAGCCGCGAATTGAGCCTGACCGGATCGGCCATCACCTCGGCGACACGATAGGTCGTCGGCGCGGTCGGCACGACCAGCATGTCGATGCCGGTCATGATGAGGCTGATTTTGCGCATGAGGCCTTGCAACTTGTGAAAGGCCTCGAAGGTCTCCACCGCGCTGCGCGAGCGCCCGCCCATGATGATGCCGCCAACAGTGGGATCGACTTGCTTTTGATGCGTCTCGACAAAGCGACCGACGGCGGCTGTGCGCTCCGCCACCCAGGGACCGTCATAAAGCAGCGCCGCAATTTCGCGGAACGGCGCGAAGTCGATCCTGAGCGCGTGACCGCCCAGATCTTCGAGCCGCGTGATCGCCTCGTTGAAGAGACGTTCGGCTTCATTGTCCCCGAAGAAAGCGAGATCCGCGGCACGCGGCGCGGCAAAGGTGAACGGCGCACCGGCGATGACGGGATCTGCCGGCATCAACGCGCGCGAATAAGGGTCCTGAGGATCGAACACCGCCGCCTGATGGAAGACGACACCTGCATCCTCCGTGTTCAAGGCAAAGATGGAAACGCAATCAAGAGAACGGCAGGCAGGCACGACGCCGCGCGTCGACAAAAGCCCCCGCGAAGGCTTGAGCCCCACGATATTGTTGAAGGCCGCGGGCACGCGGCCCGAGCCCGCCGTGTCCGTCCCGAGCGAAAAGGAGACAAGCCCGGCGGCCACCGCCACGGCGGAACCCGAACTGGAGCCGCCGGAAATATAGTCGCTGTTGAAAACCGAACGCGGCGCGCCATGCGGCGAGCGCGTGCCGACAAGTCCCGTCGCGAACTGATCGAGATTTGTCTTGCCGATCACAAGTGCGCCAGCGCTGACAAGATGCCTGACGACCTCGGCGTTCTCATGCGGACTATAGGCATAGGCCGGACACGCCGCCGTGGTGGGCAGACCCGCCACATCGATATTGTCCTTCACCGCAAAGGGCACGCCGAAAAGCGCAAGCTGCCCGCGCGCCTCGCGCGACAGACCGTCGAGCTTACGCGCCTGCTCAAGAAGCACCTCCGCATCGATACGCGCAATCCAGACCGCTGGATCGCCATAAGCCTCGACACGGCGCAGCACTTCGACGATCACATCCTCGACCCGCACGCCTTCGGCATATGCCGCCTTCAACGAGGCAAGGGAGAGAGACAGATCCTTCATGCCGCGCCTCCCACACTCACCTTCACCACGCCCGCATCATCATGCGGCAGGATGGTGACAAGCGCCTGTCCCGCCTGAACCATATTGCCCGGCGTGCAATGAACCTCATGAACGAGACCGCTCATCGGGGCCCTCATGTCGATTTCCATTTTCATGGATTCAAGCACCACAAGCGACTGGTCCTTTTCGACCACATCGCCCACCGAAACGACAATAGACCAGACATTGCCCGGCACGCTCGCCTCGACAAGACGCGCGCCTTCCGGCATGTCGCCAAGCTCGATCATGGGCGGCAGATCGGGTTCGGCGGCGTCAAGCGAAAGCCCCGCCGCCTCCCAGCGCTGGCGCTCTTCCTCGAAGGCCTGACGCTGAACTTTACGGAAGGCCGCAATCTCGCCGTCGTTCTTGTCGAGGAAAGAGAGATAGTCCGACAGACGGAACGAACCCTCTTCCACCTTCACCTCATAGCGGCCATGCGGAAAAGCGTCACGCGCCTCCAGCAGCTCTTCTGCCGAGACCTCGAAGAACTTGATGCGATCGAAAAAACGCAACAGCCAGGGCGAACCTTCCTCGAAATTGGACGTGCTGCGCCATGTATTCCACATCTGCACGGTGCGCCCGAAAAGCTGATAGCCGCCGGGACCTTCCATGCCATAGACGCACATATAGGCGCCGCCGATGCCGACCGCATTTTCCGGCGTCCATGTGCGCGCCGGATTATACTTCGTCGTCACCAGACGATGCCGCGGATCGAGCGGGGTGGCGACCGGCGCACCGAGATAAACATCGCCCAGACCGAATACCATATAATCCGCGTCGAAAATGATGTTACGCACATCCTCAATCGTGTCGAGCCCGTTGATGCGGCGGATGAACTCGATGTTGGAGGGGCACCAGGGCGCCTTGGGATTGACCAGCGTCTGGTATTTGCGCACCGCCTCCTGCGCCGCCTCATCGTTCCACGACAGGGGCAGATGCACGATGCGGCTTGGCACTTCGATGTCGCTTGTCGCAGGCAGCGCCCGTTCGCTTTCTTCCACGATGCGCAAGAGCTTGCGCATGGAGACGCGATCCGGATCGAAATGGATTTGCAGCGAGCGGATGCCCGGCGTCATTTCGATGATACCAGCGACACGCCGCCTCTTCAGCGCCTCCATCATCGCATGCGCACGGAAGCGCAGCGCAAAGTCGAGCACCATCGGCCCATATTCGATGAGGAGATAATCGTCGCCCGCGCGGCGATAGGTGACCGCCACATCGAGATCGGCGATGCGACCCAGCACCGCCTGCCCCTTGCCGGGCAGGCTCACGACATGCGGCGCGCCTGCCGGACGGCGCAGGTTGCGCACCCAGCTTTCTTCGTCATGGCGCATTTTCTCGGCTTCATCTTCGCCGACATAGCGAAAGCGCAGCTTGTCGCCCGGACGCAGCTGTCCGATCTTCCAGAGCTCCGCCTTGGCGAGCGTCGCCGGGCAAACAAAACCGCCGAGGCTCGGCCCGTCAGGACCCAGAATGATCGGCATGTCGCCCGTGAAATCGATCGTGCCGACGGCATAGGCATTATCGTGAATGTTCGAGGGATGAAGTCCCGCCTCGCCGCCGTCGAGCCGCGCCCATTTGGGCTTGGGCCCGATGAGGCGCACGCCCGTGCGCGCCGAATTGTAATGAACTTCATAAGTGGCGCTGAAAAGCGTCTCGATATCCTCGTCCTTGAAATAATCCGGCGCGCCATGCGGCCCGTAAAGCGCCGCGATTTCCCAATGACGGCCAAGCACGGGCCGATGTTCTTCCGGCAGGGGCGTCTCAAGCGCGTCGGCAACAGCCCCTTGGCGATTGATGCGCAGCACGTCGCCCGTCTTGAGCGCGCCCGTGGCGTGACCGCCGAAGCGGCCCAGCGTGAAGGTCGACCGGCTGCCGAGATATTCCGGCGCATCGAAACCGTGACGAATGGCAAGATAACAACGCTGACCAGCGCTGGTGACGTCGCCGACTTCGAGCGTCTGGCCGCGACGCACCTTGATCGCCTGCCAGTGATTGACGATCTCGCCGTCAAGCAGCGCCACCATATCGGCGCCCGTCAGCGCGATCACAGCATCAGTGCGGAAAAAGAGCGTCGGACCGTTGAGCGTCATTTCGAGCGCGGGAACGTCATCCGCATTGCCGACGATCTTGTTGGCCAGCCGAAAGGCGAGACTGTCCATCGGGCCCGACGGCGGCACGCCGACATCCCAATAACCTGTGCGACCCGGATAGTCCTGAAGGGTCGATTGCGCGCCGGGCGTGATGACATCGATGGTCGCAGGATGAAAGATGAAATGCCCGAGCGTGGAGGTGCGCATGGAGCCACCCAGAAAAGACGGCGAGCGCACAAGCTGACGCAGATAATCGAGATTGGTCTCGATGCCATAGGTGGCGCTGGCGTCCAGCGCGGCGGCAAGCTTCGTCACCGCGTCCGCGCGATTGCGACCCTTGACGATAATTTTAGCCAGCATCGGATCGTAGAAAGGCGAAACCTCGACGCCCGTCGAAATCCAGCCATCGACACGCGCGGTCGCGGGAAACTCGACATGGGTGAGCAGGCCCGAAGACGGCTGAAAATTGCGCGCAGGGTCTTCGGCATAAAGACGCACTTCGATGGCGTGACCCACCGAGGGGCGCTCGTAGGCTTTGAGGTCGCCGAGATCGCCGGACGCCTGTTTGATCATCATCTCGACGAGATCGAGACCCGTCACTTCTTCCGTCACGGGATGCTCGACCTGAAGCCGCGTATTGACTTCAAGGAAATAGAATTTCGCTTCCGCCGCGTCATAGATGAACTCGACCGTGCCCGCCGAAGCATAGGCCACCGACTGGCCGAGCTTCACCGCCGCTTCATGAAGCTTCGCGCGCATTTCGTCGCTGAGATGGGGCGCAGGCGTCTCCTCGACCACTTTCTGGTTGCGACGCTGCGCAGAGCAATCGCGTTCGCCAAGCGCAATCACGCCGCCCCTGCCGTCGCCGAATATCTGCACCTCGATGTGACGCGCCTCGGCGACAAATTTTTCGATGAAGATTCCTGCGTCCTTGAAATTGGCGAGCGCCAGACGCTGCACCGTTTCAAACAGACGCGGCAGATCGTCGGCCGATTTGCAAAGCTGCAAACCGATGCCGCCACCGCCCGCCGTGCTCTTGATCATCACGGGATAGCCGATCTTCGTGGCCCAGGCCTTGGCGTCTTCAAGGTCTGTAACAAGCGGCGAACCGGGCAGCAGCGGCACGTCGCTTTTTTCAGCCAGATCGCGCGCCGTATGCTTCAGCGCGAAGGCGCGCATATGAGCAGGCGACGGACCGATGAAGGTGACGCCTTCGGCCTCCAGCGCGGCGACGAAATCGGGGTTCTCGGAAAGAAACCCGTAACCCGGATGCACGGCCTCAGCGCCCGTCTGCTTGATCGCCTCAAGGATCGCCTCGGTATTGAGATAGCTCGCCGCCACATTCGCCGGACCGACGCAGACCGCTTCATCCGCCATATCGACATGGGCCGCAAAGCGATCGGCCTCGGAATAGATGGCGACTGACTTCACGCCCAGCGCCTTGAGGGAGCGCATCACTCGGCAGGCAATCTCGCCGCGATTGGCCACCAGAACTTTCGTAAACATCTTGCTCTCCATGAGCTTTGTCGGCAGGCGCGGCCCCATCTGTGACGCCGCGCCGCCGATGGCCTCAACCGTTCCAGATCACTGTGCGAATGGGGGTGGGATTGAACGCATTACAGGGATTGTTGACCTGCGGGCAATTGGAGATGAAGCAGATCACATCCATTTCCGCGCGCAGCTCCACATAGTCTCCGGGCTTCGACACGCCGTCGACGATGGCAAGCGTGCCATCGGGCTCCACCGGCACATTCATGAAGAAATTGATATTGCTGACGAGATCGCGCTTGGTCATGCCCCAGCGAGAAAGCTCTGCCACGAAATTATCGCGGCAGCTATGCATGAATTTCGTCTCATGACCGAAACGCACGGTATTGGACTCCGCGCTGCAAGCGCCCGCCGAGGTGTCATGCCCGCCGGACGTGTCGGCGATGATCGTCGCCATAACGTTGCCTTCGTTGGAAAGAAGCTTCGTGCCCGTGGTGATATAGGGCGAGCCCTGTTCGCGGATCGTATCCTGCGCGCTGTAGCGTTCCGCCGGATCCGCCGCACTGTAGAAAAGCGTATCGACCGCCTGACAGCCTTCGCTGTCGATGATGCGCAAGACTTCGCCCTTGCGCACGAGATGCGACCAGGAGCGCGTCGCCGGTACGACCATGTCGACCACGACACTATTGGGTTCACGTTCGATGCTCATCTCTCAGCCCTCCACCACGAAGCCCGTCAGGGCGTCCGTATTGTCAAACCCACGCCGCGCTTCCTCACAGGACGTGCGGCAGAAATCAGTCGATGTCGCTTCCAGCGATTGCCAGCGCATGAGCTCGAGCGAGGGTGGCGCGAAAGTCGCGCCGGACGAGAGCGGATGAGGACAATTGGAAACAAAAACAAGAAGGTCGATCTCGGCGCGCAGATCGACATAATCGCCCTCGGCGACCGCAGGCGGCATCCACGCGAATTTGCCTGCCTCATCAACGGTCACCGGCGCAAAGAAGGTGACGCAGGGCGGAATATCAAGCTTGGAAAGCCCGTGCTTGGCAGCGAGCAAGATGAAATTGCCCCGCGTGTGCCGCAAACCATCGTCACCATATTTGGCGATATTGGTCGCCGCATTGGAGCCGCCCGCCAGCGCGTCGTGATGGCCGTAGGTGTCGTCCGTCATGGATGCCAGAACGCGGCCCATGTCCGAATAGAGCAGCTTGCCTCTTTGCAGCGTGGCGCTCCATTGCAGCTTCACCGTGTCGCCCACATTGAGACGTTCGGTCGGCTCCGCCGCACGGAAGAGAAGGACGGAAACGCCTTCGCACCCGGCAGCCGCCGTGAGACGAAGCGTCTGACCGCGCGGCACCACCATCGATGTGCCCCAGCCGCCGGGCAGGCTCTCACGGCTCAGCACCAGCGCCTCGTCGATGACCGCAGGATTGCCCGGCGCTTCGGCAAAGTCGCGCCGCGCTTCGCGCCCGCGCTTGTACAATTCGTCATAGCGCGCCTTCTGCGCCGCATAGGTATCTGCTTTTACGTTGTCCTGAGATGTCATGTTCATCTCGTCTCCCTGGTCTCTTCATCGCTCCCGGTCGTCCGGGCAATGCCACTTTGCGTGGCCCGATGTCCCGACGGGTCGTCCCGTCGAGCGCGGCAATCGTCTCAGACAGCTGCCTTCAACTCTTCAAACACTTCTTCCGAAGCGGCGCCCATGACCGCCTCGGGTTTCGCCGCCGGATGATCCACCGGCAAATCGAATGTGATGGTCGCCCCGAAAGCTTCCATTTCCTCGGGCCGCGTGTGACGACGATCGAAGGCAATGACGCGCGTGCCGAGCTTGAAAGCTTCCGACAGATCATGCGTCACCATAAAGACGGTCATGCCTGTCTCATGCCAAAGCTGGAGCAGCGTTTCGTGAACGCCGGCGCGAATGCCGGGATCGAGCGCGCCGAAAGGCTCGTCGAGCAAAAGCAGTTTGGGCTTCTTCACCAGCGCCTGTGCAATCGCGAGACGTTGCTGCATGCCGCCGGAAAGTTCCGAGGGATATTTGTCCTCCGCCGCGCCAAGCCCGACATTCTTCAGCATGTCGCGCGACAGGTCCTTCGCCATACGACGGCGCGCGCCGAAGAGCTTGCCGAAATAGGGAGATTGCCCAAGCTCCAGCCCGAGCATCACATTCTGCAGACAGGTAAGATGCGGAAAGACCGAATATTTCTGGAACACCACGCCGCGATCGGCCGAAGGCTCGTCCACCAGCGGTTCGCCATCGACCAGAATGCGCCCCTTTGACGGCGATTCATCGCCGAGCAGCATGCGCAGGAAGGTGGACTTGCCACAGCCCGAGGGACCGACCAGCGAGATGAAGGATTTCTTCTCCACCGTGAAGGAAATCCGCTCAAGCACGGTCTGGCGACCATAAATCTTCCAGACGTCTTCAACAACTACGCTACTCATCGTCTGAAATCCTCAGTCCTGACCACGATACATCCAGCCGAACAACCCGCGCTGGAGGATGCGTAACAAAATATCGAGAGTGAAAGCCAGAAGGGTGATCCATGCCACATAGGGCAGGATCACATCCATGGCGAGATAACGGCGCATCAGGAAGATGCGATAGCCAAGACCGCTTTGAGAGGCGATGGCCTCGGCGGCGATGAGATAGAGCCAGGCGGCGCCGAGCGACAACCGCACGCTGTCGATCAGGCGCGGCAGCATCTGCGGCAACACGATGCGCAAGATGATCTGCCATGTGGAGGCGCCCAGCGTCTGTGCCTTGATGATCTGTTCGTGCGGAATTTCTTCGGTGCGCTGCGCCAGATCGCGCACGATGTAAGGCACGATGCCGACCACGATCAGCACGACCTTGGAAAGCTCTCCGAGACCGAAGGTAATGAAGAGAATGGGCAGAATGGCAAGCGGCGGGATCATCGCCACAACGGCGGTGAAATTGGAAAGCAGGGCGCGAAAGTATGGAATGAGCCCTTGCAGGATACCGACAATGCCGCCGATGACCGTCGCCACCGCGACGCCGATGGCAAGCCTTTGCAGGCTCGCCATCGTGTCGAGGAGCAACAGGTAGTCTCCCGACCTGACATCGGGCACAAACCCCATGCGAACAATCGCCGCCTCGATCGTCGACCACGCCGGCAGCAGCTTGTCGGCGGGATTGACCGCCAGACGCGCCTGAGACGCCAGCGCATAGGCGATGAAGACCAGCATGAACGGCAGGGCCGCAAGCAGCAGACGATAGAGAATGCTTGGATGCTGGTTGATGAGGCGACGCATGTTTGACCCGTTACAGGAGGAAAGTAAGGAAGGCCGAAGGCTCAGAGTTTTCCTTCTTCGGCGAGTTTCATGTACTCGTCGGAGAAACGGAACTTCACGTTCTTCGGATCGCCAATGATCTTGCCATCGGCAAATTCGATACCGACCACATCGGCGGACGGCG
Source organism: Parvibaculum sp. (assembly GCA_049303435.1). Classification (GTDB taxonomy): domain Bacteria; phylum Pseudomonadota; class Alphaproteobacteria; order Parvibaculales; family Parvibaculaceae; genus Parvibaculum. The sequence continues at coordinate 697 of JBAQNC010000150.1, read as the reverse complement.
CATTGTCGCCAAGCAGACCATGCTCGAAGAGGAAGTGACGCACCTTGTCCATGGCAGGCACAAGATCGCCGTCGGTGAAGGCGACCATTTCAGTGGGCGTCCAGAACATCTTGGTGGTCTTGAGCTGGCCTTCGAAACCGGCCAGATCCGTGCCCGAGGCCTTGGCCATTGATTCACGCATGGCTTTGGCTTCCGGCGTGCCCGACTGCATGAGCTTCAGCGTATCGAACCAGATGCCGACCATCGCCTTGCCGAAATCGGGATTGTCTTTCAGCGTCTGCGTGTTAGCGACCAGGCAATCCTGAATTTCGCCGGGGATGGAACTTGAATCGAAGACGTTGTGCGCATTCGAATTCTCGAGAATGGTGGCAACCATCGGGTTCCAGGTGACCATCGCCGTCACGTCCGGCGTCTTCCAGGCGGCAATCATGTCGGCGTCCGACGTATTGACGACCTCGACATCCTTTTCGCTCATGCCGACGGTTTCAAGCGCGCGGGCCATGAGGTAATGCGAAACGGAAAGCTCGACGAGATTGACCTTCTGGCCCTTGATGTCGGCAAGCTTGTCCTTGTCCTTCAGGAGGATTGCATCATTGCCGTTGGAATAGTCGCCAACGATGATCGCTGTCGTATCGACGCCGCCGACGGAGGGAATGGCAAGCGCATCCATATTGGTCGAGAGCACGCCGTCAAGCGA
>JBAQNC010000149.1:0-27248 GCA_049303435.1 Parvibaculum sp. | reverse complement strand
GCTCTAAGGCAGGAAATGAAAATGGGAAAATTCACGCGGATCGAGCGTCATGGGCGCGTGGCGATCGTGCATTTCGATCGTGGGGACAAACTCAACGCTCTGTCGGTCGCCGCCATGCGCGAATTGACCGATGTCGCGCGCGCCTTTGAAGACGACATCGAGACAAGCGCCATCGTGCTCACCGGCACGGCGAAGTTCTTTTCGGCGGGCGCAGATCTCACCGATCCGGAACTCGCAAGCCGACAATCAAAAGGGCTCCTTGCGCGTCGTCATGCGCTGAAGGTCGGCCCGGACATGTGCGACGCCTGGGAGCGTCTGGAGCAGGTGACGATTTGTGCGGTCGAAGGTTTTTGTGTCGGCGGCGGTTCGGCGTTGGCGGCTTCTTGCGATATTCGTGTGGCGGGCAAGAGTGCCTATTTTCGTCTGCCGGAAATTCCGCTTGGCATGAACATGAGCTGGCATTCCAATCCGCGCCTCGTCAATCTCATGGGTCCTGCGCGCGCCAAGCTCTTCATCATTCTGGGCGAGAAGCTTCAAGCTCCCGAGGCGCTCGACTGGGGCCTTGTCGAATATGTCGTCGACGATGGCGAAACATTGAAGGAAGCGCGTGCGCTCGCGCAGAAATTTGCCGATCTGCCGCCCGTCGCGGTGCGCATGTCGAAGCAGTCGATCGACATGGCGGCCAAGGCGCTCAATCCGGCGGTGACCTTCATGGACCGCGACCAGTTTGCGCTTGCCGCTACATCCAGAGATCAGCAGGAGGCGGTCAGCGCCTTCCTCGAAAAACGAAAACCCAACTTTACAGGAGAATGATATGGGACGCGTAAGCGGCAAGATGGCCTTCGTCACGGGTGGCGCTCAAGGGCTCGGCGAAGCGTCTGCGATGATGCTCGCCAGCGAAGGCGCCAAAGTGACCTTGGCCGATATCAACGCGAAGGGCGCCAGAGCGGTTGCCGACAAGATCAATGCCAAATATCCCGGGCAGGCTTTCTCGGTCGAACTCGATGTGACGAGCGAGGAGCAGTGGAAAGACGCGCTGGCAGACGCCAACAAGGCGATGGGCGGTATCAATGTGCTTTTCAACAATGCCGGTATCGGCGGCGGCACGACGGTCGAGGATACTGATTTCGAAACCTTCAAGCGCGTGCAGGCGGTCGACGTTGATAGTGTCTTCCTCGGCTGCAAATATGCCATTCCCTATATGGTGCCGCATGCGCCGGGGTCGATCATCAACACTTCCTCGATTGCCGGCCTCATTGCTGGCCATAATATGGCCGCCTATAACGCCGCCAAGGCGGGCGTCTGGCTGTTGTCGAAATCCGTGGCGCTGCATTGCGCCAAGCGCGGTTATCGCATCCGCTCGAATTCCATCCATCCGACCTTTATCGACACGCCCATCCTGGACGGCATGGCGCGCGGCATGTCGAAGGAGGTGCTGGTCGGCAAGCTCGCCAAGCAGGTGCCGCTCGGCATCATCGGTGAGCCTGACGATATTGCCTATGCGGTTCTTTATCTCGCGTCTGACGAATCCAAATTCATGACCGGCGCCGAATTGAAGCTCGATGGCGGCATTTCGGCGATGTGATTTCCTGCTTGCCATTGTTTTGGCGCTTTTACGTTCATAATTCGAGTCCTCTGACCGAATTTTAAGTTTCAGGGTGCGATAATCGGGAGAGTGTGGCCTTGGCGACCTTGTATGCCGGGGTCACATTCAACCAAAATATGCCACCCGAAACATGGACGACGATGAACAAGCGCATTCTCATTATCCTCCATCAGGAGCATTCCAGCCCCGGCCGTGTGGGTCAGGCGCTTGTGGCGCGTGGGTATGAGCTTGACGTTCGTCGCCATGCGCTTGGTGAACCCCTGCCGGCGACGCTTGAGGCGCACGAGGGCGCGGTTGTCTTCGGCGGCCCGATGAGCGCCAATGACGATCTGCCATTCATCCGTTCAGAGACGGACTGGATCGGTGACGTCGCGTTGAAATCCGACAAGCCCTTTTTTGGTATTTGCCTTGGCGGACAGATGCTCGCCAAAAGTCTCGGCGCGAAGGTTTATGGGCGCGACGATAGGCGCGCCGAAATTGGCTATTTTCCGATCCGTCCCACCGTCGAGGGCGCGGCGCTGTTCGACGATCCGCAATTCGTCTACCAGTGGCATGTGGAGGGCTTTGAACTGCCCGACGGCGCGACGCTGCTGGCGGAAGGCAATGATTTTCCGGTGCAGGCCATGTGCTATGGCGACAAGGCCTATGGCATCCAGTTTCATCCCGAACTCACGATGCCGATGATGACGCGCTGGCTGGAGCATGCGGCGCATCGTCTTGTGCTGCCCGGTGCGCAGCCTGCAGAAAAACATTTCGAAGGCCGCGCCGCCCATGACACGGCGTTGCAGGCGTGGCTTGATCGTTTTCTCGATCACTGGCTGCCGGAAAAGCAGGTCTCAGTCTTGTCCGACACGGCGCTCGCCGCAGGTGGTCGTTGATGGCGGGTCGGTCGATCATAGGCAGCGCCTTGATGGCAGCAGCGCTCTTTGCGGCGCCGTCATTTGTTCATGCGGAATCGACCGGCATGTCTGTGGGCCAGAGTTTTTCGCTTAGCGTTGAAAACCTGCCCAAGCCTTATTCCAGACCGCCTGTCGGTCTCAATGCACCCGCGAGGGAGCGCCCGTCGGGCGCACTGCCTCAGGTGCCCAAGGATTTCCGCGTTGACGTCTTTGCCAGCGGACTCAGTGGCCCGCGTGAAATGGTTGTCGGTACCGATGGCACCGTCTATGTGTCCGAAACCCGCGAGGGCAGGGTGCTGGCGCTGCGTGACAGCGATGGCGACGGCAAGGTCGATATGCGGGTGACTTTTGTCGATGGGTTTCGCGAGCCATCCGGCCTCGCCATTCATGGAGCCGCGCTCTATATCGCCGATCGCAGGGCAGTCTGGCGTGTGCCTTTCGACGGCGACAGCTTGCGGGCCTTGCCGCGGTCTCTGGTGACGCGCCCTGGCGCGCTGGGCACTGGTGGGGGCCATATCACGCGCGAGCTTGTCTTTGCGCCCGACGGCAAGCATTTCTATGTCGCCGTCGGCAGCCAGACCAATATTGGCGAAGATCCTCTACCGCGCGCGACTATTCAGCAGTTCCGTGCCGACGGGCATGTGCAGCTGACCTATGCTTCGGGTCTGCGCAGTCCGGTGGGGATGGCCTTCCACCCCGGCACGAACGATCTTTATGCGGTCGTCAACGAACGTTTCGGTCTGGGTGGTGGACTGGTGCCGGATTATTTCACGCGTGTCGCGCGCGATGACTTTTATGGTTTTCCCTATGCCTATCTGGGTCCGCATCCCGATCCACAGTTTGGCGAGCTGCGTCCCGACCTCGTGAAGGCGAGCAAGGTTCCCGATGTGCTCTTTGCGCCCCATTCAGGGCCCTTTGGGCTGCTTTTCGTCGATGGCAAGGGCTTGCCGCCCGGCTGGGCCGGAGACGCGCTGGTGGCGCTCCACGGGACGCGGGCGAATGGTGGTCCGGCGGGCTTTGCGGTGGTGCGCGTTCCCTTCGAGAATAATCGGCCCAAGGGGGGCTATGAGACGGTGATGACGGGCTTTGGGCATCACAATGACAGCCAGGGCATCTGGGGCCGTCCGGTCTGGCTTGCCAGGGAGCGTGATGGTTCGCTTCTCGTCAGCGACGATGTCGCCAACGTAATTTGGCGGGTGACATGGAACGGCGCGCATGTCCGCCATGAGGAACCTGTCACGGCAGCGGCGGGCGCCGTCGTCAATGCCTTGGCCAAGCCGCAGGATGGTGAGTTGACCTCGGCGCAGGCTTTTGCACCAAGCAATTGAATTCATTATGGTTTTAGTGGTGTGTCCACTCCGGGAATGGTGGAGCCGAGCGGGATCGAACCGCTGACCTCCTCATTGCGAACGAGGCGCTCTCCCAACTGAGCTACGGCCCCGGAGTGGTCCGGTTAATTAGGCGGGCCCGCGCTTTGTGTCAAGTGAGAGACGTGTTCCGGGACGCGATTTCCTCATGATTGCACGGGTGATTGCATCGGATCGGCGGCTGGCGGCAATGCCGTGCTTGAACCAAGCGGCGCAGGGCTTTACATCTTGGCCTAACCAGAGTGTTTCGCTCTTATTCCAAGACCGACTGAGGTCGGCTCGCATCGCAGGGGCCCATGTATCTCCTATTCGATCTCATTTTTACGCTGGCTCAGTGGTATTCCTACGTTCTCATCGTGGCTGTGGTCATGAGCTGGTTGGTCGGCTTCAATGTCGTTAATCCCCGCAATCGCTTCGTCTATGCGGTCATGGATGTAACCTATCGGTTGACCGAACCCGCATTGGCGCCCATTCGGCGCATCATGCCTGACCTGGGCGGTCTCGATCTCTCACCGCTCATCCTGTTTCTGGCACTTTATTATGTTCCGCGGGCGTTGTTCCAGATCTATCTCTCGATAGCGCCGGGGATGTAGCCGTTAGCCCGGTCCTGCGGAAAACGAACAATGGCGTCCTCGTCAATTTGCGGGTGACGCCGAAATCCGCCTCGGCCCGGATCGGCGAGGTGGGCGAAGATGCGAGTGGACGCCGGTTCTTGCGCGTCCATGTGCGCGAGGTGCCTGAAAAGGGCAAGGCCAATGGCGCGGTGATCAAGCTCATTGCAAAAGCCTGGGGCCTGCCGAAATCGGGAATAGAGGTTGTCTCCGGCGGAGGCGATCGTAACAAGGTAATCGCCATTGCGGGCGAGCCGGACGCGCTGATGGCGCGGCTTGAAGCTCTTCTGGGCGGCGAGGCATGAGGGTGAGATGGCTGAGGCTCGGATCATAGACGGCAAGGTGCTGGCGCCTGCGGTGAAGGCGGAGGTGGCTGCCGCCGTCGCCGAACTCAAAGCGAAGCACGATCTTACCCCCGGTCTCGGCGTTATTCTGGTGGGCGAAGACCCGGCAAGTCAGGTTTATGTGCGCAACAAGCACAAGGCGACGCTCGAAGCGGGCATGAATTCATTTGAATGCACCATGCCCGCGACTTCGACCGAAGCCGAGGTGCTCGCCAAGGTCGCCGAGTTCAACGCCAATCCCGCCATTCACGGTTTTCTCGTCCAGTTCCCCGTTCCCGACCAGATTTCGCAGCAGGCCGTGATAGACGCCATCGATCCGGTGAAGGACGCCGATGGCCTGCATCCGTTGAACGCCGGACGGCTCGCAAGCGGTCTGCCCGCCATGGTGCCCGCGACGCCCGAAGGCTGCCTCATCATGGCAAAGCATGCTGCAGGCGGCGATCTGTCAGGCATGCATGCGGTCATCATCGGGCGCTCAAATCTTGTCGGCAAGCCTGTCGCGCAATTGCTGCTCGGCGAGAATTGCACCGTCACCATCGCGCATAGCCGGTCGCGTGATCTGCCCGCGATTGCGCGTCAGGCGGATATCCTTGTCGCAGCGGTCGGTCGTCCGAAGATGGTCAAGGGCGATTGGGTCAAGCCCGGCGCTATCGTTATCGACGTCGGCATCAACCGTATCGATGCGCCTGAGAGGGGCGAAGGCAAGACGCGGCTTGTCGGCGACGTCGATTATGAGGAAGCCTTCAATGTGGCGGGCGCCATCACGCCGGTGCCAGGGGGCGTCGGCCTGATGACGGTCGCTTGTCTCATGCGCAACGCCGTCATCGCTGCTTGCCGCCAGCATGGCGTTCCCGTTCCGAAGAATCTCTGAAAGGAAACGACATGGAAACGCGCCAACTCGGTTCACTCTGGCCTGTCAGTGCGTTGACATTGGGTGGTGGCGGTCTCGGACAGATTTGGGGCGAGACGACGCGCGAGGAAGCGATTGCCACCGTGCACATGGCGGTGGAGCGCGGTATTACGCTGCTCGATCTCGCGCCGATGTATGGTCGCGGTGAATCCGAACAGGTCGTTGGCGCGGCCTTTGAGGGCAGCTGGCCGGACGGCATTCGCGTCACCACCAAATGCATGATCGGTGAACATTATTTCGGCAGCATCTATGAGCGCCTCGAAACGTCGCTCTTGCGCAGTCTCGAAGCCTTGCGGCGCGACCACGTCGATCTGTTCTTTTCCCATTCCAACATTTGCCCCGACGATTATGTCTATGAAGGCGAGGCTGACTATCAGGCCTTTGCGACGATCCCCTTGTCGATCTACGAAAATGAGCTTGTCCCTGCTTTTGAAAAGCTGAAGGTCAAAGGGTTGATCGGTGATTGGGGCCTTACGGGCACGGGCCTGCCGCGCACGATCATGGACGTGATGCGCGGCGATCAGAAGCCGGCGGTCGTGCAGGCGATTACCAATCTCATGGATAGTCCCGGCGGCATCCGTCGCTACGAAGAGCCTGCCGAGCCGCGCAATATCATCCGTACGGCGAAAAACAATGGCGTTGGCGTCATGGGCATTCGCGCGGTGCAGGCGGGCGCTTTGACCAATGCGATCGATCGTCCGATGCCTGAGGACGATCCTGACATGCTTGATTTTGTGAAGGCCGCGCCCTATCGCGCGCTGGCCGCCGAACTTGGCGAAGACCCTGCCGAACTCGCCCATGCCTATGCGCTGGCGATGGAAGGCGTCGATACGCTGGTGCTGGGCGTCAAGAATCGCGCCGAGCTTGAAGCCGCCCTGAAGATCGAGGCGCGCGGGCCGCTCGATGCAGAAATCATCAAGCGCATCGAGGCTCTGGGTCTGCGCCGTCAGGTGCCCCGCATTCCGCTCGACGCGCAAATATGATTTCAGCCTTTCGCATCGCTCGTCCGTTGTTTGTCTGGATGTTCGTTTTCGCGACGATGGGCGTTGCGCTTTCGTTTTCCTCCCCGGTGGCGCATGCGGAAGACCCGCGCGCCGCAGGCGGAATGCTTGCCTGGCCGCAAGGCGAGATGGCGACCGCGTTGCAGATTTTCGTGCCCAACCGCATGCAGAAATTCAACGTGCCGGGGCTGGCGCTCGCTGTCGTCTCTGATGGCAAGATTGTCTATGCCGGGACTTTCGGCAAGGCGGATCGCGGCACGAAAACGCCGGTGACGCCGTCGACATTGTTTGATGCCGGTGAGCTTGGCGAGACGGTGGCCGCTTATGCCGCAATGGGCATGGTCGATGACAAGCTGCTCTTTCTCGATGCGCCGCTGTCGCGCGATCTCGAAACGTCCTGGCTCACAGATGCCGATGACAGCGCAAAGATCACCTTGCGCGAGGTACTGACCCACGGTTCGGGGCTAGGCGATAATGTCGCTCATCCTTCCCATTCGACGCGGATTGCGCCGGGCACGCGTTTTTCTCACTCCGGCGTGGGTTTTCTCTACCTCCAGCATGTGATGGAGGCTTTGACGCATGAGCCTTTCGACGTGCTGATGCAGGATCGTGTGTTCAAGCCCATCGGTATGGAGGCGTCCGGCTATCTCGCCACGCCGCAAACGCAGGCGCAGAGTGCGCGGGGTTATGTATCGCTGAGTTTCCTGCTCAAGGTTTTCTATCTGCCTTTCGCCATCGCTTTCATCCTCATTCTGGTCACCTTGTGGCTCGTCTCCTGGTTTCTCCTGCAACGCCGTCTGGACCCGATTGACGTTCTCTGGCCGTTGTTTGGCGCGAGCGTCTTTGCGGTGGCGATCGTCTGGTGGGGGCTCGGGTTTGCCTCCGCCGTCTTCGTCGTGGGCGGCGCACTTCTTTGTGCGCTGGTAGTCGGCCTGCTCGGCGGTATCGCTTATTATCTTCTCTATGTCGTCGGTCTGGCGCGGGCGCGCGACGGCATCATTTCGCGCGGAGGCGGCAATCGCGAAGGCATGGTCGGCCTTATTGCTATCGTCGTCGCCCTTGTCGGGTTCCTGCCTGCTCTATACTGGTCCATTCCCGTAATGCGTCTCGACGGCTTGCGGGGCGCGCCGCGCGCCAATGTGGCGACCTCCTTTCACACCACAGCCTCCGATATGGCGCGTTTCATGATCGAGGTCTTGAATGGCGATCAGCTCGGCGATCGCATGAAGAGCCGCATGTTGAGCGAGCGCGTTGCCGTTGGCGGGCCGTTCTACTGGTCGCTCTTTTCCGGCGTACGCGTTGATGAAAACCATGAGACCTTCTGGACTCGCGGCTCGGCTCTGGGTTTTGAAAGCCTGATGGTCATGGACCCTTCGCGCGATGCAGGCGTTGTGGTGTTGACCAATAGCCGCGCGGGTGGTGAGCTTGCGCAGGACATTGCGCGCAATATTCTCGGGGTGGAGGCGGTCTGGTCCCTTCCCTGACGCGTCGCACTGAGGGAGGCGAGGGGATGGAAAGCTTCAGGACAATTCGGGCGCGCGCGGTCAAGCGGCAAGGCGGCGAAAAGGAACTTGCTTCGCGCCTGATGAAGCCGAAGTCAGCCGCCGCGCTTAAAAGGATACCTGACGATCGCTGGCTTGTCGGCATGGCCAAGGCTGTCTTTCAGGCTGGCTTTTCCTGGAAGGTCATCGAGTCAAAATGGTCGGGCTTCGAGGAAGCCTTCGACGGTTTCGATCCGCATCGTGTCGCCTTTTATTCGGGTGACGATCTGGCCCGGCTTGTTTCCGACAAGCGTATCGTGCGCAATGGCGCGAAGATCAAGGCGACGGTGGAGAATGCTCGCTTCGTTACCGACCTCATCAGGGAGCATGGGTCGGCAGGCGCTTTCTTTGCCGCCTCCAAGCCCGAAAACTATGTCGATCTGCTTGCGACATTGAAGAAGCGCGCCAGCCGTCTGTCGGGTGGCTCGGCACAATTCTTTCTGCGTTTTCAGGGTGTCGATGGCTGGATCATGTCGCCATCGGTCGTGGCGACCCTCATCAAGGCGGGCGTCGTCGACAAGGCGCCGACCTCTCGAAAGGCCTTGCGCGCCACGCAGGAGGCTTTCAACACATGGCAAAAAGAAAGCGGCTGCTCGTTGACCGAGATCAGCCGCGTTCTCGCGATGTCGACAGACGCTTGAGGTCTCAGTCCTTGGCGTTCTTCGCCGCTTCGATCGAATCCATGATGATCTGGCGGGCTTCGGCGGCGTCGCCCCAGCGTTCGATCTTCACCCATTTGCCTTTTTCGAGATCCTTGTAGTGCTCGAAGAAATGCGCGACGCGCTCGATCATGATCTCGGGCAGGTCGGTGTAGTTGAGAACGTTCTTGTAATAGGGGTTCAGTTGCTCGACCGGCACGGCGAGGATTTTTTCGTCCTGTCCGGCTTCGTCATGCATGATCAGCACGCCGATGGGGCGCGCGCGCACGACTGCGCCCGGCACGACCGGAATGCGGCTCACGACCAGCACGTCGACCGGATCGCCATCGTCTGAAAGCGTGTGGGGCACAAAGCCGTAATTGGCCGGATACTGCATCGCCGTGTGGATGAAGCGGTCCACGAACATGGCGCCCGAGGCCTTGTCCATTTCGTATTTCACCGGGTAGCCGCCATGCGGCACCTCGATAATGACATTGACATCTTCGGGCGGGTTTACGCCGATCGGGATGGCTTCGATACGCATCAGCCTTGGGTCCGTTTGTTGCGCGCTGCCAGAAGACGCAGTCTCAGCGCATTAAGTTTGATGAAGCCTTGGGCGTCCTTCTGGTCATAGGCGCCTGCATCGTCCTCGAAGGTCACATGGGCCTCCGAATAGAGCGAATAGGGGGAGGTGCGGCCAACGACGGTGGCGTTGCCCTTGTAGAGTTTGACGCGCACGGAGCCGGTCACCATTTCCTGGCTCTTGTCGATCAACGCCTGCAGCATTTCGCGTTCGGGTGACCACCAGAAGCCATTGTAGATGAGTTCTGCATAACGCGGCATGATCTCGTCTTTGAGGTGCGCCGCGCCGCGATCCAGTGTGAGTGTCTCCATGCCGCGATGGGCCGCCAGAAGCACCGTGCCGCCCGGCGTTTCATAGACGCCGCGCGATTTCATGCCGACGAAACGGTTTTCCACAAGGTCGAGGCGCCCGATGCCATTGGCGCCGCCATACTCATTGAGCTTTGTGAGGAGGGTTGCTGGCGACATCTTCACGCCATCGATGGACACGGCGTCGCCCTTTTCGAATCCGACCTCGATATAGGTCGGCTTGTCGGGGGCCTCTTCCGGCGAGACGGAGCGGGAATAGACATATTCGGGCGCTTCCTGCGCCGGGTCTTCCAGCACCTTGCCTTCGGCGGAGATGTGCAGAAGGTTTGCGTCCACCGAGAAAGGCGCTTCGCCGCGCTTGTCCTTGGCGATCGGGATCTGATGGTCTTCGGCGAACTTGATGAGCGTGGTGCGCGACGTCAGGTGCCATTCGCGCCAGGGGGCGATGACCTTGATGTCGGGATTGAGGGCATAATAGCCAAGCTCGAAGCGGACCTGATCGTTGCCCTTGCCGGTCGCGCCGTGGCAAACGGCGTCGGCGCCGGTCAGTTTGGCGATCTCGATCTGGCGCTTGGCGATCAGCGGTCGCGCAATGGAGGTGCCCAGCAGATAGACGCCTTCATAAAGCGCATTGGCGCGGAACATCGGGAAGACATAGTCGCGGACGAATTCCTCGCGCAAATCCTCGATGAAGATTTCCTTGATGCCGAGCATTTCGGCTTTCTTGCGCGCCGGTTCCAGCTCTTCGCCCTGACCCAGATCGGCGGTGAAGGTCACCACTTCGCAGTCATAGGTGGTCTGGAGCCATTTCAGAATGATGGAAGTGTCGAGCCCGCCCGAATAGGCAAGGACGACCTTTTTCACGTCTTTGGTTTCGCCGCTCATGTCGATCCCCATGTCAGAGAGGCCCGCAGGTTCCTGTCAGGGGCCCTTATTGCGCCGCACTATAGGCAAATAGAAGGTGGCGGCAAGGGCTGGACTCCGCTCAAGGTGTTGGCTTGAAAAGATTTCATGAGGTCGCGGAGCCGTTATAGTGGCGAGGGCCTTATGTCAGGGCCGAAAACGGGTTTCCGGAGGACGTCATGAATTTTGTTTCCATTCTGTTCCTTCTGCTGCTGGTTGCGCTCGTGGGCGGCTATGGCTGGTATGTCAGCCTGATCACCCGGCGTAATGCCGTGCGCGAGGCGATGGGCGCGATTGACGTGCAGCTTCGGATGCGCTTCGACCTGCTGCCCAATGTGCTGGAACTGGCGCAGAAGTTCATGAGCCACGAAAAGGACCTGCTGACGAGCCTCACCTCGCTGCGGTCGATGGTCAATCGGCCCTATGACAAGGACGATCCGGCAGAGGCGGGCGCGCATCTTGAAGCCACGCGCCAGCTCGAAGCAGGCATGATGAAGCTCTTTGCGGTGGCCGAGAACTATCCCGAGCTTCGTTCCGTAGAGACGATGACGCGGGCGCAGCAGATCTTTGAGGAGGTCGAGAGCAATATCGCCGCCGCGCGTCGCTTCTATAATTCCTCCGTCGCGGCGCTCAACAATGCGGTCGAGGTCTTTCCGGGTTCGATCATCGCGGGAATCGCCAATGTGTATCCCTTCCCCTTCTACGAGATCACGGAAGAGGCCGCGCGCCAGCCGGTCCGTGTCTCCGACCATATGAAGTGATCCGTGGCGGAGACTTCATCTTCGGGTTCGGTGCCCTCCACATCGGTTGAAGACGGCAAAACGGATTTCGACCGTTTCTATGAGCGCGAGGTGCGTCCCTGGCTTGAAGATGAGGAGCAACTTCGTCGGGCGCTTGTCGCGCGCTATTGGCGGTTGCTTCTGCCCCTTGGAGTTGTCTGCCTGCTTGGCTATCTCGCGATGGTGATAGCCTTTCCGGTGATCCTCAAATATTGGCCCTTCTATGCAATGGCCGCGGTTTTCGGGGGTCTGGCGTGCGGTTATCCGCTCTATCAATGGTCCGACAAGTTCAACGCCGAGCTGGCGCGGCGCATTTTCGGCTTTTTCGACTATGGCTACAGCCCGACGGCGCCGGGAGATATTCTTCCGGCCTTCTCGCGCATCGGCATCCTGCCTTTCTATAATCGCGAAACCTGTAGCGATCATGTGAGCGGCAAGGTCGAGGATGTGCCCTTTGAAATCGTCGAAGCTCATCTCATTCAGCGCAGCCGCAACCGCAAGAACGAGACGACCGACACGACCGTCTTTCAGGGGCTTCTGGCGCGCTTCGATTTTCCCAAGCCTTTCAAGGCACGCACATTGGTGCTGGCCGACCGTGGCGCGATCTTCAATGTGCTGGGCGGGTTGTTCGGTTCCGACGAGCGCGTCCGTCTGGAAGACCCGCGTTTCGAGAGTGCTTTCGACGTCTATAGTCCCGACCAGATCGAGGCGCGCTATCTGTTGACGCCCGCTTTCATGGAGCGGCTTCTGGCATTGAAGGCGCGGGTCGATTGCCCCTTGTGCGCGGCTTTCGATCAGGGTCAGCTCTGGCTCGCGATCGACGGACGGCGGGAATATTTCCCGCGCTTTTCGGTCTGGCGCGATCTGCGCGGTACGGAGCAGATTGAAAATCTTCTTCGCGATATCAATCTGATAAACGACACGGCGCGCATCCTGCGGCTCGACGGCGAGACGCGCGTTTAAGATTACATATTCTCGGGAGTGACATTCATGCAAGTTGAATTCTGGTTCGAGTTTGCCAGCACCTATTCCTATCCCGCTGCCATGCGGGTGGAGAGGCTCGCGAGAGAGGCTGGCGTCACGCTGAGCTGGCGCCCCTTCCTGCTCGGACCGATCTTCGGGGCTCAAGGGTGGAATGACAGTCCTTTCAACATCTATCCCGCCAAGGGCGCCAATATGTGGCGCGATCTCGAACGTATTTGCGACGCGGAAGGTCTGACGCTGACGCGGCCGCCCGTATCCTTTCCGCAAAACGGTCTGCATGCCGCGCGCATCGCGCTTGTCGGTGCAGGGGAGAGTTGGGGGCCTGAATTCGTGTGCTCTGTTTATCGCGCGAATTTTGCCGAGCAGAAGGACATTTCCGATCCTGCCGTGTTGGCCGCGATCCTCACCGCGCAGGGACTCGATGCCGCGGACGTCATGATGCGCGCGACGACGCCCGAAAACAAGGAACGCCTGAAGACGCAAACTGCGGATGGCATTGCGCGCGGCCTTTATGGCGCGCCGAGTTTCTTCGTCGGCGACGAGCTTTTCTGGGGCAACGATCGGCTTGAAGCGGCGCTTCAATGGGCGCAGCGCCAGGTTAGTGCAGAAGCCGTACCAGTTCGAAGGTGAGAACCGCTGTGGTCAAAATCGCGCCCGTGACCGGCACCCATAATCCCACCGTGAACTGACCTTCCGGCGCCGGGTCGCCGCGCCATTTGATGCGGATGAGCGCCAGATTGACCAGCAGGAAAACGCTCAAGGCGGCAAAGGTCGTGGCGCGCGCGAGACCCGTCAATGGAAAGGCGAGCGAGAGAGACAGCACGATGGCGCTTGCCACCACTGTTGCGACTATGGGCGTACGCGTATTGCTGTCGATTTTGCCAAGGATCGCGGGCATGGTGCCCGATGCGACCATGCCGTAGAGCACACGGGCGGCCATGACGACCTGCACGAGCACGGTGTTGACGGTGGCGATCACCGCAATGCCTGCAAAGAAAGCCGCGTTGTGTCCTGTCGCATGTTCAAAGACCAGCGCGAGCGGCGCGTCGCTCGCGGCAAGTGTGGCAGGCGGGACCACAGAGACGGCAATCGTGGCGACGCTCAGATAGAGCAGCGTCGTGATGAACAGCGTCCAGCCGATGGCGCGCGGCATGGTGCTTTCGGGTTCGTGCACTTCCTCGGCCATGTTGACGAGATCCTCAAAGCCGATGAAGGCGAAGAAGGCGACGAAGGTGCCTGAAATGATGCCGATGAGGGACAGCGAAAAACTGTCGGGATGGAGAAGTGTCGGCAACGGCGGCAGACCGCCCAGATCATAGGTGCCGACGGCCAGAATGACGACAAGACCGCCCATTTCGATGAGTGTGAGCAGAACTGTCAGCGCCACCGATTGCACAACGCCCCAGGCGGCAACGAGGCCAAGCGATCCGACGAAGAGGATCTTGGTGAGCCAGACGGGGATGTCGAGGATCTGTTCGATATAGCCTGCCGCGCCATTGGTGACGGTGGCGGACGAGACGACGCCTGCAAAGACAACCGCGAGTCCTGTCAATTGCGACAGGTGCGGGCTCTTGAAGGCTTCAAGCACATAGACCGCTTCGCCTGCGCTTTTGGGCAAGCGGGCTGAAAGTTCGGCGAATGCAAAGGCCGAAGGGGCGGCAATCATTGCGGCAAAGAGAAACGACAGCGGCGCGAAAGTGCCCGCCAGTTCTGCCGTGACGCCGACCAGCACATAGATGCCCGCGCCGACCGTCACGCCGACGCCATAGAGAATGAGCGGGATCAGCCCGATGCTGCGTCGAAGGGTGGGCGCGGCGTCAGGGATCATGCTCATGGTTCGGCTGTCTCGCTGGTTGGGTTCTAGAGGCTGGCTTCGTTTTCGGCGGCTGGCTTCTTGAAGCGTTCGCTGGCGCGGGCCTTCACCGTTTCGCTTTTCAGCTGGCCGCAGGCCGCCATGATGTCGCGACCGCGCGGCGTACGCACGGGGCTGGCGTAGCCCGCGCGATTGACCACGTCGGCGAATTTTTCAATCGTCGCCCAGTCGGAACATTCGTAAGGCGAGCCCGGCCAGGGATTGAACGGGATCAGGTTGATCTTGGCCGGAATGCCGCTCAGCAGACGCACAAGCGCCTTGGCGTCTTCGAGGCTGTCGTTGACGCCTTTCAGCATGACATATTCGAAGGTGATGCGGCGCGCATTGGAAAGGCCGGGATAATTGCGGCAGGCGTCCAGCAATTCGGCAATCGGGTATTTCTTGTTGAGCGGCACCAGCTTGTCGCGGGTCTCGTCGTTCACCGCATGCAGCGAGATCGCCAGCATCGAGCCGATCTCCTCGCCAGCGCGGATAATTTCGGGAACGACGCCCGAGGTCGAAAGCGTGATGCGTCGTTTGGACAGCGACAGGCCTTCGCCATCCGAGACGATGTCGAGCGCGTCGCGCACATTGTCGAAATTATAGAGCGGCTCGCCCATGCCCATCATCACGATATTGGTGACGAGGCGATCATCCGAATTGCGGTTGGAGTTCGGCCATTCGCCCAGCGCGTCGCGCGCTACGAGCAACTGCCCGACGATTTCGCCCGGCGTCAGGTTGCGCACGAGCTTCTGCGTGCCCGTATGGCAGAAGGTGCAGGTCAGCGTGCAGCCGACCTGTGACGAGATGCAAAGCGTGCCGCGTCCCTCTTCGGGGATATAGACGGCCTCGACTTCGGGTCCGGGCACACCGGGTTTGTCGGATGCCAGACGCAACAGCCATTTGCGGGTGCCGTCGACGGATTTCTGTTCGGTGACGATCTCTGGTCGCGCCAGCGAGAAGGCTTCGGCGAATTTCGCGCGCAGGTCCTTCGAGAGTGTCGTCATCTCGGCGAAGTTGGTCAGGCCGCGCGTATAGATGCCGTTCCACAGCTGGGTCACGCGCATCTTGATTTCGCGCGGCGGCAGGCCGAGCTTTTCCAGCTCTTCGGCCAGTTGCGCGCGGCTCAGCCCGAGCAGGTTCATCCGGGCGGGCCTTGCTGCCTGCGCGGCCTGCCCGTCGGAGGGCTTGTGAGCGATGTCGAGGCTATGCGCCATGAGAACTGCCGAAATCGTGAAAACAAAACACCAGATGGGCGGGCTTCAAGTCCGCCGCAAGTGGCGTTCTCATAGCATAAATCCGTCAACTCCCGCCAATAGAGCCCAAAAACGGCTCATTTGTGCGGTGTTGTGAGTGCGTGGCATGAGTCTATTTCGGGCAGGCGCTGGAGTTCCGAACTTCCTAAGGATTGTTGCGAGGCGACAGTTTGCCAAAGGTGCTGTCAAGAAGGCTGACCATCTTGTGGGTCGCTGAGCGAACTGCCTTATCAATGGTATCGGCCTGTTCCGTCGTTACGACTGGATCCAGCCCGTTGGGCCGGACCTCGATAACGCAACGCTTGTCATTGCCGCCCCGGTCTCCGTTGACGTCGGACAAATGAAGTTCCACACGCGTAATTTTGTCGGAAAACCGGGCCAGTCCTTCCCTGATGACCATCTCGACCCTCTCGACAAGTCGTTCGGGCCCATCGATTGTATTGTCAGTGTTTACCTGTATCTGCATTGAAACCGGCTTTCAATTCTGAAGCATTGATCAGCGCTGCTGAAATCAGATGTTCGCGATGGCCGCCACGATTTCATCGGTTGGGTGGCCGGCGAGATCCTTGGAAATTTCCCCGATCACGCGCTTTTCAACCTCGCCATGAAAATGCTTGCGCAACTCTCCGAGAGTCCGCGGGGCCGCAATGATGATCAATTTGTTGATGTGGCCCGCCAGCACCTCACGCTTGAGCATATCGGCGGCATCGGCGGCAAATTGGTCTTCGTCCTGTTGGTGAAAGTCGGTTTGCTCGTAGCTCGACCGCCGGGCGCCAACGCTTTCATGATTCGTCCCCGGCTGGGCGCTGCCCTGATCGCGTGTGGCAGCACTATCCTGTTCTCGATGTTCGACAATGTTGAGATCCGGGTAGAGCGCGTCTCCGCTATTCTCGAAGAGCAACATCGTGCCGCCATCCATGACAAGTATGTGGGTGTTGCGCGGAATATCCATATCAGCCTCTCAAACATCAAAGATAAGCATAGCGCCGATGCGGCGGGAATTCGAGAACATGCGCGGCAGGGGAGTTTCAGAGAGTTCCAGGCGCAGCCCCATAAATTTTACGACCTCGGACGGAAATACCAAAAAACGGCTCATTTGCGCGGAATTGGCCTATTTCGGGCAGGCGCTGTCGATCCGGGTCAGCGCGTTGGACGAGCCCTTGAGCGAATAGGTGTCGGTCGTCAGCGTGTTGCGCGACGAGGTGCCCTTGATGATCATGGATGAGCCCGCACGCAGCGCTTGCACCATCTTGCCCTCATCCTTGGCATTGTCGAGCCAGGCCCAGTTCTGGTGTTCGCCGCCCTCGGCGACGCCCGAGAACATCTGGAAACGTTCCTTGTCGATCATGGCGAAGGGTTTCGACTTGGCCGAGAAGGGATAGCCGATGCGCATGCTGATTTCGTTGCGGATATTCCGGCCCGGACGGTGCGTCACCATGAAATAGACGTCGCCGCGTGTTGCGCCCTTGGGATCCTGCTTTTTGGGTTCGGAGAGCACGTAACAGATGCGATCCTTGCCCGTGCCATAGGTATAGGCCGCCCAATCGTCGTATTTTCCCAGCAGCTTGGGCGCATCCGCCGCTGCAGCGGGGGTCGAATGGAAAAAGGCGAAACCGATGAGGGCAAATGTCATGACCGCCAATGGGGCCGCAAATAAGCGTGTGCATTTCAGCATCAATTAAGTCTCGTTTGTTTGCGTTGGGGTGGTTCACCATATCGACCTTGATCCCCAAATTCCAGTGACACTTGGGAAAATGCCAGATTTCTGACCCGAATGGCGAGCATATATGGCAAGCCGGGTCATGCTCGTGTTAAATCTCGGTTCAGGAAAATTCATCCAAAGAAACTGACTAACCAAGATAGGGAACGCTTATGAAAGCCGTATTGTGCAAGGAATATGGACCGCCTTCGAGTCTGGTCATCGAAGATGTCGCCTCGCCGGAGCCGCAAAAGGGCCAGGTTGTCCTCGAAGTCCATTCCGCCGCCGTCAATTTTCCTGACGTTCTGATCATCGAAAACAAATATCAGTTCAAGCCGCCGCTGCCTTTCTCGCCGGGTGGCGAAGTGTCGGGCATCGTTACCAAGCTTGGCGAAGGGGTCACCAAGGTCAAGGTCGGCGACCGGGTCATCGGTTCCTGTGGCTGGGGCGGCTTTGCCGAAGAAATCGCCATCGACGAAGCGCGCGTGACGCCCATCCCGGACGAAATGTCCTATGTCACGGCCTCCGCCTTCCTCATGACTTATGGCACATCGCATCACGCCTTGAAGGATCGCGCGCATATCCAGCCGGGCGAGACGCTCCTGGTGCTGGGCGCTGCCGGTGGCGTCGGTCTTGCCGCCGTCGAACTTGGCAAGGCGATGGGCGCGCGCGTCATCGCGGCTGCCTCCTCTGAAGAAAAGCTTCAGGTCTGCCGCGATCACGGTGCGGACGAGACCTTGCTCTATCCCACGGGCTCGCTCGACAAGGATCAGCAGCGGGCGTTGACCGACCAGATCAAGGCGCTGACGGGTGGTCAGGGCGCCGACGTTGTTTACGATCCGGTCGGCGGCGACTATGCCGAGCCTGCGTTGCGCGCGACCAACTGGGAAGGCCGCTATCTCGTCGTCGGTTTTGCCGCCGGTCCCATCCCCAGGATCCCGCTCAATCTTGCGCTTCTCAAGGGTTGCCAGATCGTCGGCGTCTTCTGGGGTGCGTTCACAGGCCGCGAGCCCAAGCGTCATCAGGAAAATCTCAAGGAACTGATGACATGGTTCAAGCAGGGCAAGCTGAAGCCGCATGTCTCGCGCGAGTACAAATTCTCCGAAGTCGCCACGGCGCTTGAGGACATGGCCGCGCGCAAGGTCAAGGGCAAGATCGTTCTGGTGCCTGAACGCTGAAGCGCGGACACGATTGTTGGCTTGAGTAACACGGATCATATGGGGGCGGGAGCCGATGCGGCGAACTTTGGTGATGATCGGCGGGACTGTATTTCTCGCCCTTGTCGCGCTTTTCGGTTTCCTCCTCTATGTGCTCCTGGCGTCGGGCAATCCGACCTATTGGGCGGGCGATATTTCGGCCTTCGAGCGGCTTGATGTCTCCAATCCGCCGCCGCGCAATGCGGTGCTTTTCGTGGGCGACTCCAATGTGCGCCAGTGGGAAACGCTTGGGGCCGACATGGCGCCCATCTCCGTCATCAAGCGTGGTTTTGGCGGCGCGCAGATTGCGCATGTCACTTACTACATTCCGCGCATCGTCGCGCCCTACAAGCCTGCCGCCATCGTGTTGATCGCCGGTCAGGCCGATCTTTCGGACGAGGGTGGGCGTCGGCCGGAAGATGTACTGGACGATTTCAAGGCTTTCGTCGAGGCGCTGCGCAAGGCGCGCGTCGAGGCGCCTGTCTATTACGTGTCGATCCATCCCCAGCCCATGCGTCAGTCGCGCTGGCTCGGGGCCAAGCGCGCCAATGCGTTGATCGAGGCCGACATCCATCGCGATCCCTCGCTCCATTATGTCGATGTCGCCAGCGTGTTGAGCAATGGCGCGGATCAGGTCAATGAGGACGATTTCAGATGGGACGGGTTGTCGCTCAATGCCGCGGGCTATGCGCTCATGACAGTACGGATCAAGGCGGCTCTGCTCGCCGATGGCTATGGCAAGCGGCCTGCGTCACCGCTTGAGTGAGTCACCGCTCAATTCATTCGATCAAGAAAAAATAATCAGGGAGATAATAGATGGCGTTGGAAAATTTTTCGGCCGAGACGAAGGCGGGCCTCATCGAAGGAACCTACGACCCGAAGTTCAAGGGCGTGGTCGATGCCTTTGTCGAAAACTTCGAGAGCCGCGACGAGGTTGGCGCCAATGTCTGCATGACGCTCGAAGGCAAGACTCTGGTCGATCTCTGGGGCGGCAAGGTCGCGCGCGATGGCGCTCCCTGGATGCGCGATACGCTGTCCATCGTCTTTTCCTGCACCAAGGGCGCGACGGCGATCTGCGCGCATATTCTTGCCGACCGCGGGCTTCTCGATCTCGACGCACCGGTCTCCAGATACTGGCCGGAGTTTGCGCAAGCCGGCAAGGAGAACGCCACTGTCTCGATGATGCTCGACCATTCCGTCGGGCTCGGCCATGTGCGCACCAAGCTGAAGGATGGCGCTTATTACGATTACGACTACATGGTCTCGGTGCTGGAAAAGGAAGCGCCGTTCTGGGAGCCCGGCACGCGCAACGGTTATCACGGCGTCACCTTCGCGTGGACGGTGGGCGAGCTGGTGCATCGCGCGTCCGGCAAGCGCATGGGCGAATTCTTTCGCGACGAAGTGGCAAGGCCGCTGGGTCTCGATTTTTATATCGGTCTGCCCGCAGAGCATGAGCCGCGTGTTGCCGAAATGATCAATGCCGTGCCGGATGCCGCTTCCATGCAGTCGCGTTTCACGCAGGCCGTGATCAACGATCCCAATTCGCTGGCGCATCTCTTTTTGATGAACAATGGCGGGGCGAATTTCAATTCGCGCGAATGCCATGCCGCCGAAATCGGGTCGGCGAACGGCATCACCAATGGTCGCGGTCTTGCCGGTCTTTATCAGCCGTTTGCCAATGGTGAACTTGTTTCCGCCGATACCTTGGCGCGCATGGGCCGCGTGGCGGTGGCGACGCATGAAGACGCGACGCTTCTGATCCCCACGCGTTTTGCGCTCGGCTTCATGAAGTCGATGGACAATCGCAAGGTGCCCAATGTGCGCGACATGAGTTGCATCCTGTCCGACAGCGCCTTCGGTCATGTCGGCATGGGCGGTTCCATCGGCTTTGCCGATCCGCAAGCGAAGATGAGCTTCGGCTACAACATGAACCGCATGGGCAATGGCATATTGCTCAATGATCGCGGGCAATCGCTGGTCGATGCAGCTTACACGGCGCTCGGGTTTAGTTCCAACGCTTCGGGCGTCTGGGCCTAGTCTGCGGATTTTTCGTCGAGCGGCGGCAGATGCAGGGCGGCGCGCGCGGCCTTGCGATGCGTCGGCGTCAGATGCGTCGAGACGAGACCGATGGCGGCCATCAGTACGGTGGCGTCATCGGTGAAGCCGAGGCCTGTGATGAAATCGGGGATCACATCGGTCGGCAGCACGAAATAGGCCAGTGCCGCGAGCAGCGTCGCCTTGACCCGCATCGGTGTCTTGGGATCGCGGGCGCAGAACCAGGCGGCGGCCGCATCTTCGGCGAAGGGCACGCGGCCTGCGAATTTGGCGAGCTTCTTCCAGAAGCCGTCACGCACGGTCTTCTCGTTACGCTCCATCACCGCGGGTAAGGCGAATTTGGGGCTTTCCAGTTCCAAAGGCGGGCTCTTGTCCGTCATTTGTCCTCAAATGGGCTCATTCACACCGTTCGTCTGTTTTAAATAGGGGCCGATCGGCCTTCGTACAAGTTCAGGCGGACCCTGCGTCAAAAACAGTGGCACGCGGCAGCGTCAATAAATCCCGCCATTTTCCGCATTTTTGGCTCGCGTCCCCCCGTGCGAATTTGTTAAATCGGCGCCAACCAAAAAGCCCCTTTTCAGTGGGCGCCAGCGGGACAAAGGAAAAGACCCATGAAACTCGACTCCAATATTTCCGCCATTGTTACAGGCGGCGCATCGGGCCTCGGCGCGGCCACCGTGCGGGCTCTTGCCGCGCAGGGCGTGAAGGTCGGCATTTTCGATCTGCAGGAAGACAAGGGCGAAGCCCTCGCCAAGGAAATCGGCGGTGCTTTCGCCAAGGTCAATGTGACCGATGAAGCCAGCGTCGATGCCGGTTTCGCCAAGCTGCGCGCCGCCAATGGCCAGGAACGCATTCTGGTGAATTGCGCCGGTACGGGTAACGCCATCAAGACCGCTTCGCGCAACAAGGAAACGGGCGCGCCGGAATATTTCCCGCTCGACAAGTTCAACCTCATCATCCAGATCAACCTCGTCGGCACCTTCCGCTGCATCGCCAAGTCGGCGGCGGGCATGCTGACGCTTGATCCGCTGTCGGCCGATGGCGATCGCGGCGCGATCGTCAACACAGGCTCGGTTGCCGCTGTCGATGGCCAGATCGGTCAGGCCGCCTATTCGGCCTCCAAGGCTGGCGTTGTCGGCATGACGCTTCCCATCGCGCGCGATCTGAGCCGCGACGGCATCCGCGTCAACACCATCCTGCCCGGCATTTTCGACACGCCGCTGCTTGCCGGCGCGCCGGAAAAGGTTCGTCAGGCGCTCGGCGCCCAGGTGCCGTTCCCGTCCCGTCTCGGCAACCCCGACGAATATGCCTCGCTCGCCGTGCAGATGATCACCAATGGTTATTTCAACGGCGAAACCGTTCGTCTCGACGGCGCGATCCGTATGGCTCCGCGCTAATCTGCGGCTTCATGAATGCGAAAAGCCCCGGTGGAAACACCGGGGCTTTTTCTTGCCGTCGTTCGATTATTTCCCGGCCTTGCCCGCCAGCCTGTCCATCAGTTTCGCCATCGCGATGTCGCGTTCCGAGACGCCGCCCGCGTCATGCGTCGTCAGCTGCACGACCACAGTATTATAGATGTTGCCCCATTCGGGATGGTGATCGGCCTTTTCCGCCGCCAGCGCGATGCGGGTCATCCAGCCGAAGGCCTCGCTGAAATCCTTGAACGTATAGGTCTTTTCAATGGCGTCGCGACCGCGCACCTTTTCCCAACCCTTGAGTTCTGCCAATGCCTTGGCGCGCGCCGCGCCCTTCAGTTTCTCGATCATCTTTGCCTCCTTGAATTGCGGTCCGACAATCGCGCGCTTAAGCTTGCAGCGCAAGGAGCAGATGATGGGTCGGCACAGGGCAGAAGCCCCGAGCATTGAAGATTTCGAGCGTATCGCGGACGAGGCCTTTGCGAGCCTGCCTGCGCATTTCCGCGAACACTGTCTCGGCGTCGTCATCCGGGTCGAGGATTTCCCCGACAAGGAAGTCATGAAAACGATGGGGCTGAACAGCCCTTTCGACATTCTGGGTCTCTATCATGGCCGCGGCGAACCCTATGAGCCTGTGAACCAGATCACGCATTACCCCGACATGATCTATCTCTACCGCCGTCCCATGCTCGCCTATTGGTCAGCCTACGACGATACGCTCGAAGAGATCGTCAGCCATGTGCTGGTGCATGAGATCGGCCATCATTTCGGCCTGTCGGACGATGATATGCACATGATCGAAGGCGCACAGGACGATTGATCGTCAGATTTCCGGATAGGTCCGTTCGGCCACATAAGGCCCGCCGCCGACGCTTGAACGCGCGGAAAAAAGTGTAAAGCCCGTCACCTCGAAGGTTGGCGTCGCAAAGAGATTATTCGCCGCCACGAAATGCCAGACCTCGGCGGGGTCCACATGGCGCAACCGCGCCAGCGTCACATGCGGCATGAACTTGCGCGGCTCGGGCTTCAGGCCAGCGCGCCGCATGGCGCTTTCATGCCGCCCCTGCAATATGTTCAGCGTCTCGCTGTGTTTGACGCCCGTATAGATCGCATGCGGCTCCGCGCCGCCAAAAGCGCCGACGCCTTCGAGCGAAAGCTCGAAGGGCTTGAAGGGGATTTGTCCGAGCGCCAGATCGATCTCATCGGCGACATCCTCGCGCACGTCTCCAATGAAGCGCAGCGTGATGTGAAAGCTCTCCGGCTCGATCCACCGCGCCGCATCGATCCCGCGTTGCAGGCCGGTGAGTCTCGACGCAATCTCGTGCGGAATTTCAAGCGCGGTGAAAAGGCGGATCAATTTTCTTGTCCTGAATTTGCTTGCGGCAACGCATGCGAGAATTTTACCGACAGTCCCTCCAGACGTTATGGCCCGACTTGATCGGGCCATCCACCTTCCTTTGAGCTGAAAAGATGGATGCCCCGGTCAAGCCGGGGCATGACGATCTTGTGAGAGCAGGAATCACGGGCACGGATTGGGATTGCGGGCATGCGCCGCGTTCACATCCGCTTCCAGCTCGTCCGTCCATTTCACATGGCGCGACGTCACCGCCAGCTTCAGCTGTTCCATCGTCGTTGCGCCGATGATGTTCGAGGTCACGAAAGGTCGCGTGGTCACGAACTGGTTGGCAAGCTGCGAGGCGTCGAGCCCGTGTTTTTTGGCGATCACCAGATAGTCCTCGATGGCGGCATTGCCTTGCGGGTTTTCATAGCGCTGCAAGCGGTTGAAGAGCTGCTTGCGCGATCCTTGCGGCAGGGCGCCGTTCTGGTATTTGCCGGTCAGATAGCCCTGCGCCAGCGGCGAATAGGCAAGCAGGCCTACATCTTCGCGAAAGGCTATTTCCGCACCGCCCAGTTCAAACGTGCGGTTGATGAGGTTATAGGCGTTCTGGATCGAATGGACGCGGGGCAGGCTGCGCGCTTGCGACTCGGCGACAAATTTCATCGTGCCCCAGGGCGATTCATTCGACAGGCCGATATGGCGCACCTTGCCGGATTTCACGATTTCGCCGAGCGTTTCCAGAATTTCGTGGATCGGGTGGGTTTCGGCGTCGATATGCTTGTAGGTCAGGCCGATGCTGCCGAAAAGTGCAATCGGGCGATCGGGCCAATGCAGCTGATAGAGGTCGATATAATCCGTTTGCAGACGTTTCAGGCTCTTGTCCACCGCTTCGTTGATCTGTTTGGCGCTTTGCTCGGTGCCCGCCTTGTCGTCGCGTAGCCATGTCATGGGCGAGCGGCCTGCAACCTTGGTCGCCAGGATCACCTTGTCGCGGTTCTTGTGCTTCTTGAACCATGTGCCGATGATCGTTTCGGTCTTGCCTTGCGTTTCCGGCTTGGGCGGCACGGCATACATTTCCGAGGTATCGAAAAAATTCACGCCTTCTGAAATGGCATAGTCCATCTGCTCGTGGCCCTCGGCCTCGGTGTTCTGTTCGCCCCATGTCATGGTGCCGAGGCAGATTTCGCTGACCTTGAGATCGGTTCGGCCGAGTTTGCGATAGTTCATGAGTGCCCCCTTGAGAGTCTGGTCGAGTTGAATTTTCTGGATTGATTGACGGAAAATCTATGGGTGCGCGGCGCGTGCTTCGACCTTGCCGATCAGGGCTTCCACTTTTGGCAGAATGCCTTTCACCATCACGGCGACCCCTTGCGGGTTGGGGTGCATGCCGTCGGCCAGCGTCAGATTGTCATGCGTGGTCACGCCGTCGAGAAAAAAGGGATAGAGATCGAGATCATATTTCTTTGCGAGATCGGGATAGATCGCGTTGAAGCGGCCGGCGTAATCTGCACCCATGTTCGGCGGGGCAAGCATGCCCGTCAGTAGAATGGTGATATGCCGCTTTTGCAGCATCTCGATCATCTTCTCCAGATTGTCGTGCGTGATCTCGGGATCGATGCCCCTGAGCGCATCATTGGCGCCAAGCTCCAGAATGACCGCGTCCGTCTCCGCGCCAAGGCTCCAGTCGAGGCGCGAGAGCCCGCCGCTCGTCGTATCGCCGGAGACGCCTGCATCGCGTATGACTACATCGGCAAAGCCCTTGGCGGTCAGGGCTTTCTGCAATTGCGGCACGAAGCCCTCGTCGGGCCCGAGCAGATAGCCCGCCGTCAGACTGTCGCCAAAGGCCACAATGACGAAGGGCTTGTTCGTCTCGGCGCGCGCTTGCGAGGCGGCGGCAAAGCCCATCAGTGCGAGGGCAAGTACAATCCGGGCTGTCAATTTCTTGTAAATCAATGGAAAAATGCCATATGGCCCAAAGGGCTTTCGTGAATGGATGGCCAGTGAAGGGCCAAATGAGGTGAGTGCGCTTGAGCGATATCATGATTGAACTTGAGCAAGTCAAGCTCAGCCTGCCCAGTCAGGCCGGACCGGTCAACATATTGCGTGGAATTGATTTGCAAGTCGCGCGTGGCGCGACCGCCGGTCTCGTCGGCCCGTCGGGCTCGGGCAAGTCCACGCTTCTCATGGTGCTGGCGGGGCTGGAGCAGCCAAGCTCGGGCCGCGTGCATGTGGCGGGGCAGGATCTCACCCGGCTCAACGAGGATGGTCTGGCCCGCTTTCGTCGCCAGCATGTCGGCATTGTCTTTCAGTCCTTCCATCTCGTGCCGACCATGACGGCGCTTGAGAATGTCGCCATCCCGCTCGAATTTGCCGGGCGCTCGGATGCATTTGCCCGCGCCGAAGAGGAACTGCAACATGTCGGCCTCGGTCATCGCCTGACGCATTATCCGGGCCAGCTTTCGGGCGGCGAGCAGCAGCGCGTAGCGCTGGCGCGCGCCGTTGTCGGCGATCCTGAAATCCTGCTGGCGGATGAGCCCACCGGCAATCTCGACCAGACGACAGGCGCCGACATTATCGAACTCATGTTCGACCTTCACGCGCGCAAGGGCGCGACGCTCGTCCTCATCACCCATGACGAAGCCTTGGCCGAGCGTTGCGAGCAGGTCGTTCATCTTCGTGATGGTTTGATCGAGAGGATCAAGGCCGGTGCCTCCGTCGCCGGTGCGCTTGCATGAATGACGCCTCGCTTTCTCTGGCCATTCGTTTGGCGCGGCGCGAATTACGCGGGGGCCTGCGCGGCTTTCGCATCTTTCTCGCCTGCCTTGCATTGGGCGTTGCCGCCATTGCCGGTGTCGGTTCCGTCTCGACGGCGCTGACGCGCGGATTGGCCGAACGCGGGCAGGATATTCTCGGCGGCGATATCGATGTGCGTCTCTTGCATCGCGAGGCGAGCGCAGCGGAGCTTGCGGCCTTCAGCAAAGACAATGGGGTTTCGCAGACTGTCGAGATGCGCGCGATGGCGCGCACCGATCTGTCGCAAAGTCTCGTCGAATTGAAAGCGGTGGATGATGTCTATCCGCTTTATGGGGCGATGCGTCTGACCCCCGACGTGACACTCGTCGATGCCTTGTCGTTGCATGACGGGTTCTATGGCGCGGTGGTCGAGCCCAATCTCGTTTCGCGTCTGGGCCTCAAGGTTGGCGATACGTTCAAGGTGGGTGACGCGACACTGCAATATCGCGCCGAGATTGCGCATGAGCCCGATCGGGTCGGCGACGGTTTCGCGCTCGGGCCGCGCGTGATGATCGCGCGTGCCGGGCTTGCCGCCACAGAGCTTGTGCAGCCGGGCAGTCTTGTCTCCTATCATTATCGGTTGAAGCGTCCCGATAGTGCTGTGTCGAATGCCGCCATCAAGGCCTATGTCGAAAAGCTTCAGGCCGATTTTCCCGACGCGGGCTGGCGTATCCGTGATCGTTCCGACGGCGCGCCGGGGCTTCGACGTTTCGTTGAACAGGTGGCGCTGTTCCTGAATTTTGTCGGCCTGACGGCTCTTGTTGTCGGCGGTGTCGGTGTCGCCAATGCCGTTAAATCCTATCTCGACGGCAAGCGCGAAGTGATCGCGATCTTCAAATCGATGGGGGCGTCCGGCGCGCTCGTCTTTCGTCTCTATCTCGTGCAGGTCATGGTGCTGGCGCTTCTCGGCATCGCCATCGGTCTGGCGCTGGGCGCTGCCATTCCCTTTATCGTTCAGGCGACGGCAGGCGATCTGATCCCTGTGCCTGCCGCGCTCGGCGTCTATTCTGCGCCGCTTATTCTTGCCGCCGCCTACGGCGTCTTGACGACGCTTGCCTTCGCCATCTGGCCGCTGGCGCGGGCGCGCGAAGTGCCGCCGACTTCGCTCTTCCGCGATCTTGTCGCGCCCGAACGTCGTTTCCCGCGTCCCGTCTATATGGCCGCTGTTG